>NZ_JXQX01000009.1:0-251249 GCF_000834175.1 Microbacterium sp. MEJ108Y | reverse complement strand
GCGGGGGCCCGGCCGGTAGCCGGGCCCCCGGGCCGCTCAGTGACGGTGGTCATGGGAATCGTCCTGAGCCGGAGGCTTAGCCGAGCGAGGCGAGCTCGTCAGCCGCCGTGGTGACCTGCTCTTCGGTGAGGGGCACGAAGAGTGCGCGCTCGGCGATGTCGAGCGAGTTGGCGACGTAGAAGTCGATGAACGACTTCACCGGCTCCTTGTCGACGTACGAGGCGTTGTTCACGTAGATGAACAGCGGGCGCCCGAGCGGAGTGTAGGTGCCGTCCTGGACGGTCTCGGTGCTCGGCATCACGCCGTCGACCGCGACAGCCTTGATGACGCCCTCGTTCTCTTCGACGTAGCTGAGCCCGAGGAACCCGATGGCACCGACGTCACCTGCGACACCCTGGATGGTGATGTTGTCGTCTTCCGAGGGGCTGTAGTCGGTGCGAATCGCACCCTCTTCGCCGTTGATGGCGTCGGTGAAGTAGTCGAACGTTCCCGAGTCGGTGCCTGCACCGAAGAGCGTGATCGCCTGGTCGGGGAAGCTCGAGTCGACCTGGTTCCAGTTCGTGATCTCGCCCTCGGCCTCGGGACCCCAGATCTTGTTCAGCTGCTCGACGGTGAGGTCTTCAGCCCAGTCGTTCTCGGGATTGACGACGACGGACAGGCCGTCGTTGGCCGCGATGATCTCGGTGTACTCGATGCCGGCAGCCTCGCACTCGGCGGCTTCCTCGTCCTTGATGGCGCGGGAGGCGTTGGAGATGTCCGTCTCGCCCGCGCAGAAGGTCTTGAAGCCTCCACCGGTGCCCGAGGTAGCGACGGAGACGTTCACTCCGGACTCCTCATCGCGGAACAGGTCGGCTGCGGCTTCCGTGAGAGGGGCGACTGTCGACGACCCGTCGGTGTTCACCGAGCCGGTCAGCCCGCCCGATCCTTCGCCGGAGCCGGCGGATTCGCCTGCGCTCGGCTGCCCACCACAGGCGCTCAGCGCGAGAACGCCGATGACCAATGCTGTGGAGGCGAAGATCTTTGCTGTGGTCTTTCGCACGATTGCTTCCTTCATCTCAGACTCGTGACAGGCGGCCGATAGACCGCCTCGAATAGATGGTGATCTATTCGACGTATTGATAGAAGGTCATCTATGTGAACGTGAGGTTAACGGACTCGGAAGAACTCCCGCGCATCGCCGGCAAGCACTCGGCTGACCGCTAGGAGAACCGAGCGAACGCGAGCGAGATCGCAGCGAGCCCGACGGCGATGAGGGCCATGGCGGAGTACGAACCGGTGGCCACTGCGAGCAGCGGACCGAGTGCCGGGCCGAACGCTCCGACGAGCGTGATCGGAGCAGCGAAGATCCCGTTGATGGCGCCGTAGTTCTGGGTGCCCCAGCGATCCGCGACGGCGGAACCCTGAACAAGCGTCTGAGCGCCTCGCACCGCACCCGCAGCGATACCTATGGAGATCAGCAGCCACGGAGGCCCGGGAATCAGGGCCAGCAAGGTGAGAGAGATGACACTGAGGCCGGCGGTCACCGTGAGGGGGGCCCATGGTGGGGCAGTGTGCGGGACGGCGACGTAGAGGAGTCGCCCGATCACCTGACCGGCGCCGAGGAGTCCGAGAGCCCAGGCGGCGAGCTCGTAGCTCATGCCCTTCTCCATGAAGAGCGGGATGAGCGCGAGGGTCACGCTGAACAGCGCAGCAGCGAGAGCGAACATGGAGAGCTCGAGCATCCAGAATCGTCGCGTGCGCACGACCGTGCTCACCGTGTGAACCTCTGCGGCGGCGTCGTGGCGAACGGGTGACCAGGTGCGCTCCAGGCTGAACCAGTGCAGCGGCGCGGTGGTGAGAAGCAGGAAACCGGCGAGTATCAGGAACATGGTCCGCCAGTCGGTTATCGCCAGGAGTCCGGCGACAATCGGGGCGAAGATGGTGGAGGCGAGCCCGCCGGCCAACGTCAAGATCGTCATCGCCCCGCGGCGTCGAGCGTCGTACCGGCGAGCGATGACAGTGAACGCCGCCTGGTAGAGCACTGCCGATTGTGCGAGTCCTGCGATGACCCACCCCACTGTGAAGACTGCAAGGGTCGGTGCGAGAGCGACGAGCACGACGCCGAGCGGGCCGACGACGCTGCCAACAGTCATGATGAGGCGCGGCCCCCGCTCGTCGAGCCATTTCCCGACGAAAACGCCAGCGACAGCGGAGGCGACCAGGCCCGACGAGAACGACAGCGTGACCAGGGCCACCGGCCACCCGGTGTCATCCGCGACCGCGGGAGAGGCGACGATCAGTGCATAGAACAGGATTCCCCAACTGATGACCTGCCCCACCGACAGCGCGGCTAGCCGGCCGCCCAGGTGTGGCGAAGGGGCACTCGCTGAGGTCACACCGCGCGGAGAGAGTCGGCAGCGGCATCCATCGCGTCGCCGTTGAGAGCGAAGTACGCCCACTTGCCGCGCTGTTCACGCGTGACGAGGCCGGCGTCGGCGAGGAGCTTCATATGGTGCGACACCGTGCCCTGCGAAAGCCCCACGGGCTCGGTCAGATCGCAAATGCACGCCTCGCCGCCAGCCCCGGCGGCGATGAGAGACAGGAGCCTCACCCGCGTTGGATCGCCGAGCGCCTTGAACAGGCGTGCAACCCGCTCGGCATCCGCGACGGTCATGGAGGGGGTGATTGGCGGGACGCAGCAACTGGTCGATTCGATTGTCGTTGGCAAGCTCACGCGACTAGTCTGGCACGTATTGACAATCTTCGATAGATAGGCGACAGTCTTCATATTGAAGTTTTTCGATTTGAGGAGATGCGATGTCTGAGCTTCCCGTCGTCGTCATCGGAGCAGGGCCGCAGGGCCTCGCCGCAGCGGCACACTTGGTCGAACGCGACGAGAATGTCCTCGTCGTCGAGCGCGGGCACGGCCCAGCAGCTGCAGTCTCCGAGTGGGGACACGTGCGCTTGTTCTCAGCGTGGCCAGAACTCACGGACGCCGCTGCGCGCCGCCTGCTCGAGCCCACGGGGTGGAGCGCACCCGACTCGGGGTATCCGACCGGCGCGCAGTGGGTCAGCGACTACCTGATGCCACTCGCGGATGTCCTGGGCGAGCGGATCCGCTACGCGACGACTGTCACCGGAGTCGCCCGCCAGGGCCGCGACAAAGTCGTCGACGCAGGCCGCCGGAGCCAGCCGTTCGTCGTCCACACTGTACATGCCGCGGGCAACGAATCTCGCCTCCTCGCCCGCGCGGTCATCGATGCCAGTGGCACCTGGGGCCTGCCGAATCCCGCCGGGGCGGATGGGTTCCCGGCCCCCGGCGAAGCCGCGGCGTCCGATCTGATTTCGTACCGCATCCCATCCGATGTGTCGGACCTCGCCGGTTCGCACGTCGTGGTGGTCGGTGCGGGGCACTCAGCCACGCATGCCGTGCTGCGTCTGAGTGAGTTGGCCCGCCGGTCGCCGGGAACGCGCGTGACCTGGCTGCTACGCCGAGGGAGCGCCGCCAACGTCTTCGGCGGCGGAATCGGGGACGAGCTGCCGGAGCGTGCCGCGCTCGGTTCCCGCGCCCGCAAGGTGATCGACGAGGGGGTCGTCGATCTGGTGACAGGTTTCCGTGTCGCCGAGTTCCAGCACGGAGTCGATGGTCTGACGCTCGTCGCCGAAGATGGGCGCGAGGTGACGAATGTCGGGCGAGTATTCGCACTCACGGGCTTCCGCCCTGACACCGGGATGCTGCGAGAGCTCAGGATCGACCTCGATCCCACTCTCGAGGCGGTCGCAGGCATCGCTTCCGAGATCGACCCGAATATTCACTCCTGCGGATCGGTGTCCGCGACGGGCGCGAGAGAACTGGCGCAGCCGGAGCAAGGGTTCTTCATCGTCGGAGTGAAGTCCTACGGGCGAGCCCCAACGTTCCTCGCGTTGACTGGCTTCGAGCAGGTCCGTAGTGTCGCAGCTCACCTCGCTGGCGACCACGAGGCGGCCGCACGCAACGAACTCTCTCTCCCTGACACTGGTGTGTGCGGTGGATCCGGTGACTTCGATGACAATGCGGGAAGCTGCTGCGCGGCTCCCCAGACCCTGCAGATCGGCGCGCGGCCTGTCACTGTCGGCTGATTGCAACTCATGAGGGGTGGGGCTCCCGAACCGAGCCCCACCTCTCAGTACTTAGCTGACGAGCCGAGCCGCCAGACCACGCACCTTCGCGTCGATGGCGTCGCGGAGCTCGCGCACCCCGTCGGCCTCCCAGTTCGAGGGGTCCGGGAATGACCACTCGACCAGCTCTCCGTGCACCGCGCCAGGCAGCGGGAGGCCCGGTTTCATCAAGACCACGACATCGGCCGCGTTGAGATCATCCACTGTCACGGCCCGGGGCGTGGCCGCTGACGTGTCGATTCCGAGCTCGTGCAGCGTTGACGCGACGGCTGGGTTGATCGTTGCGGCTGGGGTGATTCCCGCACTCGTCGCGACAAGTCGCTCATCGCCGATGTGTGTCAGAAGATGGGCGCCGAGTTGGGAGCGCCCCGCATTGTGCTTGCATATGAACAGAACTGTCTTGGGCTGGGTCATCTGGGGTCCTCTGGCTTCCTGACTGTCTCGATTGCTCCACCTGCACGATCTGTGCGCCAGGTGAAGAGAAGGTGAACTCCGTCACCAACAGTTGCACTCGGTATCGATGAATGTCAATATAGACACATGTCGATTCAAGAGGTTGAGCTGGTCATCATCGGGTCCGGGCCTGCGGGCTACACCGCCGCGGTCTATGCCGCGCGTGCAGGCCTTGCCCCCGTGGTCCTCGCCGGTTCCTCGACCGCGGGCGGCGCGCTGATGACCACGACCGAGGTCGAGAACTTCCCCGGTTTCGTCGACGGCGTGCAGGGACCCGAACTGATGGAGTCGATGCGCGCTCAGGCCGAGCGCTTCGGTGCCCGCATCCTCCTCGACGACGCCATCCGGGTCGACCTCGACGGGCCTATCAAGACGGTCGAGACCGGCGCTGGAGAGACCTTCCTCGCCCGCGCCGTCATCCTCACCATGGGCTCCGCCTATCGCAAGCTCGGGTTGCCGGATGAGGATCGACTCACCGGTCACGGCGTCTCCTGGTGCGCCACCTGTGACGGCTTCTTCTTCCGTGAGCAGGAGATCGTCGTCGTCGGCGGCGGAGACTCCGCGATGGAGGAGGCACTGTTCCTCACCCGCTTCGCGTCGAAGGTCACCGTCCTGCACCGCCGTGACGAGTTCCGGGCCTCGAAGATCATGGCGCAGCGTGTGCTCGACCATCCGAAGATCGAGGTCGCATGGAACAGCGAGGTCGCCGGCCTCGTCGGCGCCGAGAAGGTCGAAGCCGTCACGCTACGCGACACCGTCACAGGCGCCGAGCGGACGATCTCGGCCACCGGAGTCTTCGTCGCCATCGGCCACGACCCGCGCTCCGAGATCGTCACCGGCCTCGTAGACACGGATGCCGACGGCTACGTGCTCGTCGAGCACCCCTCCACCCGCACGAACCTCGCGGGCGTCTTCGCCGCCGGCGACCTGGTCGACCACACGTACCGTCAGGCGATCACCGCTGCAGGCACCGGGTGCGCCGCAGCACAAGACGCCCAGCACTACCTCGCGGCGCGGGACGAGACCGTATCAGTACCCACCGAGACCGAGGAGGTCTTCGCATGAGCGCGCCCATCACTGTGACCGATGCCACTTTCCAGGCCGAGGTCATCGACTCCGAGATCCCCGTCGTCGTCGACATCTGGGCCACCTGGTGCGGGCCGTGCAAGCAGGTCGCACCCCTCTTGGATCAGCTCGCCGCCGAGTATGACGGCCGTGTGAAGATCGTCAAGCTCGACGCCGACCAGAACCCTGAGACGGTAGCCGCAGTCGGTGTCACGTCCATTCCCACACTCGGGTTCTACACGGGAGGCACGCGGGTCGACACACTCATCGGCGCCCACCCGAAGCCCATCATCGCCACGAAGATGGAGGCTCTCCTCGCATGAGCACCGCCACCGCACCCACTACCGTCCCGACCACAACGCGTCGTCTGTCGACCCTCGACCGCTGGTTGCCGCTCTGGATCGGTCTCGCCATGGTCGGCGGCATCGTCATCGGTCGCTTCATCCCCGGAGTCTCCGGTCTCCTAGCCGACCTCGAGGTCGGTGGAATCTCGATTCCCATCGCCCTCGGCCTACTGGTGATGATGTACCCGGTTCTCGCCAAGGTCCGCTACGACAAGGTCGCCGCGGTCACCGGAGACAAGAAGCTGCTCATCTCCTCCCTGGTGCTCAACTGGCTCGTCGGACCGGCGCTCATGTTCGTTCTCGCCTGGGCTCTCCTCCCGGACCTACCTGAGTACCGCACCGGGCTCATCATCGTCGGCCTCGCCCGCTGCATCGCCATGGTCGTCATCTGGAATGACCTCGCGTGCGGTGACCGGGAAGCCGCGGCAGTGCTCGTCGCCATCAACTCGGTGTTCCAGGTCATCGCCTTCTCGCTGCTCGGCTGGTTCTACTTGACGGTTCTCCCCGGCTGGCTCGGGCTCGACTCCCAAGGCCTCGAGATCTCGGTCTGGCAGATCGCGCTGAACGTGCTGATCTTCCTCGGCATACCCCTCGTCGCCGGATTCGCCTCCCGCTTCATCGGGGAGCGGACGAAGGGACGCGACTGGTACGAAGACCGCTTCCTCCCGAAGATCGGCCCCTGGGCCCTCTACGGTCTCCTCTTCACCATCGTGCTGCTGTTCGCGCTCCAGGGCGAACAGGTCACCAGCCGCCCCTGGGACGTCGCTCGGATCGCACTCCCGTTGCTGGCGTACTTCGGGATCATGTGGTTTATCGGCCTCTTCACCGGCAAGGCGCTGGGGCTCGGATACGCACGCTCGTCGACGCTGGCATTCACCGCAGCGGGCAACAACTTCGAGCTCGCCATCGCCGTCGCCATCGGCACCTTCGGCGCGACCTCCGGCCAGGCCCTTGCCGGGGTCGTCGGCCCGCTCATCGAAGTTCCTGTTCTCGTCGGACTCGTCTATGTCTCTCTCTGGGCAGCCCGACGCTGGTTCCACACCGATCCATTCACCGCTGAAAGGATGTAGACATGAACGCCGTGCTGACCACCCAGGGTGACACCTGCAGTCCCGTCGCCAGCCACGCAATCGGCGTCGATGCGGCCACCTCGGTCGCCTCTACTCTGAAGGCGCTGTCGGATCCGCTCCGTCTTCGGATGCTGTCTGCCATCGCATCCGACCCTCGAGGGGAGTCGTGCGTCTGCGATCTCGCCGAGCTCGCCGAGGTTTCCCAGCCGACGGTCTCTCACCATCTGAAGGTGCTCAAGGACGTCGATGTCCTCACCTCGGAGCGGCGTGGAACCTGGGTCTGGTATCGGATCAACCCGAACCTGCGCAGCGCCGTCACGGCCCTGCTGGAATCCTTCGCGCCCGCGACGCTCGCACCGTGGAGTGTCTCTGACGGCCGCGATGAGCCGCGGCCCGACTTCGACGCGCGGGTGACCCATCTCGCAGATGAACTCGCAGCAGAAGTCCCCGAGCTCGACCCCAATGTCGTGCTCACCATCGTCCGCGAGTCCTACACCGCCCTCGCCCGCACCGCGCGAGTCACCTCAGCACTCGTGCCACTGACCGAACGCTTCGCACGTCAGCGACTCGCCGACCTCACACGGGACCGCGACTCTGCTGTGCCCCAGGTGCTCTTCGTCTGTGTCGCCAACGCGGGGCGTTCGCAGCTCGCCGCCGCGCTCGTCAACAAGATGGCGGGCGGCAAGGTCGTGGCTCGCTCGGCAGGATCGGCTCCTGCCGACGTCATCCATCCTCACGTCCGGTCGATTCTCGCCGAGATCGAAGGTGACGCTGCCGTCGAGCGCTTTCCGAAGCCGCTCACCGATGATGCCGTCCGTGCGGCGGACGTCGTCATCACGATGGGCTGCGGAGATGTCTGCCCGATCATCCCCGGCGTCCGTTACGACGACTGGGCAGTCGGCGATCCTGCTCTCGCATCGCGTGACGGTGTCGAAGCCATCCGTGACGACATCGCCGGCCGCGTGCGCGCGCTCGTCGAAGACCTTCTCCCTTGACCAACCCCTCGCACCAGGAGCAACCATGACTGACACGACCACCAAGCCCTCCGTTCTCTTCGTCTGCGTCCACAACGCCGGACGCTCGCAGATGGCCGCCGGATTCCTCCGCGACATCGCCGGCGACCGCATTGAGGTCCGCTCCGCCGGCTCCATGCCCGCCGACCAGATCAACCCGACTGCCGTCGAAGCGATGAATGAACTCGGGATCGACATCACCGCCGAGCAGCCCAAGATCCTGACGACCGAGGCCGTGCAGGCATCCGATGTCGTCATCACGATGGGATGCGGTGACGCCTGCCCGTTCTTCCCCGGCAAGCGCTACGAGGACTGGAAGCTCGACGACCCGGCCGGCCAGGGCATCGACGCCGTGCGTCCCATCCGTGACGACATCAAGGCGCGAATCGAGCAGCTGGTGAGCGAACTCGTCTAACGAGGGGAATGTGCTCGCCGATCCGGGATGCTTTCGTCAGTGATCGAATCGGGAGCTCGAGTCTCTCGATCACTCCCGATTCGCTCGTGTCAGCGTCAGCGCCAAACAGAGAGCTAGCGCTGGATGCGAGGAGGACTCAGCGCCACGAGTAAAACCCCAGACGAGGTTCGCATCGGGTCCTGTTACTACTTGCGACATTCGGGGCAGTGGGCGTGAGGTCTGCGGGTTCTGGTCTGAATCGTGGACGGCCACGAGTATCCGCACGCACAGATCCACATGACTTTTCGACCCGACCCGACGGTGACCTCGGTAGGAGAGAGGGCGTTCGCTGGGTCCCATTGCTTGGCGAGGTCGGGGCGCAGAGTCGCAAGGTCGTTCTCGCCAGGGATGGGCAGCTTTCCTGCGCAGTAGGGGCAGCCGTGGCCGCACGTCCGATTCTTGACTGTCGCCGGCCACGAGTGGTTGCGATGGCAGTTCCATGACACCTTCACGTGGGATGAGACTGTGACCTGATTCGGTGAGCAGTCGTTGCTGGGATCCCATTGAGCGGCGATGTCTGGCCGAAGCGTTGCGAGGTCGGTTGTACCAGGGATGGCAACGCGGCCGGAGCATGAGGGGCAACCTGAGCCAGCGTGTCGGTTGGCGACTGTCGCTGGCCAGGTGTGACCCTTCACGCAGCGCCATCGGGCTTCGTATTGGCTGCTGACGGTCACTTCGGACGGTGTCCGGTCGTTCGCGCCTGCTTTGTGGTCCCATTCCGAAGCCAAGTGAGGGTCGAGAGTTCCCAAGTCATTGAATCCTGCCAAGACGACGCGATTCGCGCACACGGGGCAGCCCGTCTTGTCCTTCGTACGGCCCCAGACGGGGAGTTCCCACCTGTGACCCAGCGCGCAACGCCATACTGCGGGGAAATCCGAACCCGCGGTGACCTCGCAAGGAGTCTTGGAGTTCACGTGGTCCCACTGTTCGGCGAGTTGAGGGTGGGTGGTGGCGAGGTCGTTGAAACCAGCGAGGGTGCGTTGGTTGGAGCAGTACGGACACCCGTGTCCTGAGCAACGGTCGCCGACAGCCGCGTCCCAGCTATGGTCGCAGGGGCCGCGCCACCAGACCACACGGTCTGATCCGGGGGTGACTGTCTCCGGTGTGATGGAACTGTCGTTGCGTTGGTAGTCCCACTCTGCTGCGAGGCCGGGGTGAAGAGTGACTAAGTCTGTTTCACCCGGTATCGCCCGGCTGCCGGCGCAATAGGGGCAGCCGCTTTTTAGCGTGGTGCGGGAGCGCACCTGGGCAGGCCAGGTGTGCTGTCGAGCCGCACACCGCCAGTTAATTTTCCGTGCGGAGGTGACGCTGACGTGATGGGGGCCCCCGCGGTTGACTCCTGGGGTGGTGTCCCATTCCGCGGCGATGTCTGGCCGCAGGGTGCCGAGGTCGGTATGTCCAGGCCAGAAGTCCATGCCGATGCAGTATGAGCAGTTCGTTTCGGCAAAGCCTCGCACGTGGGGGCTTGCTTCCCAGGAGTGCCCCTCTTCGCACAACCACCAGGCTTTGTGGGAGACATCTACTCCCGACCAGGGGTCTCGGGTGGGCGGGTTGCGATCCCAGTCCCATTCGGAGATGGCTTTCGGGTGTCGGAGGATCCATAGCGGGTAGTTGGCGGTGGCGTCGAGGATGCGGGGGACGTCGACGGTGTCGAGGGCGGGTTCCAGGGGGCGGAACTTCGTGGGGATGGTGTGGCGGCGGAGGGGTCGGAGCCAGAGAACCACCCGTTCGACGAGGATGTCGCTGTTGGCGATGCCCAACGTTGCGTTGATGTCGAGTCGTAGATCTGCCGCCGGCTGAGTGCGCCATCGTGCGCAGTGCGAACGATTGGACAAGATCTGCAGAACGCGCACCGTCGCGCGGTACAGATGTGCGCGGCGATCGATCTCGCGTACCGCGCTCATCAAGGACGGATCCTGCCCGGTCTCTCCGTTCTGGGCGGAGAGTATGTCGTTGTCGCGCACCATGGCCCACACTTGACTGTGCAGTTGCGTGGTGACTCGACCAGTAGCGACGAGTCGACGGACGGAGAGTTCCGCGTTCCGAAGCGTGGGATCGAAGGGAACGATCACCTGGGTATCGAGTTCCGTTCCGGGACCGACCCACACCATCTGCCCCGGGTGTCGGAGACAGAAGTTTTCCCGATCGTGGGGAATCTGCTCGATCGTCTCCCCGGCACTGCATAGGCGGCACAGGAAGCGCTGCGGATAGGCCCGTGTGGAGTCCGGTTGCGCTAGACGTTTCATGCGGAGGTAATGACCGGCCGGGCGCCCTGCCGTCGCCTCGACCGTCCGAGCGGCCGCTTCATCGTCGATCCAGACGCGGTGGATGTTCGGTTGCGCTCGGCTGGTCAGCGCCCTCTCGGCGAAATCGAACGGCACTCCTGCGGCGTGGCATTGCCGCTGCGCGTAGGAGCGTGGCGTCTCAAGATGATGCCACTTGGGTCGTTTCGCCCACGCCTGCGTGCTGATCATGCGGCGTCCACCAAGTCGTCAAGGGTGACGTTGTGTGTGTTGAGCGTGGTGCGCCGGAGAGTGTCGAGAACCCCGAAGAGTCGCTCGCGGGTTACGGTCTCCGAGGTGCGCGATTCGTCGCGCAAGATGGACGCGACTAGGCGGTCCACGATCATCGCGAGAACGGCGAGTTTCCCGTCGGCGGCGTGGACTAGCGTGCCGGCGTTGCGGGTGAGAAGGCCGTGGGCGTGCCCGCATAGTGGTAGGAAGCTGTCGAAGGTGGCGACCCATTTGATCCATTGTTCGAAGTCCTCTTGGACGGCGGGGTCGATCTTGTCGAGTGTGACGAAGTCACATCGTGCGCTGACTTGCAGGCCGTCGCCCGTCTTGAATGCTTGGTCGAGATTGATTCCAACCAGGACGACGGTCGCACAAGACTCGTTCTGGAGGGCTTTGATGACACTGGAGGGTTCAGTCCCGCCGAGCTTGTGCGCTTCGTCAATCACGAGCAGCTTCGTGCCGTGACGGTGGAGGGCCTCGACGGCAAGCTTCCTCAGCCTGTCGGTGGCGATCTGTTTGGGGAGAACGATGGTGGGGGCGAGAAACTCCACGATCTGGGCAAGGAGAGCTTTTCCGGTCGAGTGTTCGGTCATCTCCACCCAGACGACCGGTGCGTCTCCGTCTCTGAGGTAGTCGGGGTGTTGGGCTGCGTGTCTGCGTTCTACGGATCGAGCCAACAGGAGAGCGAGCTCTGTCTTGCCGGAGAACATCGGCGCGGATATCATCAGCCCGCGCCGCGAGTTCTTCAGCCGAGGGTTGATCCGGATGAGGTCCTCCAGAATGCGAGCGCAGACCGCTTGCTCGCGTGTCTTCACCCTCAGCGTCAGCCGGAGAAAGTCTTCGCGAGCTTGGTCGTATAGCTCTCGAGCTTCACTGTCCAGATCTCTGTACTGACGGAAGGTGATCTTCGGCGGGGATGCGGGCTCGGCGTCGAATGCTTCTCGAAGCCCTGCAAGGCTGGTCTTGCGGTCATGGTGGAGGACGAGTGGGGTGATCTTCATGAATCAAGCTCCTCTGCTTGCGCGAGATCTATGTCGGGGGATGTCCAATCGATGGTGCTGATGTCGACGGGTTTGGCCCATTGCCGTAGTGGGATCGGTGTCGTTGTCGAGGGGCCTGGTTCACGTTGCGCTTCGACCTTGAGGCGCTGTTGCTCCCGTTTGTGCTGGGTGCGCTTCCGTTTGTCTCCTCGTTCGCGACTTTCGACGTGGTCGATCCACTCGCGGCGGCGGTCGGGATCGTCGATTGCGGCGTCGGGGTATCGGGCAAGGAGTTTCATGTCGATCTCGGCGACCATCGGTGCTGTCTTCTCCCGCAGAGCGATGTCCCAGCACTCGATCCACACACCGGTTTCTGGGTGACGCACCCAGACGGCATTGGCGTTGTAGGGGTCGAAGCTCACTGGGAATTTCCTGGCTTTCGCGGATCCCGGTTCAGCGCCCGTGAGGGAGCGATTGCGGAGATCTTCCAGGTGGGATGAGTCGTAGCGGCGATTGTGGAGTTCGATCCCTGCACGACCGATCATGCGCCGTTCCGTGGGCAAGAGCGCGAGGTACTCCTCAACTCCGAAAGGCACCGGGACGCCGGGTCCTACAGCGAACAGTTCGGTGTACATCTGATTCGGGGTGAAGATGCGCCCTGGGGAGCTCGTCGACTTCAAGCCACGGTGAGGCCTGTTCAGGTAGATGTTCGTTATCCAGCTGTCGAGGATGAGGCGAAGCGAATCCAGGGTGAGGGTGGGGTCGTCTTTGGCGGCCCGATGGGCGACGGAGTTCCCCACGAAACCGGCCAGCCATGCGGCGAAGTCTGTCGAGAGGGTGCCGAAGTTGCGCTCTACGTGTGGCTTTACCGTCGGCGTTCTGGAGGGGGCAAGTTCCCTGTGGATTCCGTACGCGCTGCAGGCATCTCTGAACGTGCGGGACCGAAAATCTGCTCCGCCGTCGATAGTGATCGATCGCGGGAAGATCCACGGGAGGGCCAGAGAATCGTCAGTGAGGTAGGGGTTCACCTGCTTCATCAGGTCAGAAGGCAACGTGGCTGATCCCGCGAGGGTGGCTGCTCCCGAACCAGGTACGGCTTTGCGCCCGATGACAGCCCGGGCGAGCAGGAGTGCATGGTCGAATCCGCCAGGGCTGTCCGCGTGAATCGCCCAAGCGAGCGGTACCCGGCTTGCGACATCGAGAAGCACGGTGAGTGTCGGCCGGAACTCACTGTTCTCATCCCAGACGAGAACGTCGAGTTTCGTTGAATCGATCTCGCATCGCTCCCCAAGTTGATAGGCAGCCCCGGAGTAGTACTGACGCTTGGGGCTGTTATCGGTGTTTCGCCGGGTGGTCGCTTTGTCGAAGCTGTAACGGCCGGCCGCCCGCTCGTTGATGTAGCCCTGGAGGGTGCGAGCCTTGATCTCGCATAGAGGATCGCCCGGGTAAGTGGTCTCGAGCTCTCGCCTCACCAAGACAGCGCACCGGCGTTTGCTGCTCGTCGACTTGTCCGTTTGGCGATCGAGGAATCGATCGATGATCGTCACCAGCCGTGCATCTGCCCGGCTGATGGAGAGTCGCTGCTCGCCCTTGCGATGCATGCGGGCATTCAGCCCGGCTGCACCGTCTTGCTGGTACGTCTTCCACAGGAGGTGAAAGGTGCTGCGCGCTCGCCCAAGTGACGTGCCTTTTAGCTCGAGCAGCTTCGCGTCAACGCGTGCGTTCTGAGTTGTCAGCGCAGGGTCGTATTGTGCCCGAGAAGCGGAGGCCAACGGATCCATCGGCCTGCCCGTGAACGCCTCAAGGAGATGGGCTTCCATATCGCATACGTCGGTCGGCCATGCATCCCCGTCCGGTCGAAGAGATACGCTGCGATCCCGTTGGGCTGTTCCGGCCTGGAGCAGGAACTCGTCTACGGACATGATCAGGTGTCGATCGGGCGCGTGTTCAGAGCGGAGCTTCACCTCCAGGCCAGGAATGATGTGGACCCAGACCCAGCTCTCGCCGTCAATCTCGAAAGAGTCTCCGAGCTTCAGTTTGCGTTCATCGGACACTGATCGCGTCCGTTCTCTCCCGATGTGCGGTAGTCAGTAGCGTGTTGCTATTGAATACGGACGACAAGTCGAGCGCGAGAAGTCTGCGCCAGGCGAGGTTGTCAACCCATGCGCACGCTAGAAGCGGGCAATCTGGAGACGCCAGCTCACACAACTCCCGGCGTGTTTTGCCCTGAGTAGCTGCGTCGAGGATCTTGTCCTCGATGTCCGCCGACGGCCTGCAACGGTCATGACGCGACGCCGACAACCATTCGACCCCGCGAGTCGCATGGACGCTGTGACCGGAGAGCACCTCGTAGTGCCAGCCGAGCGTTGCCGACAGCCGTGCGGTTTCATCGAACTGCAGTTGCACGGACTCGTCGATGCGTTCCTTCGGCTTCACATCTCGGACGGCGTAGGAGCCGTCCGACATCTGCAACAAGAAATCCGGCACGTGCCAATGACCGGCCATCGGTGAGCGGACGCCGAACACCACGCCAAACGGCTGCGACCACACCCTTTCGACCTGTCCGGCAAAATCGAGCCACATCAACTCGTCGCGCTCGAACTGAGACTCACACCACACGTGGCTGCGGGTGCGACTCCAGAAGTACTCAGATCCTGTGAAGAAGTGGCTGGCGCCCTTCGATACTCGAACCTTCATGGGGTCGATGACAGACCAATCCAAACGGCCGAGACTTCGGTCGACCGGTGCGAACGAGGTGTTGTTCGCATAGCCAGTCTCCGAACGATGATCACGCGGCACCCAGTGCAGCTCCGACTCTTTCGAGAACCGTCGACGAGCGATCATCCGTGCGATCTCAGCTGGCTTCATCATCACTCCCGGAGGGAGGCGGAGTGCCGGTAGGCACATCTTCGTCGCCTGCGCCCAGGATCAGCCCGGTCGGCTTCGACGGGCTTCCGACACACCGGCGCGGACCGGATATCGTTCGATCTGATCTCGAGTGGCCCGACGTGAAGCGAGAACCGCATCGTTGGTCGCCCGATGTCACTCGGGACTCCACCGGCTTCCGTCGCAAGGTCTAGGCAACGCAAGGCCAGACTTGAACGAACGAGGGGAAAGCTCCCCCACTAGCCTTCGGGTGAACAGTACTCGCCGCCGGCTTCCGGTGAACATTGCCGGCTCCGGCGCTGCGGCAGACATTGAGATGCCGGTCGGCGTTGCCGTCCCGGGCGCTCACGCCTTGGCGTCCGCGGAGACCGTTGCGGACCCCGACCTCGTGAGACTGACCATCCCGCTCCCCCAGTGCAGGACCCGTCCCGCACGAGATGCTCGACGGGAACCTCGTCATCGACAAGGTGAACTACTGACCGCCACCGACGGGGTTCTGGAGGCCCTCGACTTACACAACGAGGGCCTGCACGTGTGCACGTGCAGGCCCTCAGGTTCGATTAGACGCGCTGGCTGATCGTGCCGCCCGGGTTGCGGTTGGCGGTCGATTCGGTGACGAACCGGCCCGACGACGCGGAGCGGTGCACCGTGGTCGAGTTGCTCGTGCCGGAACCGACACGTTCGGTGGTGGTCTTTCCGGGCCAGCGGGCCGCAGCGGCCTTGGAGACGAAACGACCGGTGGATGCAGAGCGACGAACGGTTCCCATGGGAACTCCTTCACTGATTGGTGCCGGGGTGCCATGAGATGGAGCGCCGCTAGTCTGCGGCTGCCAACTCCGGTACAGTCAGTGCTCTGGATGAGACCTGACCTTCTCAGGGCTTGTGAGCCGTCCCGTTACCGCGGGGCGGCTCTTTTCCGTTGTGATCCCGACATCTCGGTATATGTCCGCCGCTGGTCACTTCCCCTCGCGGCCTCTCAACTGCTTCGATTGAGTCTTGCCCGTCATCGATCGCGAGACGAGCGACTGCGCTTTGTTGGCGGAAACGGTTCGGCGTGCCGCCTTCGCGTTCTGGGTCCCGAAGGACGAGCGCTCGATCTTGCCTCGAAATTCACTGCTCATGCGGACTCCCGGTTCTGTCGTACTTGCTGACGTGCGCGCGCGATCGCCGACTCCACCGCTTTCGCGGTCATGCCAAGCTTCTCGCCGATCTCCGCGTGCGTGAAGCCATGCGTCACGTTCAGATAAAAGGCTGAGCGGACACGCTCGTCCTTGATGCTCCCGAATGCACGACGCAGCTCGTCCTTGATGTGCGCCGCCTCGCTCGCGTCGGGAGCAGCCGACGTCGACGGACCCTCCTCGAAGTCGTCGGCCCAGGCCGCTGCGGGCGGCGGAGCCTGCGGCTCCGCATATGAACGCAGCTCTTCTCGACGCCAACGCTTGTAGACGTTGCTGAACTGCAGAAGGCACTGGCCCACGAAGAACGTGCGCAGGGAAGCTCCCTTGGCGGGGTCCCACTTGCCCGGGACGAGCACCTTGTCTCGGAACGCGGTGAGGGCGAGCACGATCGTCTCATCCGCCAGGCTCTCGGCCTCTTCGATCATCGAGCCCGGGCGGGGCTCAGGCTCCAGTGCGCCGAAGCCTTTTCGCTTCACCTCGCCACGAATCTGCCCTTTGTAGATCCACCCGCGGATGACAGCCCACCCGTACTTCGCGATCTCATTCGCGAACAGATCGTAGTTCCGGCCACGGTATCCGCTGGCCTGGAGTGCGGTCGCGAGTTCGCGGTCTCCAGCGAGCCGGTCGAAACGTTCCTCGGCGCGATCGCGGTCTGCCTCGGCCAGCCAGGCCTGATCCGTTGCCCACGCGATGAGAGTAGGAACGCCATCGGGGGACGAATGCCCTTCGGGCTCGTCGCTACCGGTCATAGCGTTCCCTCACGATCCTGGTCAGCTCATAGTCACCACGATCCCTCATATGTCCGACATTGCAGACTTCCCCTCGCCTCTCGCAAGAAAATGTTGAGCAACCTCACGGTTCGGTGCCGCCCGCCGTACACGATCGTTTGCGGCGTGGTTTCGCATTCGGTTCTACTGGTGGTGCCGCAAGCGAGGCCTCGGACCCATCTCCGCTTTCCAAAATCTCCCGCTGAAGACGCGAGTGAGCACAGCAGGAGGGAGCGTGCAGCAGACGACCCGCCGAAAACGATCGTTTCCGGCGAGTTCGCGTCGCCCGTCATCGTGCGCCCGCCGTTAACGTTCGCCGGTATCTGCTTTCGGCAGACGTTTCCGGCGTTCAGGTAGCGGGTCTCGCTCGTCGTCCGCCGATGCGAGTTGGCGAGGATGGTTTCGTTCCGCGCGGAGTTGTTGCTCGATCTTGGCGTGTGCTTTTCGTTCGTTGCGGTCGGCTCTGATGATGGACCGCAGGACGAACCAGAATGCTGCGACGACGGCGATCGTGGGGATGACGGACCAAAAGGCGTTGGTCCAGTAGTCATTGAGATTCATCCGCGCCTCCCGGGGGTTCACGCAGCACGAGCGCCAGTCCGACGATCGCGAGGATGAACGCTGTTTCGTAGCTTCCGAGCGTGTATGCCCAGAGTGACCGTTGGTCTGGAACGGTTGTGTCGATGAGGAGATGAGTTGCGATCAGTGCGACGGCGGCCAGGAGAAGGAAGGCCCCGATACGTACGAGGCGATCGTGACGCCGCTGTGGGGACATGTGGCTGGTGCGCGTGGGAACGTGTGCTCGTGGACGGTGCCGAGCTGGGTGCAGGTGGCGGGTCATCTGAATATGGCTCCGATGAGGTAGAAGCTCGCAAGGGCGAGAAGCAGGGCGAGGACTGTGGCGCACGCGATGAAGACGGATATGCGTCGGAAGGGATTGCGGCGGGGGACCATGGGTGGCCGTTCTGGTGGTGGCGTTCTCTACCGGGCGGGGGCGAGGATGGTTGTGTCGTCGGCTGTGATCTGGACGATGCCGCGGTCGTCGACAACGATGAAGCGTTCGTCATCGATCGCGGTGAAGGCCTGAGCGGCCCCTTGAAGCGGGTCGAGGCGTTGCCATGTTCCTTCGGTGTTCTGTGACCAGAGGGCACCGTCGGTTCCGACTCCTGCGAGCGAGCCATTGGGTTTGGCGTCGAGTGTGTAGAGCAGCGGGGCGTCGGCGACGGGGGTGAAGGTGGCGCCGTTGTCGGTGCTGAGGAGCAGTCCTTCTTCCGCGGCGGCGTAGAGACCGTCGCCGGTGGCGGCGAGGTCTGCCGCGGCAAGTGTTGCGCCGCGGGTCCATTCGAGACCGTCGTCAGTGCTGATGAGCAGATCGACGCCATCGGAGGCGATCCCGTAGAGAGTGCCGTCTGGTCCGGCGGTGAGGACATGGAAGTCCGTACTGCCAGTGAGGGCGATCGGTGACCACGATTCGCCGAAGTCGTCACTACGAATGACACCTAGGTTCGGGGAGCCGAGCTCTGCGGGTGTCTGTGTGCCCGGGTGACCGGATGCGAAGAGGGCGTCGTCGAGGACGGTAAAGCCCATCGCATCGAAATCGTGGCCTCCGATGGGACCGGCGATCGCACCTTCAGGAGTGAGGGTGAAGAGTCCTCCGTGGGTGGCTATGAAGAGGTCCTCACCGCGGGGGTCAGCGGCAACACCGTGAATGTGTTGGATAACGGGGGGGACCGCGTTGGTGCCGGAGGCCTGCGGCACGGCGCAGCCGGTGAGGGCGACGGCTGCGAGAGCGATCGCGAAAGCGGGTAGGGGCGAGTGGCGGTTCATGAGACTCCGACGTGAAGAAATGCATGCAGGTGCGCGAGCGGTACGCGAATGAGAGTCGCGACATGGCACCAGCGCGGTGGCGTGGGTTACTGCGAGAAGGCCAGTTCGGGGGTGCGGGCGAGCGCCGCACCCCCGAAGGTAGATCAGAGTGTGTCGAGGAGGTCTTTCATCGTGGCGATCTCCGTGGTCTGTGCCTCGATGATCGTCTCGGCCAGGGCGACCGCGTCACTGTTCTGGCCGTTGTCGACTTCGTCTTGGGCCATTTCGACGGCACCCTGGTGGTGCTCGATCATCTGCTCGAGGAACAGACGGCTGGCGTCCGCCCCGGTGGCATCTTCGAGGGCCTGCATGTCGTCGTCGGACATCATGCCGCCGCCGTGGTCCATGCCTTCCATGTTGGAGGTATCAGCGCCCCACTCTTCGAGCCACTGCTCCATCTTCTGGATTTCGGGGCCCTGCGCTGCCTTGATCTCTTCCGCGAGGGCGGCGACGCGCTCGTTGACGCCGTCCTTGCTGAGGAGCATGTCAGACATCTCGATGGCCTGAGCGTGGTGCTCCTTCATCATGCTGGCGAACATGATGTCGGCGTCATTGGCGTCCGCCGACGCCGGGGCGGAGCTGCTGCTCTCGTGATTCATGCCGGGCATATCGCCTCCGCCGGAGGTGTTTCCAGCGCAGCCGGCAAGGGCGAGCACAGCAGTGAGAGTGAGTGCGGCGGTCGCCGCAAAACGGGTCTTCATGATGGTTCTCTCCAAGAGTCGATGATGGTGCCCAGCGAGACAGGCTGGGCGAGGGGGCGTTGCCCATAGAACGGGCATGCCAGCCATCAGGTGCGACTGATGCAGAGAACGGTGAGAGACGGCGGCCGCAGCGGGTACAGCGCGCCGCGAAGCGCAAAACGTGAAAGGAGCGGACCAGGGGTTTCGGTGAGTGAGCGCCACCAGGCGGGCGGCCGGGTGACCAGCACTACGGCGATGAGGAGCGCGAGAACGCAGGCCATCCACGACATGCCGTGATCGTCAGAGCACGTCGCACAGCCCGTCTCATCCATCGCTGCAGCTTCGCCTGAGGCGTGTGCGGGGTGAGCGTCGGCATGCGCGGGTGCGACCGCGATGGTTTCGCTGTGCCCGGAGGGCATGGTGTGCGTGTTCATCGAGTGCATCGCCAGAAGCCCGAAGATCACGGAAAAGGCGACGGCGACGACGGTCAGGAGGGTGCGGGTGAGGGTGCGCTGGTCATGCACGCGCCGTGCGATCGTCGTCAACACTGTCCCACCTCCCTTTCTTCCAGGGTACGTCGCCGCCGCCCATGCGCCTACTTGTCGACGACGGCGTCCGGGCTGAGGTTCAGCCGTCGCAGCAACTGCGCATTCAGCGCGACAACGATCGTGGATAGTGACATCAACACTGCACCGACCGACATCGGCAACACGAACCCGACGGGGGCGAGCGCACCGGCAGCCAACGGCACCGAGAGAAGGTTGTACCCGGCGGCCCACCAGAGGTTCTGTTTCATCTTCCGGTAACTGGCCCGCGACAGCTCAATCACGGAGATCACCGACCGGGGGTCGTCGCTGGCGAGGATGACCCCCGCAGACGCGATTGCGACATCGGTTCCCGCCCCGATCGCAATACCGACGTCCGCCTGCGCCAGCGCGGGGGCATCGTTCACCCCGTCACCAACCATGGCGACCTTTCGACCTTCGCCCTGAAGCTCTTTCACCTTCGACGCTTTGTCCTCGGGGCGTACCCCGGCGAAGTACCGGTCGATGCCGAGTTCGCCCGCCACGGAGGCGGCGACCGCGTCCGCATCACCGGTGATCATGACCACCTGCACACTGCGCTCATGGAGCGCGTCGACCGCATGGCGCGACTCCGAGCGGATCTCATCCGCCAGACGCAGCGCGCCCACAACCTGACCGTGGACGAGCACGTGAAGGATGATCGCACCCTCGTTCCGCCACTCGTCAGCAACGGGCAGCTCCTGCGCATTCTCCTGCTCGAGCATGTACGGGCCACCGACCTGCACGACACGTCCGTCAACGCGGGCACGCACCCCGACAGCGGGGGATGACTCGAAGTCGGTTGAGCGTGGAACGGTGAGCGTCTTCTCTTTTGCCGCGTTGACGATCGCGCGGGCGAGGGGGTGCTCGGAGTCTGCTTCCGCCGCGGCCGCCCACGCCAACAGCTGATCGGCGTCGGTCCCCGTGACGGGGTTGATGGCGGTCACCGCGGGGGTGCCCTTGGTGAGCGTGCCCGTCTTGTCGAACAGAACAGTGTCGACGGTGCGCATGCTCTCCAGCGCGAGACGATCCTTGATGAGCACGCCCCCGCGGGCGGCGCGCTCGGTCGCGATCGACACGACCAGCGGGATCGCCAGGCCCAGCGCGTGCGGGCAGGCGATCACCAGCACCGTGATGGTGCGGATGACGGCGGCGTCGGGTAGGCCAACAACCGTCCAGACGATCGCGGTGATCGCTGCGGCGCCGAGCGCGAACCAGAACAGCCACCCTGCGGCCTTGTCCGCGAGCCGCTGCGCCCGAGACGACGAACTCTGCGCCTCGGTGACCAGCTTCTGAATCCCCGCGAGAGCGGTGTCCTCACCGATGGCCGTGATCTCCACCCGCACTCCGGAATCCGTGGCGACGGTACCGGCAATGACCGGGTCGCCATCGCTGCGGCGCACCGGCCGGGATTCTCCGGTGATCATCGACTCGTCCATGCTGGCCGATCCCTGAACGATGCGCCCATCGGCGGGGACCCGCCCGCCCGGACGCACGACCACGACATCGCCTACCTGCAAGTCCGAGGGCGCGACCGTTACGGTCGTATCGCCGTCGACCTTTTCTGCCTCGTCAGGCAGCAACGCCGCTAAGGAATCCAAGGCCGATGTCGTCTGCGCGAGCGAGCGCATCTCGATCCAGTGACCAAGCAGCATGATCACGATCAGCAGCGCCAGCTCCCACCAGAAATCCAACTCGTGGTGCAGCATGCCGAGGCTCGCACCCCAGGACGCCAGGAATGCCACGGTGATCGCAAGGGCGATCAGCAGCATCATCCCGGGCTTGCGTGCACGGAGCTCGCTCACGGCACCCGTGAGGAACGGGGCCCCGCCCCACACATACATCACGGTCCCGAGAACCGGGGACACCCAACCCACCCACGCGGCGTCGGGCAATGGGTACCCGAGCAGCATCGAGAACATCATCGAGAACCCAACCACAGGGGCCGCGAGGACCAGCATGATCCAGAACAACCGCCGGAACTGACCGACATGATCGCCGTGACCGCCGTGACCGCCGCGGCTCGTGTGACCAGCGTGCTCTGGGGGAGCACCGTGGTCGTGGCTCATCGCCGTGTGGTCATGCTCCGTTGTCGGCACGCTGCCGTGATCCTGATGCGCAGTGTGTTCGTGGTGCTGGTCATGCTGGCTCATCGGAAACTCCTTGCTCGGATGCACCCGGATCAGCCGGGCGCAAACGGATAGCGACTCAGATCGGGGACGTCGCGAGGGTGTAGCCGGCCTCTTCAACCGCAGCCCGTACAGCCGTGGGATCGATAGGGGCGGCGCTGTGGACAATCACGCGGGATGCCCCGCCGGCATTCAGGTCGACCGTGACACCGTCGACACCATCGATGGCGTTCAGCTCATCGCTGACGCTGGAGGCGCAATGCGAGCATGTCATCCCCGCAACCAAGATCTCGGCCGAGACCGGGGCCGCGACAGGCGCGGATGCGTCAACGGATGAAGGGGCAGCGCAGCATGCGCACCCCGCATTCGCGTCCTTCAAGCCGAGTTCGATGCGATCAGTCATGATGTGCTCCTTCGAGTAGACAGACGTAGTAGTTATGAACGGACGAGACGAGCGATCGCTTCGTTGGCCTCGCGGACCTTCGCCGCAGCCACCTCGCCTCCCTCAGCACTTGCCTGAGCGACACAATGAGCGAGATGGTCACTGAGTAGCGACAACGCCACCGTCTCGAGGGCCTTCGTCGCCGCAGACACCTGCGTCAAGATATCGATGCAGTACTTGTCCTCATCAACCATTCGTGCGATACCTCGCACCTGACCCTCTACCCGGCTCAACCGCTTACGCAGATCAGCCTTGTTGCTCTCGTAGCCGTTCACTCCCAAAAAGATACCCCCTAGGGGTATATAACACAATGCATGCGAGTCTATTCCCGGTCGGGAAGTGTCCGAGGCAAAGGTGACGCATAGGTGATCTGTGTAAGGTTCGAAATATGCGTCGAAGACCCCGCTTTCGTGCCGTTCGTGGCGCGGTCGGGGCCATGCTCGCTGTGTCCGTGATCGGGCTGACCGGGTGCGCGCCGGATCCGGTCAGCGATTCCTTCCTTAAGGGTGAGAACACCGGGTATGTGGCCGCCGACGGCGCGATTGTCGAGATCCCGGTGGCCGAGCGGAGCGAACCAGTCGTCTTCAGCGGCGTTACTGAAACTGGCGATGATTTCGACAGTGCCGACAACGCCGGCAAGGTCACGGTGGTCAACTTCTGGTACGCGGGGTGCGCGCCGTGCCGCGTGGAGGCGAAGGATCTCGAGAGCGTCTGGCGCGAGTACGGCGGCGAGGATGTAGCTTTCATCGGCATCAATACCCGCGACCAGGCTGACACTGCCCAGGCTTTCTCCGACGAGTTTGGCATCACCTACCCGAGCCTGATCGACGTGAACACGGCCGAGGCGAAACTCGCTTTCTCCGAGGTGGTGCCGATCCAGGCGACACCAACGACTCTCGTGCTCGACAAACAGGGACGCGTCGCCGCCCGCATCATCGGACCCATCGACGGCACCTCGATCCTCTCGACGCTCGTCAAGGACGCTCTGGCGGAGACACCATGAACGCCGACACCATCATCGGGTCCGGTGCGCTCTGGCTCGCAGTCCCCGTCGCGATGCTCGCCGGTCTCGTGTCGTTCCTGTCGCCCTGCGTACTCCCGCTGGTCCCCGGCTACCTCGGCTTCCTTGGTGGGGCGGTCGCGCCGGGCTCGAAGGGTGGCGCGACGAATGCAGTCGCGCCCCAGCGCCGTCAGCTCGTAGTCGGCGTACTGCTGTTCATCCTCGGATTCAGCGTCGTCTTCGTTCTCATCACCGCGCTGGGCGGCACGGCCGGCGTGTTCTTCCTACGCTGGGGCGACCTAGTCACACGCATCCTCGGAGTCGTCATCATCCTGATGGGGCTCGTCTTTCTCGGGTTGTTCAGTTTCGCCCAGCGGGAGGTTCGCTTCCACGTCGGCTCCCGGGCCGGAATCGCAGGGGCGCCGCTACTTGGAGTGGCACTCGGTATCGGCTGGGCACCGTGCATGGGTCCGACGCTTGCCGCGATCATCGCGCTTTCGTTCAATGCTGGCGACCCTGTCCGGGCCGGCTTCCTCGGCCTCGCGTATTCGCTCGGCCTCGGCATCCCGTTCCTGTTGGTCGCATTCGGGTTCGGTTGGGCGGCGAAGACAGCCGAGTTCCTCCGTCGTCACATCCGAGTGGTGAACGTCTGCGGCGGCATACTGCTGATCGTCCTCGGCCTCCTGATGGTGACAGGGCTGTGGACCGACATCATGTCGCGGCTGACGGCGGTGATGGGCAGCGTCATCCTCCCTCTTTGAGATCCCTAGCAAGGATGTCGCGAGTGACGACTGGAGCAGCCCTCTCTACCCGACTGCTCGTGTCGACGGCACCACTTCGTAATCCCGTGTCGGAGCTTTAGATATAGACGCCGCGGTCTTCCATGAATCGGACGGGGTTGGTGTAACCACCATTGATGTAGACCTCGAAATGCAGATGGCAGCCGAAGGAGCGTCCAGTGTCACCTGCGTAAGCGATGACCTGGCCGGAGTTGACCCATTGGCCTCGACCGACGACGATGCCTCCTGGTTTGATGTGGGCGTAGCCGGTGCTGACGCCTCCGCCGTGTTGGATTCGGACGTAGTTGCCGTAGTTACCGTTGGCGCCGGCGTAGTCCACGGTTCCGGAGTTGGCGGCGTAGATCGCGGCACCGCAGCCGTTGGCCATGTCCGCGCCGTAGTGGTAGCTCGAGGAGCAGCCCTGCGAGCCACAGATCGGGGTCCGAGGACCGTAGCTTGAGCTGCGGCCGCCTCCGTGGGGCCGGACCCAACCGCCACTTCCGGCGGAGCCTCCGCCGCCACCATTGCCGCCTCCGTTGGCTGCGGCTTCGGCGGCTTCGCGTTCGCGACGGGCTCTCTCTTCTGCCTCGCGGGCGGCCACACCCGCCTGATAGCCGGCGACCGTCTGCGTGGTGGTGTCTTTCAGCGCGGCGAGCTGCGCCTGCATCGTCTCGAGGTTCGCGGCTTGCTCGTCGAGCGCGGCCTGTGCGGCGTCGGCCGCTTCTTGTGCGGCAATCATCTTCTGCTCTGCGACCTGCTGCAGTCGGTCCCGTTCGTCGCGGGCGACCTTCGCCTGATCGGTCAGCGATTGGGCGGTATTGCGCGCCGAGATTGCGTCATCGTAGACCGATCGGTTGTACTCGAGCAGCTTGTCCATGGTGCCCAGGCGGGACAGGAGCTCATCGGCGTTGGCCGCGGAACCGGAGAAGAACAGTTGAAGTGCTGAATCGTCTCCACCGTTGCGGTACAGCTGTGCCGCAACTTGACCGGCCCTGCGCGCAGAGGTTTCGGCAATCGCTGATTGTTCGTCCGCCTGCGCCTGCAGGCTGTCCGCTTCCGTGATCGCAGCGAAGTATTCCTGCTGCGCCGCATAGAACGCGTCGGAGGCTGTATCGGCGGCAGCCTGAGTCTCGGCGACCTTTTGCGTCAGAGATTGGATCAGCCCTTCGATCCGAGTGATCTCGGACGCTTTGGCGGCTTCGTTGTTCTTGGCGCGTTGCACATCGTCCCAGCTCGGGTAGGACGCAGCGTACGCGGCTGAGACGCCGGAGCCGATACCGAAAGCAGCGAATGCGGCGACGCCGAGGGCGCCGAGCCCGAAAGCGCCACGTCGAGTAACACTCAGCTTCCAGAACGAGTCACGTTCGGCGGGCGTGGGTGCACACCCGCATTCTTCAGTCGCTTCCGTGGCCGCAGAGAAGCTTCGTTCGTTCACTGTGCCCTCTCCTTGAGCTCGGTTTCGTGGATTCTGCTGCCATGGGCGCGCAGATTGGCCATGCTCGCGTTGCCCGTCGTCTGGTCTATCGTCCGTTCGTGGGGGTCGAAGTCGCGCCGACTCGCCCGTGATCTCTGATCTGTGGCCCATATCTGACGCATCGAACTTGAGTTCGCCTGCCCTGACACGAAGCTCACGCTTTCGTATCCGTATGGACGTCGGCGCTCAACCTGTTGTGCTTTTTCTTCTTCACTTGCCGTACGACAACGGTGGCCGTGATCACCGCGGCACCTGTGACAGCCACGGCGATGATGAGCGGGATCGCGATCGAAGCCACCTCGTTCTCGCCTGCGGATGCCGCCGGGGGAGGGGTGTCCGCTGCTGGAGATTCGGTGGTTGGCGCGGCGGAGGGCGACGCCTTTGCCGGTTGGATCCGTGATTGTTCGTTCCCGCATGCTGGTTTGTCCCATCCCAGCCCTGGCTCGCTCCCGCTGGGAGCGTATGTGAACGCGAAGCTCTCGGATATGGGGTGACCGTCGCTGGAGACGGCGTTCCATAGCACGGTGTAGAGGCCCGCTTCTCCGAGTGCGACTGGGGTGGTGAGGATGTTGCGATCGATGGTGGAGCAGCTGGATTCGTAGAAGAGGCCGTCGGGTCCTTGCACTTGGGCGAAGCTGGCTTGGCTGAAGTCAATGAGTTCCCCGCTGAATGTGAGAGCGACATCGTCAAGTCGGGTGACGGTTTCGTCTGCCCCCGGCACGGTGTCCAGGAGATTGTCGTGCGCGAGAGCTGCGGGGGCCGGTGCGGCCACGATTCCCAGTGCGATGAGGGCAAGAAGTGTGCTGGCGAGCCAGCGGGTGCGGTGGGTGGAGGTCACGGGCGTGGGTCCTTTCGTCCGGCGGGCACGGGGGTGCTGTCGGTAGGTCTGTTGTTGCGTTTCGTGTGGAGGACGGAGAAGCCGGTGAGGATTGCGAGCATTCCCGCGATCATCAAGGTGGCGGCTCCGGCGAGGGCCTGGTCCTGCAGGGGGGTGGGTCCCCACGTCCGCCCCATGGCGCCAAACCACTCCGCGACGATGAGGTCGGAGCGAGCGATAGTGGCGATGCCGAAGAAAGTGGCCACGCCTGTGAGCGCAGTGAGTGAGGCCACACGCCACCGCCCCTCGGGAGTCGTGGACGCGTTCGGGGAAAGCGATCGTACGAAGAGGCACCCGGTGACGAGGAGCTGGCTGATCATCCATTCCGCTCCGAGCTGGTCGTAGAGCGACCATCGGAACAGGTCGGAGTAGTGGAACAACCACAGCGACGTGGCGAACAGGGACGCGGCGACGACGGGGCGACGAGTAAACCGGGCCAGGGGGCTGTGGGCGGCCCAGAGAAGCCATTCGCGCGGTCCTCGGCTTCCATCGTCCCGTGGGTGGATGACCAAGGTTGCGAGGGTGATCGGCGCCGCGAAGACAAGGAGCAAGGGGATCGCGAGACTGAGGAGAGCGAAGGCGAGGAATCGCATACTGATGAGCGAATCGTCATAGGCTGCGATCGGCCCACTGGTCGTCCACAGAAGCGCCCCCATCCCCGCAATCCAGCTGATCGTGCGCCTGGCTGGCCACGGATACCCGCGGCGCCGTGCGCGTCGGACGCCGACGAGGTAGAAGACGATTCCGAAACCCGCGACGAGCACCCAAAGGAGGTCGGGACTCCACGCCGTGAACCATCTCTGCAGGGTGAGTGCGACCGGGACGGGTGCGTCGGTGAGGATCTCCGCGGCGGTGGTCTGCGGCAGGGTGATCGCATCGGCGGGGGCGGCGGTGCGGGCGAGGGCGGCGGCGACCCCGCTCGCGACACCCATGAAACCGAGTTCGACGCACACGATCATCCAGAAGGCGCCACGGCCCTCGCTGGTCTTTGCGATGAGTCGGCGGCGGTAGGCGGCACCCAGGACGCCCATGACCAAAAGCGCGCCGATCTTTGTGAGAAGGAGGATGCCGTACGGTGAGGCCAAATCCTCCCACCGGCCGAGGGCTGTGAGCGTCCGCGCGTATCCCGAGACGGCGACGCCGATGAACGCGATGAGCGCCACCGTCGAGTACCGGCGGAGCAGGTTCTCGAGTTCGCGCGGCGAGCTGATCGGTCGCGCGACGACGAGCAGGATGAGCCCCCCGAGCCATACTGCTGCTGAAATGACATGCAGGACGAGGGACATGACAGCGGGATCGTGATTGGCGAGCTCACCCGAATGACCTTGGGTGGCCATGGGAATCAGACTGATGATCGCAAGCACGGTTGTGATCATGACCGCACCATAGCTGCGAACAGCGAATGCGAGGACTGTCACGACCGAAGCGAGGATCGCGGTGATGAGCCATGATCGTCCCAGCTCCGTGTCGAGGAGGAAGCGACCGAGCTGCGTGCCGAACTCGGCACTCAGGTTAACTTGCGGATTGAATGAGGACAGGAAGGTGAGGTAAGCCACCACCCCGCTTGTGAGGGTGAGGGTCGCGGCGCCGGCGGAGGCAATATCGAGCGCGACGGTGAAGGGCTTCCCTGCCGAGGGGAGAGCGAACACCGCCAGCACCAGGGGCCCGAGCATCGCCGCACCGGACAGATTGACGAACAGTTTCGCGGCCGGGAGTCCCCATCGCACGAGCGCTCCAGGGTCACTCGCGAGTCTTGGTGCAGCTCCTCCACCAATCACGAGCCCGATGACCACAGCGATGAGTGCGGCGGCAACGAGAATCGTCGGTCCAACGATCCGGAGAACAACGGGATTCATGGAGTGGTATCCCCTGTCTGAGCGCCAGCAGCGTCCGGGTCTTCCGTCACAGGTGCCGTGCATTCACCGGTCTTGGGGAGCTGCTGGATCGCCCCGGCAAGAGATTCGAGAACCGCGTCCGCCGACAGGGTGGTCGTGTCCACGTACACCTGGGCAGCTGGATCTCGGCCGTAGGTTGTGAGCCGCAGATTCGGGGTCTCCTCCTCGTCGACGATCCAATCGACGCCCCCCAAGCTGACACATTGCAGCGTGGTGGGGGCCGGGGGCTCCAACCCGCAGGTGAGGAGCACGCTACTGGGGGTGCCCCATCCTGCGGTGGCCTGAGCGTCCGTCCAGACGCGAGCCTGGTCGCCAATCGAGTCCGGTAATCGTACGGTGACCTCTGCGCACAGCGGGTCATTCGCGTTCGCTGCGGGCTCGAGGTGGACGGTGGGTGCGCAGCTGGTGAGCACAAGCAGTGCGCACAGCGCCGCGCCAGAGGTCAGAATCTTGAGCTTCACAACGTCATCCATCCGTCTTCCTGGGAGTCAGCATGCGTCCGTCGCTGTCGGATCGACATGACGAGCAGCGCTAGTACCGTTCCGATACTGAGCATCCAGCCGAGCCACGGCATCAGCACGACAGCGAGAGTCGTGCCGGCGCGGAGGGGGACCTCGGTGATCTTCGCCGCGGTCGTGTCCACCGCAACCTGAGCCAACACTTTTCCATCGCGGCCGATGACTTGACTGGTCCCGGTGGTGGAGACGTTCACCGCAGTTCTCCCTGTTTCGAGCGCGCGTATGCGGGCGATGGTCAGCTGTTGGAGGTTCTCGTCCGTGCCTCTGAAATCCGCATTGTTGGTTTGAAACACGAACATCTGCGCGCCAGAGGACGCGCTCTGGTGGATGACGTCGTCGTAGATGACGTCGAAACAGATCGCCAGACCGATGGGCACATCGCCAACGTTCATGAGGGGCGTGTTGGAGCCGGGCGTGTACTCGCGTTGTATCAACCCGATGAGATCGGGGGCGATGGCTTCGTAGAACCAACGGTCCGGCACGTATTCGCCGAAAGGGACGGGGTTGGCCTTGTCGTGGAGCTGCTGCGGCCCGGCGCTGGTCCACAGCATCGAGGTGTTGAACGTGTCAGCTCCGCGGGTGGTTGCCGCATTCACCAGTGCCGGAGCGCCAGCACCCTGCACGAGTCGATCAAGGCGGCCTGCGACGGCGGCATCGCGCAGGGGATCGGCGTCGACGGCCCCTTCTGGCCAGACGAGAAGGTCCATTTCACGCCCCAGGAGCGGAGCGGTCGCTTCTTCCTGTGCGCGCAGGATGTCACCTGTTGTCCTGGTGTCGAAGTAGCCGCTGGGACCGTTGCCCTGCACCCATCCGACGCGCATCATTCCCGCTTGCTCAGTCGGGAACAGAGGGACGGCCATCGCGGCAACGACGATGACCGCCGCTGCTGCTCCCGGCTCCCACCGGCGGAGGGTGAGGGCTTCCACGACGCTTGCGCAGACGAGGATTGTCAGGAAGGTCAGCCCGGTTGTCCCCACCCAGGAAGCGGCTTCCGCGAGCGGGCTCTCGGCAAGAGTGAAGCCGATTCGCGCCCACGGGAACCCGGTGTACGGCGCATTCCCCATCAGCGTTTCCCGCAGCACCCACACCCCGGCGACGAGCACAGGAGTGATCGCGTGATACCCGAATCCCGCCCGCGTGGTGGCGACACGATAGGCGAGTGCGATCAGCGCACCGCCGGCACCGAACAGCAGGGATTCCAAGCCAGCCAGCGCGACCCATGGGATGGGCCCCAGAAACCGGGTCACCCATACCAAGTGAGTGAAGTAGAAGGCCGTCCCGTAGACGAGGGAGATCAGGAACGCCCCGGGAACAGAGCGTCCGCGAAGCGTCCACAGCCCGATGGTTGCGCTCACGAACGTCGCGGGCCACCACCCGGACGCGGGGTAGGCGAGATCCAGCATGCCTCCTGCGATGGCGGACGCGACGATCGCTACGGGAAATGGCACCGCAGCTGCCAGGAGCGCATCGTGCGCACTGGCGTTGCCGCGCCGTGGTCGAACGGAGAGGGCGTGTCCCACCAACGGGTCAGCGGTCACGGTCATGAGTGCCCAGGTTTTTCAGGTAAGCGTTGTACGAGTCGAGGTCGGCGTTCCCGTGCACGTCGGCATACCGATCCGCCGCGGCAGCACGAGCGGTGTCGCTTCGGAACCAACGATGCATCACGTAGATCAACATCAGTACGGTCGGGGCTTCACCGTAGGACCATGCCAGAGCGCCGGCTAGCTGCTGATCGGCGAGGGGATCGATGCCCAGTGCTTCGGTGGGCGCGACGAACGAGCCGACCAGGATCGTACTGGCCATCATGAGAAACACCCCGAAGAATGCGTGGAGCGCGGCTTCGGCAAAGACGTCCAGTGCACGGGCACCATGACCCAACCTGACCGGCAGCGGATCGGAGGACAGGATGGGGATGGTGAAGAGCACGCCGGCGAGGAGGAATCCGACCTCGAGTGCGACGTGACCCCCGGGGAGAGCGAGGATGGCATCGGCAGCACCCGCAAGGTAGATGCCGTAGAACGCGAACAGGTAGAGCGGGACAGTGGCCCACGGACTGAGTATCCATTTCGCGGCCGGGCTTCGAAGAGCACCGTGGGCCGCTGTGAGGACTAACCGTCCCGCTCCATGATGCGGTGTCGCTCGCAGAAGAAGGGTGCCGGGAGAGCCCAGGACGAGGAGCGGCGGCACCATCATCATCAGAGTGAGCTGCTGGAACATGAAAACGGACACCAGCGCCTGGCCGTAGGTTTCAACGCCTAGACCAGTGACCGCCGCGAGGAGAACACACCCGAGAAGGAAGCTGACCGTTCGCCACACGGGCCACCGACGCCCGCGCGTCCACAACCGGATCGCTCCGACCAGATACAGCACAGCGAGGATCCCCGCGACTATCGGTAACACCGGAAGCGGGATGTCCGCCGGTGCGAGGAACGCCTGCAAAGACGGGGGACTTTCGAGGATCTGGCCGCTCACACGCATGGTCGTGACAAGAAGATCGCGCTGTTCACTTCCGGATCACCTTGATCGTCGCCCCCGCTGCCAGGAACGCCACGGCCGCGATGGGCTGTGCTGTGGTCCACACGACACCGGAGAAGGGGAAGGGCATTACCGGGTTCCAGAGCACGGCGATCGCGAGGAAGACCGGGATCCACCACCAGTGGCGTGCCTGCAGCGCAAACCACGCGACGATCAGCCCGAAAATTGAGGCGATGAAGAGGACGAGGGGCGCCCAATTCGCCTGGAAGAGCGCCGGGGCGAGGAACAGGATCGCGGCGGCGACGAGGCTGGGGGCCAGGGCGTTCCGCTGGTAAGTGGAGGGGACACGTTCTTTGGGACTCATGGGTGAACCGTTTCTTCGGCGGGTACAGGGGCGACGGGATCGGGGCGGGACGAGGGGTCTGGCCGGCGACGGCTTATGCGCAGACCCGCGACGATGAGGAACACGGCACCGATGCCGAGAGCGACATCGGCGAGGTTGCCGATGAACAGGTTCCCGTAGGCAAGGAAATCGGTGACGTGCCCGATCCCGAACGCGGGCGGCGAGAATAAGCGATCGATGAGGTTCCCGATCGCACCGCCCACGATGAAACCGAAACCAACCGCCGACCACACGTTGCGGGCTCGGGTAGCGGCACCGATGAGGGCCGCGGTGACAGCGAGCCCGACGACGGTGATGACCCATGTGGAGCCTTCCCCGAGCGAGAAGATCGCCCCGGGGTTGAAGGCCAGTTGAAGACCGAGCCAGTCACCGATCAGCGGTATACGCGCATCCTGTCGCAACGTGTTCAGAGCAAGAGTCTTGGTGCCTTGATCGATCAGGATAACGATGGCGGCGACGATGAGCACCACGGCCGACCGGCGGACTCGATCACGCATCGGCGTCTTCCCCCGCGGCCGCGGCATCCTCAGCAACTTCGGCGCGATCCCGCTGGTGACGGCGGCGCCCGGCCATCATCACGCCCACAACCCCGACCCCCAGGATGATAGCCAAACCGGAGAGGAAGAATAGGGGCAGCATTTCGAAGGCACCGCCTCCGGATGGTGTGCCGCCGTACGTTTGTGCCGGCGATGCGGTTTCCGTTTCTTCGCTGCTCTGTGGTGAGGCTTCAGGGGTGGGGCTTGCGGTGGTTGTGCCGGATCCCGTGTCCGTCGCGGGTCTGACGGTGTACACGTACTCTCCGCTGATCGGATGCCCATCGGCGGAGACGGTCTTCCATCGGACAGTGAAGACACCGGTCGCGGCGTCCGGGGAGAGGTGCTGCGTGATAACGTCATCGGTCGCCTGGGGGGCGTCGACTGCGACGTTTGCTCCGGTTTCATCGACCACGTCGATGACTGTTGCGCCGTCACCATCCGGAAGCAGCCCGGTGAACATCAGAGAGATCTCGTCGGGAGAGCCGTCGACGGCCGAGTCGGCGTCGGGGTACGCCGAGACGAACTCGTCGTGAGCGGCGGCCGGGGCTGTGGTCCCCAGCACGACGGATGCCGACACCATCAGGGCGGCGGCGGCGAGGGCTGTGATACGTGCCGAGAGGCGTTTATGCATGGGTGTCGTGCTCTCCGGGGTGGGATTCGGGTTCGATCTGGAAGGTGGAGTGTTCGATGCTCACGGCGAAGTGCTCGTTGACGCATTGCTGAAGTGATGTCAGCAATGCGGCGGAAGCTTCCATCGTGACGGTGTCATCGACCACGACATGGGCGGTGAGCGTGGGGAGGTCGGTCGAGACTTGGGTCGCGTGAAGGTCGTGCACCGCGACCACGTGCGGAAGGGCAAGGATGTGGCGGCGGACATCCTCGAGGTCGAGGCCGGCGGGTGTGGACTCCAACAGCACCCGACCGGATGCTCGCAACAGGATAAGAGTGCGGGGAATGATGAGCAGCGCGATCAAGACGCCCGCGACGGCGTCCGCCTGATACCAACCGAAAACGGCGATGAGGATGGCGCTGGCGATGACGCCGACGGAACCGAGGGCATCGTTGACGACCTCGAGGAACGCGGCGCGCATGTTGAGATTGCGTCCGCGGCCGCTGAACAATACGAGCATGGAGGCGATGTTGGCGACGAGACCGACGATGCCGAAGAACAGCAGACTCCCCGATGCGATCTCAGGGGGCTCGAACAGCCGCCGTACGCCTTCCACGAGCGCGAAGATGCCCACCCCGAGCAGCAAAGTTGCTTGAGCGAGCGCACCGAGAACCTCCGTGCGTCGAAGACCGAAGGTGTACTTGGGAGTCGGGGGACGATTCATCAGATGCGCAGCGGTGACGGCCATCGCCAACCCGACGACATCGGTGAGCATGTGCGCCGCATCAACAAGCAGTGCGAGGCTGCCTGTGATGATTGCGCCGATCACTTCGACGATGAAGACCGAAGAGGTGATCGCGAACGCGATGACCAGGCGATTGCGGGGAGTGGCGTCACCGATACCGTGACTGTGCCCTGTGTCTGTCATGGTGCTCCTTTACGGCCGTCCAACGATGTGCCGGGCGACGATCGCCGCATCACGACCCGCCCCAGCGAGGGTGCCCGCATCTGCCCGGGAGTAACGCGGCATGCCAACAGTGAACAGTCCCGGGATGCGTGCATTGACGTGCAAAGGCTGCCCGGGCGGCTCCGAATCGGGCAGCCATGCGTCCGCCGGCCTGTACCCGGTCGCAAGGATCACGGAATGCGGCTTCACGGACGCCCCATCGGCGAACATCACGGTGTCTCCGTGTACCTCCGTCACGGCGGCGGCATGAGTGACGTCTGTCGAAGCTACGCGGGGGCGTGACTCAGACATCGGACCCCGACGTCGCAGCCTCGACCAGATGGGCCGCTCCGACACCTCTGAGGATTCCGCTCGAGTGGAGAGGGTGACGTCGTGGGAGGAAGCGAGCTCTTCTGCAATCTCCACTCCGCTGAATCCACCGCCAACGATCAACACGCGGCCGGGAGGTATCTGGGCGGGATAGAGGTACTGGCTGGAATGCAGCACAACACCGGGTACTGCCAGTTCCAGGCGCCAGCCCGGCACGCGCGGCACCGCGGCAGCTCCCGTTGCACAGACCACATTTCGGGTTTGCACTTCCCCGGCGGAGGTCGACAGATGCAGTGTGGATCCGTCGCCCAACCGGGTGATTCCAAGAGCACGAGTGCCCCACACGGTCTTCACACCGAGGGCGTTCTCCACCGAAGACAGGTAATCGGACATCTCATCCTTACTCGGATAACGGTCTCCATCGCCCGGGAAAGGAAACCCGCGGACGACACTGTGGCGGGCCGCGCTGCGTAGCTTCATCGACTGCCACCGTGTGGCCCAGCTTCGTCGACCGGGAGGTGCAGAATCGATGATCACGAAGTCCTTCTGCGGCTCAAGCCCGGAGGACCTGAGTGCGGCGGCTGTCGCCAACCCGGAGTGCCCGGCGCCGACGATGATGACGCGACGGTGCGATAGCGAACGCGCCATCATTCAGCACCGTTCACCGCGGCTTCAATGGTGTCCTCCAGGTCATTCCACGTCTCCAGCACGACAGGCTCCCCATCGATGAAGAACGAGGGGGTACTGCTGACACCGAGCTGCTCACCCTCGTCTAGATCGAACTGGACCCGTTCTGCAGTCGCCGGATCAGCGACCGCATCATCGAACGCGGCCATATCCAATCCGAGTTCCTCCGCAAATCCCCGGAACAGGTCCGCACGAGACTCTTGAGCCTCACCCCATTGAGACTGCGTCTCGAACAGGCGGTGATACATCTCTTCCAGCCGTCCCTGCTGCGCTGCGGCTTCGGCAGCGATCGCGGCATTCTTCGAGTTGAGATGACCCGGCAACGGGAAGTAGCGGATCACGTACGTGATCTCGCCATCGAACTTGCCACGGAGATCCTCGACGAGGGGATAAAAAGCACCGCAGGCCTCGCACTCGAAATCGAGGAACTCGACCACCGTCACCGCCCCATCTCCTCCGTCATCGAGGACATGCGAGTTCTCACGGACGACCTGTGGACCATCAGCGGCCCCCGTCTCGGGTGCGGCAGCTCGACTCTGATTGACAAGGACGAACACCAGCGCAACGATCAGCAACACCACGGCGAGAGCCACGGTGACAAGTACCGCTTTCATAGAAGATTTCATAGACACTCCAGACACACACAACGAACGAGGACGACCAGGGGAGCGCCATCGAAGAGATGGCGCCGCCAGATCAGGTTCGCGACAGAGAAAGCTGTGTGAGAGAAGGAGGCAATACGAACAGGCGCCCCGTCATGGCCGCCAGTGATGGTGCGCGCGGCAAACGTTCACGAACGCGAGAAGAGGGGACGTGACGGCGGAAGATCCGCGTGACGATGAGCACCAAGAAGCAGCAGAGGATACCCAAGAGGCACCCGGCGACGCCGATCATGATGTCGTTCGCAGTATCCCCAGCCACGACATGTTCCGCAGTTGCGCCGACACCGCTTTCACCCGAACCCGCCGCGACAGGGCCAGCAGAAGACGTACCTAGTGACGACGAGGATGTCGTGCTCAGATACGCAGTCGCATCCGTCGCGTCACGATGGCCGCCCGGCCACGCTCCGACGATGAGAAGAAGTGCCAATCCGAGGGCCGTAATGATCTTCGTTATCATGAACTCGTCGGCGCGGCTGTCGCTATTGCGAATGCGACCTTGGACGACCATGACCTCAGGATGGTACCAGCCCCACCAATCAAGATCTGTTGCGAACCCGAGAGCCACGCGCCCGAAGGTCAAACTGAAGTTACTGTCAGCGTCCGCGTCCCACAACCGAGCAACCCAGTTGATTTCGGGGCCTTCGAAAGTGGCTCCGTGGGAGCGGGGTAGTGCCGTCGAAGCGGGATGGTTCAGACCTGGGCGGGTACGGAGGTTGCGGCAGGTGACCGCAGGGCAGCAGGGCGCCGCGCCGCGCGCACCCCGTTGAGGATGACGAACACTTCCGCGATCTCGTGCACGAGAACTACACCGGCAAGCCCGAGCACGCCGAAGAGGGCGAGCGGGAACAACACGAGGATGATCGCCAAGGCGAGCACGATGTTGGCGGTCATGATCCGGCGACCGCGACGAGCGTGCGCGAGCGCGCCGGGGATCAATCGGAGATCGTTCCCGGTAAAGGCGACGTCGGCAGACTCGATGGCAGCAGCCGAGCCCTTCAGCCCCATGGCGATACCGACGGTGGCGGTCGCGAGGGCGGGGGCGTCGTTGATGCCGTCACCGACCATGGCTGTCGGGCGCGCGGCGGCGAGTTGTTCGATGACCGTGGCCTTGTCCGCAGGGAGCTGCTCTGCGCGGACGTCGGTGATGCCCGCCTGTGCCGCAATCGCGCGGGCGGTGCGTTCGTTGTCCCCGGTGAGCATCGTGATCCCGATACCGGCATCCTGCAGCAGTCGCACGGTTGCGGCGGATTCAGGGCGCAGCTCGTCGCGGATGCCGATGAGCCCGGCAATCTCGCCCTCGGCTTCAACGACGACCACGGTCATGCCGTCTTCGGCCATCTCATCAGCGGCCGAGTGGAGGACTCCGGGGGCGAGCCACCGGACGTTGCCGACGCGGACCAGGGTGCCGTTGACGCGGCCGGTGATGCCGTGGCCGGCGTCTTCGACGACGTCCACGGCTCCAGCTGCGCCGGGGGCGGCCGTGGTGATCGCGGCGGCGAGCGGGTGGCTGCTTGTCTCTTCGACTGCTCCCGCCCAGGTCAACAGCTCGTCCCGTGAGATGCCGGCTGCGGGGCGCACGTCGACGACGGCCGGCTCGTTGCGGGTGAGGGTACCGGTCTTGTCCAGCGCCACCGCCTGGATGGTGCCGAGCTGCTCGAACGCTTCCCCGGACTTGATCACGACGCCGAACTTCGACGCGGACCCGATGGCGCTGATCACCGTGACCGGCACCGCGATCGCAAGAGCACAAGGAGACGCGGCGACGAGGACGACGAGTGCACGCTCGATCCAGGTCGACGGATCTCCGACGATGAATCCGAACACGGCGACAAGGGCCGCGGCGATCAGCACCACGGGGACGAGGGGGCGGGCGATCCGGTCAGCAAGCCGCGCGCGGTCGCCCTTGCGGGCGTGGGCCTGCTCCACGAGGGACACGATCTGGGTGAGCGAGTTGTCGCGCCCGTCCGCGGTCGCCTCGATCCGCAGCGTCGATGCACCGTTCACCGAGCCCGCCGCGACCGCAGTGCCGGGATGCACGTCGACCGGGATGGACTCACCGGTGATCGCGGATGTGTCCAGGCTCGAACGCCCTTCGACAACAACACCATCGGTGGCAACACGCTCGCCTGCTCCAACGATGAGGATATCGAGCTCACGGACATCCGCGGCCGGGATCGTCGTGTCGCCGGCGAGACGAGAGACACGCACGGTCTCCGGGATCAGGGACAGCAGGGCACGCAGACCCTCTTTCGCCCGATCCATCGCACGGTCCTCGAGAGCCTCCGCCAGCGAAAACAGGAACGCCAAGGTCGCAGCCTCACCGACATGGCCGAGCAGAACCGCACCGATCGCGGCAATCGTCATCAGCAGCCCGACGCCAAGTCGACCCCGGATCAACCGGCGGATCGCACCAGGAACGAAGGTGTAGGCGCCGGTCAGCAGAGCAGCCCATTGCAGCACAAGCGCGGGGATTTCGATACCCGCCCACTCGAACGCGTACCCGGCGACCAGGAAAAGGCCCGACAGCGCGGACGGCAGTAGCGCGATGTCGCGCCACCACGGCGGACGCACCTCGATCTCATCGTCATCCACGCCTGCCTTGGACGGCAGCGCCGGTCCGCAGCAAGCATCGCCTTCCTCATGGGCCTCGGAGGACGTGGCATTTCGCACCGGGTCGGGCTCGCAACATGCGTCTCCCGTCCTGTGGGAACGCGTCAACTCAACGCGCTGAATCGTGCGAGCCTTCCGGGGCTCGTCTGGGCCGCAGCACTCTTCACTCATGCGCAGCACTCACACTTCTCGTCCGTGCACGGAAAACCCTCGTCAACGGCGACGACCGCTTCCAGCATGTGTCGTAGGCCCACTGCGAGATGCGGGTCCGCGATCTCGTAACGCGTGCGCCGGCCTTCCGGGGTCGCAACAACCAGACCGCACCCGCGCAGGCACGTCAGATGATTGGAGACATTCGTACGTGTGAGATCCAGTTCGCGAGCGAGCTCAGCTGGATAGCCAGGCACATTCAAGAGCGCAAGAAGGATCCGCGAGCGCGACGGGTCTGCCATCGCGCGACCGAGACGGTTCATCACATCAAGACGAGAAGCAATAGTCAGCACACGATGACTATACAGGCCAAGCTGACCAATCATGCGGCCTGGGCTGACCGTCGGGGAACCGCCTCTGCTTCGCGTCTGTGAACTTTCTAGCGCTTGCCGGTCGAGAATAGACTCACCCATAGTGCGGTTGATACCCCCCCCGGGAGTGCCGTGAAAGCTCCGATGAGGTGGAAGCTCGATATGGCGAGGACCGTGGCGCAGGCGATGAAGACCGGCATGCGTCCGGAGAGGTTGCAGCGCTGATCATGGCGACCGTTCTGGTGTGAGCCACCTACCGGACGGGGGCGAGGACGGTCGTGTCATCGGGTGCGATCTGGACGATGCCGCGGTCATCGACCACAACGAAGCTGTCGTCACCGATCGCGGTGAAGGCCTGGGCGGCCCCTTGGAGGGGGTCGAGGCGCTGCCATGTTCCTTCGGTGTTCTGAGACCAGAGGGCGCCGTCCGTTCCGACTCCTGCGAGCGTGCCGTCGGGTCGGACGTCGAGGGCGTAGAGCAGTGGGGCGTCCGCGACGGGGGCGAAGCTGGCGCCGTTATCGGTGCTGAGAAGTAGTCCTTCTTCTGCCGCCGCGTAGAGACCGTCGTTGGTGGCTGCGAGGTCTGCCGCGGCAAGTGTGGCGCCGCGGTTCCATTCGCGACCGTTGTCAGTGCTGATGAGCAGGTCGACCCCGTCAGAAGCGATCCCGTAGAGAGTGCCGTCCGGTCCAGCGGTGAGGGTATGGAAGTCCGTAGTGCCGGTGAGAGCGATCGGTGACCAGGTTTCGCCGAAGTCGTCACTGCGAATGACGCCCAGGTTTGGGGAGCCGAGCTCTGCGGGTGTCTGCGTGCCCGGGTGTCCGGATGCTAAGAGGGCATCGTCGAGGACGGTGAATCCCATCGCATCGAAGTCGTAGCCTCCGATGGGACCGGCGAGCGCACCTTCGGGTGTGAGGGTGAAGATTCCCCCGTGGGTGGCTACGAAGAGGTTCTCACTGTTTGGGTCAGCGGCGACACCGTGAATGTGTTCGATGACGGGGGGAACCGCATCGGTGCCGGAGGTTTGTGGTGCGGCGCATCCGGTGGCGGTGACGGCTATAAGAGCGATCGCAAAAGCGGGTAGGGGTGAGTAGCGGTTCATATGGCTCCGACTTGAAGAAGTGCGTGCGGGTACGCACCCGGGGTGCGCGAATGAGACACGCAGCGTGGCGTCACCGGTGTGATGGCGAGAGCTGCGGGGAAGAGCCAGCCGAGGGGTGCGGGAGGAATCCCGCACCCCAGGCGTGAATCAGAGCGTGGCGAGGAGGTCTTCCATCGTGGCGATCTCCGTGGTCTGCGCCTCGATGATCGTTTCGGCCAGAGCGACCGCGTCGCTGTTCTGACCGTTGTCGACCTCTTCCTGGGCCATCTCGACGGCACCCTCGTGGTGCTGGATCATCTGCTCGAGGAACAGGCGGCTGGCGTCCGCACCGGTGGCATCTTCGAGAGCCTGCATGTCCTCGTCGGACATCATGCCGCCGCTGTGATCCATGCCCTCCATGTCGGCGGTGTCAGCGCCCCACTCTTCGAGCCACTGATCCATCTTCTGGATCTCGGGTTCCTGCGCGGCCTTGATCTCTTCAGCGAGAGCGACGACACGTGCGTCGACGCCGTTCTTGCTGAGGAGCATGTCAGACATGTCGATGGCCTGAGCGTGGTGTTCTTTCATCATGCTGGCGAACATGATGTCGGCATCGTTGGCGTCCGCGGATGCCGGGGCGGAGCTGCTGCTCTCGTGGTCCATGCCGGGCATATCGCCGCCGCCGGACGTGGTTCCGGCGCAGCCGGCGAGTCCAAGCAACGCAACGAGGGTGAGCGCGGCAGTCGCCGCAAAACGGGTCTTCATGATGAGTTCTCTCCAAGAGTCGATGATGGCACCCAGCGAGACAGGCTGGGCGAAGGGCGTTACCCGCAGAATGCGGGTAGCGCGTCCATCACGTGCGACTGATGCAGAGAACGGTGAGGGATGGGGGCCGCAGTGGATGCAACGAATCTCGGAGGCTCAGGAGCGATACGGGCGCTCCCGGGGAGCGTCCAAGGGCTCGCGACCAGGCGGACGGTCGCGCAAGCAGCACGACGGCGATGAGGAGCGCGAGTACGCAGGCCATCCACGCCATACCTGGATCGTCAGAACACGTGGCACATCCCGCCCCGTCGATCGCTGCGTCTTCCCCAGGCATGGGTGCAGGGTGAACGTCGGCAGAAGCGGGCGTGACGGTGATGGTCTCACTGTGCCCGGAGGGCATCGAGTGCGTGTTCATCGAATGCATCGCTAAGAGTCCGAAGATGACGGAGAGAGCGACGGCGACGACGGTGAGGAGAGTGCGGGTGAGCGTGCGCTGGTCATGCACGCGCCGTGCAATCGTGATCAACACCGTCCCACCTCTCTTTCCTCCAGGGTACGTCGCCGCCGCCCATGCGCCTACTCGTTGACGACGGCGTCCGGGCTCAGGTTCAGCCGGCGCAGCAGCTGCGCGTTCAAAGCGACAACGATCGTGGACAGCGACATCAACACCGCCCCCACGGACATCGGAAGCACAAACCCGATGGGTGCGAGCACGCCAGCCGCGAGCGGGACGGAGAGGAGGTTGTACCCGGCGGCCCACCAGAGGTTCTGCTTCATCTTCTGGTAGCTGGCCCGCGACAGCTCGATTACGGAGATCACGGACCGGGGGTCGTCGCTGGCGAGGATCACGCCCGCCGAAGCGATCGCGACGTCCGTACCCGCACCGATCGCAATCCCGACATCCGCCTGCGCGAGCGCAGGGGCGTCGTTCACGCCGTCACCGACCATTGCGACCTTGCGGCCTTCGCTCTGCAGCTCTTTCACCTTCGAGGCCTTGTCCTCCGGCCGCACTCCCGCGAAGTACCGGTCGATACCCAGATCGCCCGCCACCGATGCGGCGACCGCGTCAGCGTCACCGGTGATCATGACCACCTGCACACCACGCTCATGGAGAGCATCGACCGCGTGACGCGACTCCGACCGGATCTCATCCGCGAGGCGCAGTGCGCCCGCGACCTGCCCGTCGACGAGCACGTGGAGGATGATCGCACCCTCGTGACGCCACTCGTCGGCAACAGGCAGCTCATGGGCGTTCTCCTGCTCGAGCATATACGGGCCACCGACCTGCACGACGGGTCCATCGACACGCGCACGCACCCCGACCGCCGGGGACGACTCGAAGTCCGACGAGGACGGGACACGGAGAGTCTTGTCCTTCGCCGCGTTTACGATCGCGCGAGCGAGGGGGTGCTCGGAATCCGCCTCTGCCGCGGCGGCCCATGCCAGCAGCTGGTCAGGGTCAGTCTCCAGGACAGGATCGATTGCAGTAACGGCGGGGGTGCCCTTGGTGAGGGTGCCGGTCTTGTCGAACAGGACGGTGTCGACCGTGCGCATGCTCTCCAGCGCGAGACGATCCTTGATCAGGACGCCACCGCGAGCGGCCCGCTCGGTTGCGATCGACACGACGAGTGGGATCGCCAGGCCCAGAGCATGCGGGCAGGCGATCACCAGCACGGTGATCGTGCGGATGACGGCCGCGTCAGGCTGACCGACGATCGTCCAGACAACGGCGGTGATCGCGGCAGCGCCCAGTGCGAACCAGAACAACCACCCCGCAGCCTTATCCGCGAGCCGCTGCGCGCGCGACGACGAACTCTGCGCTTCGGTGACGAGTTTCTGGATTCCCGCGAGAGCAGTGTCCTCACCGATCGCGGTGATCTCCACCCGCACACCAGAATCGGTCGCGACCGTGCCGGCGATGACCTGGTCGCCGTCGCTGCGGCGCACGGGCCGGGACTCTCCGGTGATCATCGACTCGTCCATGCTGGCCGAGCCCTGCACGATCCGCCCGTCCGCGGGGACCCGGCCGCCGGGGCGAACCACCACAACATCCCCCACCAACAGGTCGGCCGGGGCGACCGTGACCGTCGTGTCGCCTTCCACCTTCTCCGCCTCGTCGGGGAGCAGCGCGGCCAAAGAATCCAACGCTGACGTCGTCTGGGCGAGGGAGCGCATCTCGATCCAGTGACCGAGCAGCATGATCACGATGAGCAGCGCGAGTTCCCACCAGAAGTCGAGCTCGTGATGCAGCACACCCAGGCTCGCACCCCACGACGCCAAGAATGCCACCGTGATCGCGAGCGCGATCAGCAGCATCATCCCGGGCTTACGCGCACGGAGTTCACTCACCGCGCCGGTGAGGAACGGCGCCCCACCCCACACATACATGACCGTTCCGAGAACCGGAGACACCCACCCGACCCACGGGGCGTCTGGCAGCGGGTATCCGAGCAGCATCGAGAACATCATCGAGAACCCGACAACCGGGACCGCGAGGACCAGCATGATCCAGAACAACCGCCGGAACTGGCCCACATGATCGGCATGGCCAGCGTGCCCACCGTGGCCCTCCTGACCGGCGTGCTCTTGAGAAGCACCGTGCTCGTGGCTCATCGCCGCGTGGTCGTGCTCCGTGGTAGGGAACCCGCCGTGATTGGGGTGCGCGGCCTGATTGGTGTGCTCGTCGTGCTGGCTCATCGGAACTCCTTGCTCGGATGCGCCCGGGTCAAGCCGGGCGCAGACAGATAGCCGCTCAGGCCTGGCCGGTCGCGAGCGTGTAGCCGGCCTCTTCGACCGCAGCCTTCACGGCGGCGTGATCGACGGGTGCGGCACTGTGGATGGTCACCCGGGAGGTGGCGCCAGCGTTCAGGTCGATGGTGACGGATTCGACACCGTCGACAGTGCTCAGCTCGTCGCTGACGCTGGATACGCAATGCGAGCACGTCATCCCGGCAACCAGAATCTCCTCCGACACCAGAGACACACCCGAAACGGATACCTCGGTGGTCGATGGGACAGCGCAGCAGGCGCAACCGTCGGCGGATGCGTCCTTGAGTCCGAGTTCGATGCGATCAGTCATGGTGCGCTCCTTCAATTCAGCAGACGTGGTGGTCATGAACGGACAAGACGGGCGATTGCTTCGTTGGCCTCGCGGACCTTCTCTGCCGCAACCTCGCCGCCCTCGGTACTCGCCTGGGCGACGCAATGACTGAGATGGTCCCCCAAGAGCGACAATGCGACCGTTTCGAGAGCCTTCGTCGCCGCAGAGACCTGCGTGAGGATGTCGATGCAGCACTTGTCGTCGTCGACCATCCGCGCGATACCCCGCACCTGACCCTCGACACGGTTCAACCGCTTACGCAGATCAGCCTTGTTGTTCTCGTAGCCGTTCATACTTCCAAGATACCCCCTGGGGGTATCCAACACAATGGCACGCAGATCATTCCCGCGGGTCGGACCGACCTCAGGCGTGAGCTTCGTCACCCCTGTGCGGACTCTGGATCAGGTGTTGCTTGTGGCCATCGAGCTGCGGGTGCTGACAAGAAACTCATCCAGGTTGGGGAGGTGGGAGTGGACACTTCGGCGTGCGCGCTCAGTGACTTCATCTACCCGTTCACGGGTGGCGTGCGCGTCGACAGCGAGGATCGCGTCGCCTTCCAGGCGATGTCCGTTCCAGCGGAGTCTGATGCGGTCGACAGCGGTGATGCCGTCGACATGATCGAGGGCGTGCGCAACCTTGTCGACGAGTTCTGGTTCGACGCCGTCCAGCAGGCGCCGTCCGACGCTGCGGACCGTTCCGATGAGGAGGACGAAGATCGCGACCGAGATGACCAGGCCGACGATGGGATCTGCCAGAGGGAAGCCGAGGAGCACGCCGATCCCGCCGGCCACGACGGCGAGTGAGGTGAATCCGTCTGTGCGGGCATGGATGCCGTCGGCAACAAGGGCGGCGGAGCCGATTCGCTGCCCGACTCGGATGCGGTAGACGGCGACGATCTCGTTGCCGAGGAATCCGATGATGCCCGCGGCGATGACCCAGCCGATGTTTGTGAGGGGCTGCGGGTTCAGGATGCGGTGGATGGATTGCCAGGCGGCGGCGATTGCGGAGAGGGCGACCACGAAAACGATGAACAGCCCCGCGAGATCTTCGGCACGGCCGAGCCCGTAGGTGTAGCGGCGCGAGGCTGCACGCCGGCCGAGGATGAAGGCAACCCACAAAGGAACAGCGGTGAGCGCGTCGGAGAAATTATGGACGGTATCAGCCAAGAGCGCGACGGAACCGCTGAAGATGACCACGACAGCCTGAAGGACGGTTGTGACCAGCAGGATCAGAAGGCTGATCTTCAGAGCACGGATGCCTGACCGGTTCGCCTCCAACGCATCATCGATGGAATCTGCCGCGTCATGGGAGTGGGGCACGAAGAGTCCGTAGAAGAACCCCTTGATGCCGGTCGGGTGGTCATGGTGTGCGTGCGGGGCGCCGTGGTCGTGGTGCCCGCCGTGCGAGTGATCGTGGGTCGGACTCATTCGCTCGCCCGATCCGCATGATGGTGTCGGGGTGTGCCACCCAGGGAGTGTTCGGCTTGGAAGATGGCGTCCGCGACCAGTCGGGATGCGTGCTCGTTGTCTAGCCGGTAGAAGACCCTTTGCCCGTCCTGACGGGTGGAGACGATGCGAGCCAGACGAAGTTTCGCCAGGTGCTGCGATACCGCGGCTGGTGACTTGCCAACCGCGTCGGCGAGGCTGTTCACCGACAGTTCCGAGGCTTCCTGAAGAGCGAGAATGATCCGCACCCGTGTTGCATCCGCGAGCATCCCAAACACTTCCACCGCCAGCTCAACGAAGGAACTATCCGGCCGATACCCACATCCTTGCGTATCTGCACTCATACGCAGATACTACGACATCTCTGCATCAGCGCTGGCAGCAGCTCGAGATCGCCTTCGGGGACCGATTCTCGATGTGGCCCGCGGCTTGTCCGATGCCCGTCAGGCAGGATGTCTCTCGCACATCCCTCAATACGCTTGCTTTTCAGGACGGGTCGCCGTTGATCGCCCTTGCCACGGTCTCGGCGCACCAGTCGGGATCACTCAGTGGAAGCTGGTGTCCACCCCGATGAGTCGAGACGGTGAGGTTCGGATAGGAGCGTGCGAGCCGATCGGCCAGTCCGGGCACCGGCACGGGGTCATCGGTGCCGTTGACAAGGAGGACGGCGATGTTGCGCCGCCCCAGGGCCTCCAGTGCGGGTAACCAGTCATCCGACATCACGATCGAGTTCAGGGCGCCGGAGTACGACAGCCATGTGTGCCTGACACCGTCTCTGGCCACGGTTATGGGCAGTGATGGGTTCACCGCGATGGCGGCATAGGAGGCGAATCGCCGATGGCGGCACATCCATGAGCAGACCAGATGGGCGATCGGACCGCTGGCCAGCAGGGTTTCGAACCAGCCCATGCCCGAGATTCGTTGCCGGGCTTCCTGCTCTGACACGAACAGGGGGGCGTCGAAGGCGATCACCCCTGCAATGGTGATCGCGGTGTCGGCGGCGGCGGCGGCGGTGATGATCGCGAGGGAGGCGCCCATCGAGTGGCCGACCAGGGTCACCGGGCGAGATGCTAAAGGGGAAGAAGACAGCACATCGATGATCGCGTTCTGATGATCGGAGATTCCGAATAGAGCATCGCCGTCGGGTTCGACCATCGATTGGCCGAACCCGAGCGGGTCGATCACGAGGACGGTGGCGATGTCACCGAGCTGATCGAAGGCGGCACCGTAGAACGATCCGCTTGCGGCGATTCCGGGCAGCAAGACCACGATCGGGTCACCGTCGCCGAATGTTCGGATGCTGAGTGGACCGTGCCGCGACACCACTCCCGCGCCGGGACGCCAGCGCGCCCGTCGGCGGGAGAGCAGGTGAGTCCCTCCCCACAATGCGACCGCTGCGCCCAGAGCGGTCCCGACAACGCACCGTGCTGCCGTCGTCTTCGATCTCGATGCCATCCCATTTACCTCTCTATCGATCGGACGCGGAAGGTCTACTGAATGGATAGCGACATTTCGGCTAAGCCGAGGGGCGGGCGGGTTGTGGTTCATGATGGTCTCGAACTCGAACGGGTGTCAAACGTCCCAGGCAAGCCCGTCGACGACGCCGATGGCAGGGGCGGTCGGACCTACCTGAAGATCGCTTTGCGGAGGTCTGGTGGGTGTGCCGGAAGCGCCTGTTGACTGGTACGGCTACTGCCTCTGTTCAACCCACCGAAAACGATCGTTTCCGGCGCGGTATCACTTGGTTGCCGGGGCGGTCGCCGCTAACGGGAGCCGGAACCCCGTTCTGGCATGGGCCTTCGGTTGGTGCCGCGACCGGACTTGCTAGCGGTCGAGCTGCGGAGGGCGCGTTTGTGGCGGGCGTACTCTTGTCCGATGACTCGACCTCTCACGAAGTGGCATTCCGCGCACGCAGAGCTCGACCTACGTCGGGATGTGCCTTCCATAGCCGCGCCGGGAGAAAGAACGGGGCGATGATGTTGGCGACGCATCCGGGTGAACCCCACCGCGGCGATCTCGCTGGGCGGCTCAACTGGCTCAGAGCCGGAGTGCTCGGCGCGAACGACGGCATCGTGTCGGTCGCGTCGCTCGTCGTCGGTGTCGCGGGGGCGACGACCGATTCCGCGACGCTGCTCGCCGCGGGTGTCGCCGGTCTCGTCGGCGGTGCGATCTCGATGGCGCTCGGGGAGTACGTGTCGGTGAGCAGCCAGCGAGACAGCCAACGGGCTCTGATCGAGAAGGAACGAGGAGAGCTGGCCGATAATCCTGCGACCGAGCTCGAGGAGCTGGCGGGCATCTATCAGGCGAAAGGTCTTAGCCCGGCGACCGCACGCCTCGTTGCGGAGGAGCTCACCGCGCACGACCCGCTGACCGCGCACCTCGAAGCGGAACTAGGCATCACGGAGAATCAGGTGGTCAGTCCGTGGGCGGCGGCGGGGGCCTCCGCACTTGCCTTCGCACTCGGAGCGCTGCTTCCGCTCTTGGCGATACTGCTCCCGCCTCCCGAGATCCGGGTGCCGGTCGCTTTCGCGGTGGTGCTGCTGGCGCTCGCGCTGACCGGATTCCTGAGCGCGAGGATCGGCGGGAACCCCGCGCTGAGGCCCACGATCAGGGTGGTGCTCGGTGGGGCGATCGCGCTGGTGGTCACGTTCGCGATCGGTACGCTGCTCGGGACGAGTGGCGTTGCCTGAGAGACAGATATGAGTTGCCTATCGGGAGCCGTTCCTTAGACCTGTCTCAGAGTCGGCGCAGCACGATTCCCCTATGACCACTCTGACGACGAGACCGCGTGCTTCCGTCCCCGCCGCTTCCCCTGAGCCACGGCGGGCAGCCCATGGCCGCGCGCGGGTCTGGCGTGCAGCGGCGATCACGGTGATCTGGGCGACCAGCCTGTTCGTCGTCGCTTTGTGGATCGCCTGTGGTGGAGTGACCGCAGTCCTGGGAGTCAACGCCGAGACCGTCACGACGCTCGGACGCCTCACCGGGTTGGTCGCGGCGAATCTGCTGCTCTATCAGGTGCTGCTGATGGCGCGCGTCCCGCTGTTCGAGCGCGGATTCGGTCGCGACGGGATCACGCGGCTGCATCGCTTCGTCGGATTCTGGTCGTTCTGGTTGATGGGCGCGCACATCGCACTGCTCGCGGTGGGCTACGCGATGGCTGCCGGCATCAACCCGCTCGTCCAGCTGTGGAGCTTCATCTGGGAATACCCCGGCATGCTCCTGGCGACTGCCGGCACTCTGCTGATCCTGCTCGTGGTCGTCACCTCGATCCGGCGTGCTCGTCGGCACCTGCGGTACGAGTCCTGGCACCTCCTGCACCTGTACGCGTACCTGGGCGTCGGGCTCGCGCTGCCGCACCAGCTGTGGACGGGCGCCGACTTCCTGTCCTCACCGATCGCGACCGTCTACTGGTGGTCGATCTGGGCGCTCTCCGCAGGATCGGTACTGCTCTTCCGCATCGGGATGCCGCTGCTGCGGTCCACTCGTCGGGCCCTGCGGGTGGCGGGGGTCGAGGCGGACGGTGCTCGGGGCGTCACCATCCGGGTCACCGGTCGCGACCTCGCGACGCTCGGTGCCAGGGCTGGTCAGTTCTTCGTCTGGCGGTTCCTCGATGGACCAGGCTGGACTCGCGCGCACCCGTTCTCGCTCTCCGCTGCGCCGGGAAGCGAGCTGACGTTGACTGCCCGTGTGCTGGGCGACGGCACGCGACGCCTCACCGCGCTGCTCCCTGGCACCAGGGTCATCGTGGAAGGACCATACGGGGAGATGACCGGTGAGCGCAGGACCGGGACGAAGCTGCTTATGATCGGCGCAGGCGCCGGGGTCGCACCGCTCGTCTCGCTGCTCGAGACGGAAGGCTACGGACCGGGAGAAGCGATGCTTATCACCCGGGAGTCCGCGGCCGAGGACGCTCTTCGGCAGGAGGCCATCGCTCACCTCATCAGTACCCGTGGCCTGAGCTACCTGCCGTTCATCGGCCCGCGATCTTCCGGCGCGTCGAGCTGGATCCCTGCCACGCACGAGGCGTGGTCGGGCGCAGATCTCCTCCGCCATCTCGTGCCGGAGCCGAAGGACCACGACGTGTTCATCTGTGGCGGTGAGGCCTGGATGAAAGACCTCAGGCGCGACCTGGTTGGCGCCGGGTTCCCCGCCCATCGCATCCATTCCGAATCGTTCACGATCTGAGCAGGGAGACGGCCATGAAGAAGATCCTCTACACGCTGCTCGCGACCGTCAGCGGACTCGTGCTGCTGTTCAGCTACCGAACGTCTCTGGAGGCGGTCACCCCGACCGACGCCAGTGCGGCGACAGCGGGCAGTTCATTGACGACCGCCGAGACCGGCGCGAGCGGCTCGGGAACCACATCGACGAACTCGGGAACCATGTCTGGCACCGGCCTCGCCGACGGAACCTACACCGGCGCATCATCGCAGACCCGCTACGGGCCGGTGCAGGTGCAGATAACCGTCTCCGGTGGACAGATCACGGACGCACAGGCGGTCGATTACCCGAACAGCAACGGTCGGGACCGGCAGATCAACGGCACCGCGATCCCGAGGCTCGTCTCGGAGACGATCCAGGCGCAGAGCTCGAAGATCCAGATGGTGTCCGGTGCCACATACACGAGCGGTGGCTACCTCTCGTCGCTGCAGAGCGCGATCGACCAGGCGCAGAGCTGATGCGTACCGCGAATGAGGTGACGCGGGTCTGGGTCGAGGAGATCATGGGCATTCCGATGAGCATCCATCTGATTGCTCCGGGGGAAATGACCGACGAGGGCGCCGACCGGGCAGTGCGAGCATGCTTCGACGAACTGCGTGACATCGACCGGGTCTTCTCGACATATCGCACTGATTCCGACATCAGCCGCATCCGTCGCGGTGAACTCTCCATCGCCGACGCTGACAGCAGGGTGGCGCTGGTCGCGGATGCCTGCGAACGCGCCGAAGAGGAGACTGGCGGCCTGGTCTCCGCCCGGTGGCGGGGAAGGTTCGACCCGACGGGATACGTCAAGGGCTGGGCGGTGGAAGCTGCGGGCCGTCGGCACCTCGAGCCGCTGCTGGCTGCCGCGACCGCGGTCGGCATCAACGCCGGAGGAGACCTGCAGCTGTTCACAGCCGAGGGAGCCGACTGGCGATGGCCGGTGGGAATCGCCGACCCGCACGACCGCGGTCAGTTGATCGCGGTGGTCGACGTGGTGAACGGTGCGGTGGCGACCTCAGGGACGGCGGAGCGCGGGCATCATATCCTCGATCCGCGCACCGGTAGGCCCGCGACAGGCACCGCGTCGGCCACGATCGTGACCGACGGTCTCACGCAAGCGGACGTCTGGGCGACCGCTGCCGTGGTGGCCGGCCCGGCGAACCGCTCGTGGATCGCGGCTGCGGGGTCGCGCACCGGCATCGTCGTCGATGCTGATCGTCGCGTGACCCGCTGGCTCGGCACGACGATGGTGGACGTGCAGACGACGACGGTCGGTTCGCATCCGATCGGAGGAGACGCACTCGTTCAGGGATGAGCCGGCAGTGTGAGCAGGAAAGTCGTGCCGGATGCTGTCGACCGTTCGACCTCGATGGACCCTCCGGCACGGCGAGCGACATCTCGCACGAGTGAGAGTCCGAGACCGAAGCTGCGAGGGCGCCCACTCTCGCGCGGACGCGCGAAGCGCTCGAAGACCTGCTCGGGCGAGATGCCTTCGATCCCGGAGCCCTCGTCGATGACGCGCACCGTCACGTTGCGGGCGTCCCGCGCGATGCGGATCGAGACGGTACCTCGCGCCGGGGAGTGCTGCACGGCGTTGTCGAGCAGCGCGACCAGGATGCGGACGAGCGTGACTTCCGGCAGCTGCGCCTTCACCTCCTGATCCACGGTGATCGCGAGCGAGACCTCGGAGCGCTTCTCGCTCGTCGTCATCGCTGCGACCGCTGTCGCCGCCGCTGTCGCGACGTCCGCGTTCCCGTCGGCGAACGATTCTCCTTCCGCGGCGATGAGCAGGTCGTTGAGCACGTCGGCCATCATGTCCGCATCGCGCCGGAGGTTGGTGAGACCCGCTCCGAGGTCCTCGCCTCGGTCATGACGGCGTTGCAACACCTGGATACGGCTCGTCAGCGCCGTCAGCGGCGTACGCAGTTCGTGGCTCGCGTCGGCCACGAAGTTTCGCTGCCGACGCAGCGCCTCCCCGAGCGGGCGGACCGATCGTCGAGCGGCGACCGCGGCGACAACCCCGAGCAGCACCACGCCGATCACTCCGATGATGATCACGGCCGGAACGATCACGTCGATGTCGACGATGAAGTCGTCCCGCGTTCCGGCGGGACCGCCGAACCAGCCGCCGCCGTGCTCCTCGCCTTCGCGGCGCGACGTTGAGAGCACCACCGCGATCAGCACGCCGATGCCGATCGCGACGATCACACCCGACGAGACTCCGACCCAGAGTCCGATGGATAGCGCTGCGCGACGCACGCGTCGATTATCGGCGTCGCTCATGACGGTGTTCCCGCGCGGTAGCCGCGTGCGCGGACGGTCTCGATCATGTCGGGGGACGTCTTGCGCCGCACATAGTGCACGTACGTGTCCACCGAACTCGTCGTATCTCCTTCATGGAACACGGCGCGGAGGATCTCGTCCCGACTGAACACGTGCTCGGGGCTGGTGCTCAACAGCTCCAGGAGCGCGCTCTCCGTCGCCGTCAGCGCCACTCGGATTCCAGATGGATCGTACGCGGCCTGGGCGTCCGGCGTGAACACCCACTCGCCGAGGCGTCGACGTACCCCATCAGCCCTGAACGCGCGTCGCAGCGCCCGAAGGCGCGCCAGCAGCTCGTCGTAATCGAACGGCTTCACCAGGTAGTCGTTCGCTCCGCCGTCGAGACCGGTGACACGATCGTCCACGGTGCCGAGCGCGGTCAGCATCAGGACCGGCGTCGTGATGTGCGCGGTACGCACGGCACAGATGAAATCGACGCCGTCCATGCCGGGGAGGCGTCGATCGACCACCATGGCGTCGTATCGCCTGCTCAGCGCGAGCCGGAGCGCGGTCTCGCCGTCCGCGGCATGCTCGACGTCGTACACCTCTTCCAGCACTTCGACGGTCAGCGCAGCGATCTCCGCATCATCTTCAACATAGAGCAGCGAACCGCGTGGCCCCTGTGCCGAGTCGCCCATGGTCGTCGTCCCGTCTTCCGCGATCGAGACCATCAGCGTACGCCCGGCGCAAACCGGGTCGGGTAACCCGGATGATCTTCCGCATGCCGTCGTCCGTCACACCAGAAACGATCGTTTTGGCGTCACTGGCCCGGTGGCTCCTTATGAGGCGCCACAAACGATCTTCGGAAACCCCTCTCGGCAGGGATTTTCGGCGCACCACGTCAAGAGGCGTTGTGTCCGTGATCGCTTAGACAGAACTAGCTGACAGCTGGAGGTGTGGGTGGCGTTCAGCTCTCGTCTGCGCTGCTGGGCTGATGTTCCACCGCTGGCGCGCGTCCTTCTTGGTACACGGAGGGTTCGGGTTCGGGGTGTCGTCGCCCCTGGACGACGAATAGCGCGATGCCGAGGGCGACGACGACGACGGATGCCCAGACGTTCGCGGGGATGCCGAACAGGGCGTCGCTGGTGGGGTCGATCCTGATGGCCTCGAGCCAGCTGCGTCCGAGGCCGTACCAGATCATATAGAGGGCGAAGGTTCGTCCCCACCGGAACCGGTATCTGCGCTCGAGGAGGAGGATGATCGCCACGCCGATCAGGTTCCAGATGATCTCGTACAGGAACAGCGGGTGGAACAGCGTTCCGGCCGGGAGGCCGTCCGGGAACATGGTGTCCGTCGGCAGGATCTCGAGCCCCCACGGCAGCGTGGTGGGCAGCCCGAAGAGTTCGTGGTTGAAGTAGTTGCCGATCCGACCCATGGACTGCGCGATGAGCATCGCGGGCGCGAGAGCGTCGGCGAAGGACCACAGCCGGATACCGGTTCGTCGGCAGCCGATGTACGCACCGACAGCGCCGCCCAGGAGGGACCCGTAGAGGGCGTTGCCGCCGTCCCAGATGGCGAAGATGTTCCCGAGGTTCGCGCCCGGATAGAAGTAGTCCCCGACGTGGGTGAACACGTGATAGAACCGGGCTCCGATGATGCCGATCGGGACAGCCCAGATGACGATGTCGACAACCACGCCGTCCTCCGCGCCTCGTGCCGACAGGCGTCGTTGGGTGATGATCACGGCGGCGATGATCCCGGCGATGATGCACAGCGCGTAGGTGTGGATTGTGAGCGGCCCGAGGGTGAACTGTGCCCACGACGGTGGGGGGCTGGGAAGACTCGTCAAAAGCACGAAGCACCGCTCCTCATCTGGCATCACTGTGAATGCTTCAACACATCATTGTTCAGCGCCGGTCCCATGCGAACAGCGCCCTGGGAAGACTAACGGTGTTCGACACGGGAATCGTCGAACTCCTCCCAGGTCACCAGGCGAGGGCCCCGAGGAGCGGGCCTGACCGGTTCAGGCCAGGGAGAGGAAGAGCTTCTCCAACTCGGCGGGGGAGGTGACGTCGTCGGCGTCCGGATCGGTGAGGCATTCCCGCAGCGCGGTCGAGATCACGAGGAATCCGGCCCGGTCGAGGGCCTTCGAGACGGCGGAGAGCTGCTGCACGACGTCGCGGCAGTGCGCGTCGTCCTCGACGGCCGTAATGACCGCCGCCAGCTGGCCCTGAGCTCGCTTGAGGCGGTTGACGACTTTGCGCTTGGCTTCGGGGTCGTGGACGAGCGGGTCGCCGGTGACGAGGGTGTCGGTCATGGGTGGTCCTTCCGTCGAGTTGACAACCACTATACCCCCTGGGGTATCGTATTCACATGAACTGATACTCCCCGGGGTATCGCCGAGCAAGGAGATCAGCGTATGTGCAGAGCAACGAAGTGCCACACCTGTGGAAAGACGACCTGGACCGGGTGCGGTCAGCACGTCGCATCCGTGCGGAAATCCGTGCCCGCATCCGACTGGTGCAATGGCAGCCATACCCGTGCCGAAGTCCAGGCCGCCCAGTCTCAGCGGGGTGGCTTCTTCGCCCGCCTGTTCGGACGGTGATCGGCGATGGCAACTGTTGAACTGACCACCGGGAACTTCGAACAGCTCACCCACGCCGAGGGCATCGCGCTGATCGACTTCTGGGCTGAGTGGTGTGGACCCTGCCGGGCCTTCGCCCCGGTATTCGATGCAGCATCCGACAGGCACCCCGACATCCTCTTCGGGAAGGTCGACACCGAGGCCGAGACCGCTCTGGCCTCCGCCCACCGCATCACCTCGATTCCGACCCTGATGGTCGTCCGCGACGGCGTCCTGGTCTACCGGCAGCCGGGAGCTCTTGCCGAACCGCAGCTCGAGCTGCTCATCGAGAAGGCCCGCGAACTGGACATGGACGACGTCCGCCGCCAGCTCGCCAACACCGCTACCCCCTGAAAGGACCTGGCACCATGTGCGCACGAATCACCTGCTCCTCCTGCGGCAAGCCCACCTGGGACGGCTGCGGCCAGCACATCGAACAAGCCCTCGCGGGCGTCCCCGTATCCCAGCGCTGCACTTGCACGCACTGACCCAGAAGAAAGCGACGGAGACCCTTATGCTCCTCGAACGCCTCTACGACGACGACCTCGCCCACGCCAGCTACATCATCGGCTGCCAGCGCACCGGTGAAGCGATCGTCGTCGACCCGCGCCGCGACATCCAGGTCTACCTCGACCTCGCCGCGAAGAACAGCATGACCATCACCGCGGTCACCGAGACCCACATCCACGCCGACTACCTCTCCGGCACCCGCGAGCTCGCAGCCCGTACCGGGGCGACGATGTATGTCTCCGGCGAGGGCGGCCCGGACTGGCAGTACGGTGTCGGGTTCCAAGACGCCACCCGGATAATGCACGGTCACCGCATCACGGTCGGCAACATCACGGTCGAGGCGGTCCACACTCCCGGGCACACCCCCGAGCACCTGTCCTTCCTCGTCATCGACGGCGCCACGACCTCCGAGCCGGGCTATGTCCTCACCGGTGACTTCGTGTTCGTCGGGGACGTCGGACGCCCGGACCTGCTGGACGAGGCCGCAGGCGGCATCGACACCCGCTTCGACGGCGCACGGGATCTATTCGCGAGCCTCCGCGACCACTTCCTCACCCTGCCCGACTACGTGCAGGTGCTCCCCGCGCACGGGTCGGGGTCCGCCTGCGGCAAGGCGCTCGGCGCCGTCCCAAGCTCGACAGTCGGATACGAGCGGCGTTTCGCCTGGTGGGCTCCCTACCTCGAGGCCGGCGATGAGCAGGGATTCATCGACACGCTGTTGAACGATCAGCCCGACGCACACGCCTACTTCGCACGAATGAAGCGGCAGAACCGCGTCGGACCGGCCGTGCTGGGCGAACTTCCTCCGCTCCTCGAGCGCAGCGTCTTCGATCTTGACGCCGACATCGACGCCGACCGGGTCATCATGGTCGACACCCGCCACCACTCCCTCGTGCACGAGGGCACTGTTCAGGGCGCGCTGAACGTGCCCGGAGTCGCGAAAGCAGCCAGCTACGGCGCCTGGGTCTACGACCCCGACACCGAGACGCGGCCGCTCGTCCTCATCATCGACTCGGGGGACGCCGCGGCCCGGTTCCGGGATCATCTGCTGCGGGTCGGCATCGATCAGGTCGACGGGTTCATCACCACACTCGATGGCCTCCCCACGGTGCAGCCCAAGACGATCGCCCCCACCGACCTGGACCAGGTCGACGCGGCGCTCCTCCTCGACGTGCGAAACCGTACCGAGTACAACGCCGGGCACATCCCCGGCGCCGCGCAGCTCTCCGGTGGTCGGGCCCTCTGGCACACCGACGAACTGCCCGCCGGCAAGATCCTCACCTACTGCCAGAGCGGCGTCCGCAACAGCGTCGCCGCCAGCGCCCTGCGCCGGGCCGGCCTCGACGTCATCGAGATCGAAGGCAGCTACAACGCCTGGCTCGCCGCGACGCCGTCTCGGCCGACGGCCGCCTGAGCGGCCGAGGAGCTCGAGTGGACACCTCCATCATCCTCGCGATGACTCTCGCGGCCCTTGTCGGTGTCGCACTCGGGCTCCTCGGCGGCGGGGGCTCCATCCTCACTTTCCCCATCTTCTCCCTCGTCCTGGGCATCGGAACGAGGGAGACGATCGTCTCCTCTCTCTTCGTCGTCGCTATCACCAGCGCCGTCTCCGCCGCCTTCCGTGTGCGCCGACGCGAGGTGCGCTGGAAAGTCGCCGGCGTCTTCGCGGCGACCGGCTTGATCGGGGGAATCGGTGGCGGGATGGTTGGTCAGCTGCTACCAGAAACCGTGCTCACCGTTCTGTTCGCGGCGATCATGATCGTCACAGCGATCGCCATGATGCGGCCGCGACGAGAACGCGCGGCGCGCCCTCCGACGCGGCCGGTCGTCCGTGGAATCCGAACGACAGGTACGGGACTCGGCGTGGGAGTCCTCACAGGGGCACTGGGAGCAGGCGGCGGGTTCCTCATCGTCCCCGCCCTCACCTTCCTCGGCCAGCCCATCGCCGCTGCAGTGGGGACATCGCTACTAGTCATCGCCGTGAACTCGTCCGCCGGCTTCCTCACCCAGATCACGACCGTGGCCATCCACTGGCCCATCGTCCTCACCTTCACCGCGCTCGCCGTCGCCGGATCCTTCATCGGTCTGGCACTGTCGCATCGCCTCCCGGCTGCCGGCATCCGCACCGGGTTCGGGGTTCTGGTGCTGGCCGTGGGGCTGACCATGCTCGCCACCCTCATCATTCAGACGCTCTCCGCCTGACCACCACCAGAAAGAAGCCCATGCCTCACGCGACCGACACCGCGCCCCGCACCGGGGAACACGTCGACGGATACGAGGTGCCCGTCCTCGACGAGCACGCCGTCCGCATCGCCGCCGGCATCCTCCTCGCCATAGGCATCACCGCCCTTACCATCACGCTCGCCTCCGACAGCATCAGGCCGCTGCAGATGTTCGGCATGTTCTTCCTCCTCGACATGACGACGCGCGTACTCATCAGCGACCGGCTGTCCCTCACTCTCGCCCTCGGCCGTGCTCTGACACGCCGCCGCCGTCGGCACTGGGTGGGCGCGCCGCAGAAGGTCTTCGCCTGGTGGCTCGCCCTCGGTCTCGCTGCTATCTCGTGCGTGACGATGAGCGCTGGAATGGTCCCGCTACCCGTGACTCTCGGGCTCTGCGGAGTCTGCTTCACAGTCCTGCTCCTAGAAGCCACCCTCGGGTGGTGCGCGGGATGTGCCCTGCACCAACGCTTCAGTAGGCAGCCCACCCGCCACTGCGCCAACGGCGCCTGCGACCGCTGACACTCTCGCTCCCTCACAACGAAAGGACGCACATGGGCCGCCTAACCCTCACCACCCTCGCCGTCATCACCGCACTCACGCTCACCTCCTGCGCCAGCACACCCACACCACAGGCTGACCTCGGCCCCGACGCGGTCATCATCGACGTGCGCACCCCCGCCGAGCGCGCCACCGGCCACCTCGACGGCGCCCTCCTGCTCGACGTCACGGGCGGCGACCTCCAAGCTGCGCTGCCGGACCTTGACCCCGAAGCCACCTACCTCGTCTACTGCCGTTCAGGTAACCGGGCAGGAGTCGCCATCGACCTGATGAAGCAGGCCGGCTTCACCGACCTCCTCAACCTCGGCTCCCTGGAAGACGCCGCCGCCACGACAGGCCTCCCCGTCGTGCAGCCCTGAGACGTACGTGCTCGCCCCCACGAGCACGTACCTGCGTGCACAGCACGCCACCGCATCGCTCGAGCACTGCCTCGCGATGCACAGTCGGGGCGGGGTCGCCAGATGCCCGCCCCGACTGTTCAAACCTGCTCGCCTTAGCCCACCGAAAACGATCGTTTACGGTGAGGTCAGGTGTCGTGCGCTTTCGAGGGTGCCACTAACGTTCGCCGGAAGCGCGTTTCGGCAGGCGCTTTCGGCAGCTCCCGTTGATCGCCGGCGGACGGAAAAAGTCGATGCCTACCCGTCGAACACCTCACCACTAGCAAATGCGGCATCCTCGGCTAAGAGTTCCACGAGGGGTGTTGGACACTTCGTGAGGATGTCTCGTTCTGCTGACGGCATTGGCTGCGAGCGAAAATCGGCCCTCACGTCGTAGCAGGTGTAAACCTCGCTTGGCCCGTTGTAGGCATAGCCATCATCGGTCGGGATGGCCGGTCGTGGTCCTGAGGCGATGAACACCGAGACGTGAGCGAAGGCATCCGTCGAAGAGATGTTGTAGAGGACGATGCCACCCTGCTCGATCTCGAACTCAGCCGCTGAGAGGGCGTCGCCATCCCACCGTGCGCCAGGAAGGGTGTCGAGGTAAGCCGTCGGACCATCAACTGGGGGACTGTAGAGACGCTGGGATAGAGGATCTTCGAAGGATGCGACTTGTCGCCAGAGCACACCATCTATTCCGCTGGGATAGCCATGGTATTCGACAGCGCATCCTGTGAATGTTGTCGTCGCCACGATTGCGCAGAGGAACATCGCGCCCGCTCTGCCCTTCCGCCTCATCTCCACGCTCTCACTCTCTCACTCCGAAGCTCGAGAAATGTCGGAGATGTGGTTCAACGGGATCCCCCGGAGAATAGCCGCGATCGCAGCCGAAATCGATCGTTTACGGCGCGATCCTGGCGTGTGCAACGGAAGGCCTGCCGAAAACGCGCGGCGTAACCACCAAGCGGCAGAGGTTTTCGGCTGAGCGTGCGGGTGACAGCGACGCTAGGAGCTCGCCACTAGTCAGCGTCGGGAGCTACGTTAACGTCCCAACCGCCTAACGAGTCAGGCAGCGAGCTCGTCCAGCGCAGCATGTCTTGCCAGGGAAGAGGGGTCGCATGTACGACGCTGGGCTTTCCCGCGCATAGGTCGTACCCCCATTGGAACGCTGCAATCGGCGTGATCACTCGCGGTTCGTAAACAGAGAACCGGACAAGATATGAATGGGCGCGCCATTGAAGGTCTGGCGCGTTGGGATTCGCGGGGGCGTCAAACAGCGTCGGCAGAAACCCAAGCGAACTGAAAGGACCCTGCTGGTTCAGGCTCGGCATATTGTCCAAGAACGCTGTCGAGGGCGATTCATCTGCGGGGGTCATCTCCACGAACTGAACCCAGGCGAACACAGCGTTGTAGCCGGAGCCGGCATGCTCAACGGTTGCCGTCATGATCGGGTAGCCGATGAGCCGTTCGTGTGGCACATCGTTCAGAAGGGCGTTCAGCCCAGTCTGCGAAATGTTCGTGCTCGTCACCGTGTCTACAGTGACGACGCCTGCAAACCCCTTCGACTCGAACGGGATGCGCAACACCTGACCCGTGCTCATCCTCTGAGCCTACGGTGGGTCTCATCTGACGAAGGGCATACTCCGTAGTTGTGGAGTGCCGAAAACGATCGTTTACGGCGTGATTTCGTATTCTGCTCTGCGAGGGGTGCCGCAAACGTGCACCGGAAGCCGGTTTCGGCAGACTATTTCGGCGCGCTGGAGGGCCGAGCCTCGCGCTCGATGCCGAGCTTGAGGGTCGAGGAGCGGCGGCGTCGGTGGATGACGAAGAAGGGGCGACCCGAGGCCGCCCCTTCTTCTTGCGTGAATCGTGACTCAGTGCCCGGCGCCGAGGTTTCCGGTGAGGCGGCCGTGGAACGCTGCTGCGGTGTCGTTCAGGCCTTGGATGGTGACGGTCTTCCCGTGGTTTTCGTACTTGGTGACGATGGCGTCGAGGGCGGCCACGGTGGAAGCGTCCCAGACGTGGGAGTGACTCATGTCGATGACTACCGTGTCGGGGTCGTCGCCGTACTCGAACTGGGTGGTGAGGTCGTTGCTGGAGGCGAAGAAGAGTTCTCCATCGACGGCGTAATGCGCTGTGTCGCCGTCGTCACTGAGGGTGCGGGTGACGCTGACGAAGTGTGCGACGCGTCGGGCGAACATGATCATCGCGGCCACGACTCCGAGGATGACGCCAACGGCGAGGTTGTGGGTCCAGACGGTGGCGATGACGGTGATGAGCATGACGGCGGTCTCGCTCTTCGGCATGCGCTTGAGCGTGCTCAGGCGGATGCTGTGCCAGTCGAAAGTCGCAATCGAGACGAGGATCATGACGGCGACGAGCGCTGCCATGGGAATGATCGCCACCACGTCGCCGAGCGCGAGCACGAGGACCAGCAGGAAGACGCCGGCGAGGAAGGTCGAGATCCGGGTGCGTGCGCCGGAGGCTTTGACGTTGATCATGGTCTGGCCGATCATCGCGCAGCCACCCATGCCGCCGAACGCGCCGGAGAGAACGTTCGCGGCGCCCTGTCCAAGTGCCTCGCGGGTCTTGCGGGAGTGGGTGTCGGTGATGTCGTCAACGAGCTTCGCGGTCATGAGCGACTCGAGCAGGCCGACCACGGCCATAGCCAGCGCGTAGGGAGCGATGATCTGCAGCGTCTCGAAGGTGAGCGGCACATTCGGAATGAACAGCGCCGGCAAGCTCTCGGGAAGTTCTCCCTGATCGCCCACGTTCGGCACGTTCCACGCGAAGACCACGACTGCCGCGGTGAGCAGCACGATCGCGACGAGTGGCGCCGGGATCACCTTCGTGATCCGCGGCATGAGATACATCACCAGCAGGCCGACCGCGACGAGCGGGTAGACCAGCCAGGGAACGCCGATGAGCTGCGGAAACTGCGAAGTGAAGATCAAGATCGCCAGAGCGTTCACGAACCCGACCATCACCGAGCGCGGGATGAACCGCATCAGCTTGGCGACCCCGAGCAACGCGAGGACGATCTGGATGAGTCCACCGAGCAGGACCGTGGCGATGAAGTAGTCCATGCCGTACTCACGAGCGACGGGCGCGATGACGAGCGCGATTGCTCCGGTGGCCGCGGTGATCATGGCAGGGCGTCCGCCGAGGAACGCGATCGCGACGGCCATGATGAAGGACGAGAACAGGCCGACTCGGGGGTCGACGCCCGCGATGATCGAGAACGCGATCGCCTCCGGGATCAGGGCAAGGGCGACGACGAGGCCCGCGAGGACTTCACGGGTCAAAAGGCGCGGGCTGCGCAGCGCCTGCATGACGGTGGGTTCGATGCGGTAACGCGACGCGGAGTCGCGGGTGGGGGTGACGGCAGTCATGTGCCCTCCGGGTGCTGGGCTCTCTCGTGAGAGCGCGGGAAACGAATGGGAGCGCAGCGGTGCGCAGGCGTCGGTCAGGCCGACACGGAAAGATAAGGGGAGCGGGCGCGAGAGCCGCGCCGATCTAGACTCTAACGTAACGTGAGTGTTGTGGGGAAATCAGTGGAAGACGAACACAGGACCGTCGAGACGATGCGGATCGGCGAAGTGGCCGAGCGCACGGCGCTCTCGTTCCGCTCGCTTCGACACTGGGACGACGTGGGGCTCGTGCAGCCGTCCGCGCGCACGGAGGGCGGGTTCCGGCTTTACACCGAGAAAGATGTCGATCGCATCCTCATCATCCGCAGAATGAAACCGTTGGGATACACCCTCGACGAGATGCGCGAACTCCTCGACGTCGTCGACGCCCTCACCGTCGACCCGAGCGACGTGGCGTTGCGCGCCCGGATCGATGACATCCGCGACGGCGCCGACCAGCGTCGCCAGAAACTCACGGAGCAGCTCGCCATGGCCGACGAGTTCGTGCAACTGCTCGGTCAGCTCTAAAGAGAGACGGATGCACCGCGTTGGAGGCCTCGGCCCATAGTCGATCGGTCTGCCGAAAACGATCGTTTGCGGCCGGGGATCCTCGGTGCTGGTGGGAAGCGCGACACGCCGTGCCTCGCTCCGCCGTAACCCCCTGCCGAAACCGTAGGGCACCGAAACAGGTGATGTGTGGGTTTCGGCGCAGGCTCTGTCAGCAAGAAAGCACCCGTAATCGAGGTCTAGAGGTTCACTCGTCAAACCGTCGTCGCTCATGGGCCAGTCTGAAGATCTGACTCGTCTGCGTGACCTCAGCTGGCTGCATTGCCATCCCGAGGGCGGAGCGTCAGGTTCGTCACGCGTTGTGGCTTGCCCGCAGGATCAGCGCCGCACACCGCTGTCAATCTCCCGACACTTGCTTTAGCCCGGACTAAGTCCGATCGAGCGGCGGGTAATCCGATGTAAAGCGGTTAGTCCGATCTAAAGACGTAACTCACATCGAACCTGTTGACATCCGATCCGCCCGGGTCTAACGTACAACCAAATGGTTGCACAAAGAGAACTGAGCGAAGCGGAGGTCGACCGTGTGTTCCACGCGCTGGCGACGTCGACCCGGCGTGACATCCTGCGCCGGACGATCGAGCGGGAGCAGTCGGTCTCGACCCTCGCCTCCGAATATGAGATGTCGTTCGCCGCGGTGCAGAAGCACGTGGCCGTGCTCGAAGCGGCGGACCTCATCGTCAAGCGCGCCGAGGGACGCGAGCGGCTCGTCCGCGCGAACCCCGAGATGATCGCCCGCGCCAGGGCGCTCCTCGCCCGATACGAAGAGCTGTGGCGGTCGCGCATCGCCCGGCTCGACGAGTTGCTGGCCGAGACGCCGGCACGCTCGGGGACCGATCGGTCCGACGACGACACCACCGATGAACCACGAACCGAAGAAGGAGACTGACAATGCCTGTCACCGATGTCACCACTGATGCCGAGAACCTAACCATGACGGTTCTCGCAGATTTCGCCGCCCCTGTCGAGCGGGTCTGGGACGCCTACAGCGACCCGCGTCAGCTCGAGCGCTTCTGGGGCCCTCCCGGATGGCCGGCCTCGTTCACGAAGTGGGACCACACGGTGGGCGGCAAGGCCAACTACACCATGAACGGCCCCCGCGGCGAGAAGGCCTCGGGCACGTGGGAGTTCCTGCGCATCGATGCCCCGCACGGCTTCGAGGTGCTCGACGCGTTCGCCGACGAAGAGGGCACGCCCGACCCCGACCTGCCTTCCATGCGCATGGTGTTCACGTTCGAGCCCACGGCAGACGGCACGCGGATGGTCACCACGAGCTACTTCAGCTCGGCCGATGCACTCGAGCAGGTCGTGTCGATGGGCGCGGTCGAGGGCACGAAGCTCGCGATGAGCCAGCTCGACGCGGTTCTGCAGGACCTCCGCGACTACGCGCAGGGCAAGGGCACGCAGGTCGAGCTGCTTGACGACACCCACGTGCGCATCACGCGTCTCGTCGAGGGGCCGCGCGAGCTGGTGTGGCGTGCGCACAACGATCCCGAACTCATGAAGCAGTGGCTGCTGGGCCCCGACGGGTGGGAGATGACCGAGTGCGTCGTCGCGACCGAGGTGGGTCAGACCTACCGCAACTCGTGGGCGCCCGTGGGTGACACCGAGGGGCAGGCGTTCGGATTCGAGGGCGAGGCGCTGCTCATCGACGCGCCCCGGCGTTCGGTGCAGACCGAACGGATGGTCGGGATGCCGGTCGAGACGCTGAACGACCTGAACCTCTATGAAGAGGACGGTGCGACGCTGATCACGCTCTACATCGAGTACCCCGACAAGGAGACGCGCGACATGATCCTCGCCACCGGCATGGCCGACGGCATGGAGACCTCGTACGCACGCCTCGAGCGGGAGCTGCTCGCGGTCTGACGTTCACAATTCAGCAGGAGGAGGCGGTTCTCACGAAAACCGCCTCCTCTCTGCTGGCTTACCGGCTTTCATGCTGAATGGTGAACGAGCAGCGGCGACGAGGTCAGAGCGCGGCCATGCGATCGGCGCGGCGCGGGGTGCGCGTCGACCAGATCGCGAGTGCGATGAGCACGGGCTGGAAGAACAGCCGCACGAAGCGCTTCATGTCGGTGTCGAGGCCGAAGGCGTCGCGGTGCTCGACCCACTGCGCGATGTTGCCGGGGAAGACGGCGACGAAGAACAGCGCGGTGATCACGCCGACCAGCCCCCGACGCTTGCGTGCGACGAGCAGGGCCGCACCCAGACCGACCTCGACGACGCCCGAGGCGAGCACCGTCACGTCCGGATCGAGCGGCACCCAGTCCGGCACCTGCGCCTGGAACTCGTCTCGCGCGAAGGTCAGATGCGAGACGCCGGCGAAGAGGAGGAAGGAGCCGAGGAAGATCCGACCGACGGTACGCGCGACACTCTTCTTGGGCATGGTGCGAGTGTACGCGGGCTGTGCGGCTGAAGCCCCGCGCGCCTCAGATCAGGCGGCGGAGCGCCTCCTCAAGCGAGATGCCCTGCGCCTCAGCGCTGTCTCGCAGGCGGGCGTGCTCATCGGACGACAGCGCCAACTGCACCACGATCGGGTCGTCGACGGGGGCATCGAGGCCGTCGAGCAGATCGGATGCCTCGGCCCACAGCGGCTCGGCGATCGCCGTCTGCGCGCTCGTGGTGGCAGCAGTCGAGACAGGAGGGGAAGCGGATGCCGGAGCGGCCGCGGCGATCGGTGCGGATGCGGCGACGGCGGCCCCGGCACCCGTCGACATGGTGAAGCCGGGTCCGCGGCGCGGCTCCTGCTTCGCCTGGTAGGCCTTGGCGGCGGCGTTCGCACGCTCGTCCGCCGCCTCGTTCAAGGGGTGACCGGCGTGGCCCTTGACCCACGAGAATTCGACGTCGCGCCCGCGGATGGCCTCGTCGATGCCTTCGAGCAGATCGCGGTTGAGCACCGGCCCGCCGTCTGACTTGCGCCAGCCCTTGCGCTTCCAGCCCGGCATCCACTTGGTCACCGAGTCGATCACGTAGCGGCTGTCGCACTCGATCATCAGCTTCTCAGAGATGCCTGCTGTCGCCTGCAGCAGCTCGAGCACGGCCCGCAGCTCGCCCTGGTTGTTCGTGCCGTGCGGCGAACCGCCCGCGGCCCAGTTGTCGTCGTCGATGTACCAGGCCCAGCCGTTGGGGCCGGGGTTGCCCAGGGCGGAGCCGTCTGCGGCGGCGGTGATCGTCATCCCTCAACCGTAGCCGCGCGCGGCGACACCGCACGCTGGCCGGCGTCTTTCGCGTGCTGCCCGCCCGCGGCATAGTGTGGAGTGATGCCTTCCGACTTCACATGGAATTCCTGGATCGGCAGCGCGGTGGCGATCGGCACCGCGATCGTCGTCGCCGCAGCCGCACTCGCGCTGCTCGCTCTGGTCGCCAACCTGATCAGCCGGCGGGTGCCGTGGGTGCGTGATCTCGCCCGTCGGGTGCGCAACGCGATGATCGTGGCAGCGGCGGTGGTCGCGATCTGGATCGCCGCGTCCGTCACCGAACCCGCGGAGCAGTCCTGGTGGCCATCGGTGTCGAGGATCTTCTTGATCGCCACCATCCTGACCGGGTCGTGGCTTCTCGCCGCATCGGTCTCATTCGGCTTCGAGAGGCTCATCGACCGTGAAGAGGCCGTGCTCGTCGGTCCGGAGGCGCGCCGTCGGCGCACGCAGCTGCTCGTCATCCACCGCCTCGTGCTGGTCACGATCGCCGTGCTCGCATTGGGCACCGTGCTGTTCACGTTCCCCGAGATGCGTGCAGTCGGCACGAGCCTTCTCGCCTCCGCCGGAATCGTCAGCATCATCGCGGGCCTTGCCGCGCAATCGATCCTCGGCAACCTGATCGCAGGCGTGCAGGTCGCGTTCACCGATGCGATCAAGGTCGGCGATGTCGTGGTCATCCAGGGGGAGTGGGGGCGGGTCGGTGAGATCAACCTCTCGTACGTGGTCATCTACGTCTGGGATGAGCGGCGACTCGTCGTGCCGTGCAGTTACTTCACGACCACGCCGATCGAGACCTGGACCAGGAAGTCCGACAAGATCCTCGGCACGGTCTATCTGGATCTCGACTGGCGGGTGCCGATGGACGAGCTGCGCCAGGAGTTCCAGCGCATCGTCGAAGCGTCGCCGGCGTGGGACGGGCGGTCGTGGGACGCGGCCGTCACGGATGCCCAGGGTGGTTTCGTCACCGTGCGCCTGGTGATGTCGGCCAAGGACTCGGGCGATCAGTGGACGTTGCGCTGCGAGGTGCGGGAGAAGATCATCGTCTGGCTGCAGCGAGAGCACCCCGACGCGCTTCCGCGAACACGGGTCGACCTGGCCCCGCAGCTCGCGGACTGAGGCGCAGCGAGGCCGACGTCAGTCCTCGGGTTCGGGGTCGGGTTCGCCGTTCTCGGTCGAGGACGACTCGGGCGCGGGCGGCGCGACGGGGAACGCGACCGAACTGACCGACTCACCGGGACCGAGCCCCAGGCCGATCGACAGCGGGTCGACGGCCGGCACCTCGTCGAGCACCTCAGACTCCGTGCGTTCGAGCGGCTCGGAGGGCAGAGTCCACTGGTTCTCTTCTTCGTCGGTGCGCTGCTGGAAAAGTCCCATGGGTCCCATTCTCGACCTGCCCCGCGGCAGGGAGGCCGGATTCACACCGGATTGGTCGCTTCGGACGGTCGGTGCAGACGGATGCCGTCAACCGACGCGACGGAACGTGAAGTACCCCGCGACATGGCCGTGGTTGACGACGCCGGTGCCGGTGCTCAGCATGCGCGCCGAGGTCGTCGCGCCGGATTCCACGAACGTGTAGCCGGTGTGCTCGAGACGCCACCCGATTCGCTCGACCTCGCTGAGGAAGTAGCCGACGTGGTCGTCGCTCACGAAGTCGTTCTCCGCGGAACCCCACGACGAGGGCTGGCCGGTCAGTCGGCTGACCTCGGCCTGCAGGTGCAGCAGCGCATCGCCGCGGTCGTAGGCGTCGCGTGACAGCTGCAGCAGGCGCGTGGCCTCTTCGCTCGTCGGCATGATGTCCCCCTTGTCGTCATTCCTCAGCGATGGTGGTTCGTCGCGGTCGTCTCGCTCGGTGCGGGGCGTCAGGCGGATGCCTCGCGGACGGCGTCGACGAGTTCTCGCCACGGGCCGTCCAGTGCGGAGTCGGGAAGCTCCCGCTCGCGCTCCTCTGACGGCGTGCGCACTCTGATCAGCCAGACGAAGCGGTCTGCGCCCGAATCGGTGTCGCTGTCGGCATCCCACGGGCAGCTGTCGACCATCGCGATCCAGTGGTGCGTCTCGGCGGGATCGGGTTCGACCTGCCATTTGCGACGGATGCCGGCGATGCCGCCCGTGCGCACCACCGCGATGACGACCTGCGGGTCAGTCGGTGCGGGAGACTCGCTCATCTTCATAGACTCCCACGGTCGCCCACGCACGTCGAGCGGCTGCGGCCGTGGCGTCGTCGATGGCGGATGCCGCGGCGACGGTCGCGTCGGCGAACTCGGTGAAGCTCGCGGTGCTCGACAACCCGCCGGTGAGCGCGCGATACCAGACGGTTCCTGCGGTCTCCCACGCGTTGCCGCCGAGGTCGATCGCGAAGAGGGCGAAGGCGCGATTGGGGATGCCGGAGTTGATGTGCACGCCGCCGTTGTCTTCGGTCGTGCGGACGAAACCGCTCATGTGCGCCGGCTGCGGATCCTTGCCGAGCTCGTCGTCGTCGTAGGCGGTGCCCGGCTCGATCATGGAGCGCAGTGCGCTGCCCTGCACGGCATCCGTGAAGATCTCGGCACCGATGAGCCAGGTCGCATCTGCTGCGCTCTGGCCGAGGAGGTGCTGTTCGGTGAGAGCGCCGAACACGTCGGCGATCGACTCGTTGAGCGCACCAGGCTGCCCCTGGTACTCCAGGTTGGCGGTGTACTGCACGACGCCGTGTGCCAGCTCGTGACCGATGACGGTGGTCGACGAGGTGAAACCGACGAAGACCTCGCCGTCGCCGTCGCCGAACACCATGCGCTCGCCGTCCCAGAAGGCGTTGTCGTAGTCGATGCCGTAGTGCACGGTCGCATCGAGCGGCGCGCCGGCGTCGTTGAGCGAGTTGCGGCCGAAGGCGGAGAGCAGCATCTCGAACGTGGCCCCGAGGCCGTCGAACGCCTCGTTGACGGACGTGTCGGCGACCGGCTCGTCGTCTTCACTGCGCACGATCGCACCGGGGAGGGTCTGCGTGTTGCCCGCGTCGCTGATCGTGCGGTTGGGGGCATCGGTAAGCTGAGCGACGAGGTCGCCGTTCTCGTCGATCGAGAGGTCGAGCCGTGCGCGGAACGGCGGTCTGCCCGCCGTGAGCGTCTGCCGCGCGGCCGCGGCGGCGCGAGGGTAGCGGCCCGACTCGGCGAGACGCGCGAGCAGGTAGGACGGGACGACTCCTGGGGTTTCGGTGTGGCTGCTCATGTTCAGACCCTACGCCGAGGGTCCGACGTTCCGGCAAGGGCCGGCGCGCGTCGGACGTGGACGGAGCGTGTACGCCCGTCACGGTGAAGAGCGCCCCAGAAGTCCCCGTTCTCCGCATCCAGACGGCGCACACGCCCACGGACTCCCCTCATGCACGCGTACTTCGCCGTGTCGTCCGACCTGCCCGAACTCCCACGCACAGCACCTCGACTTGAGATTGAGAATCGTTCTCAATAGTGTGGAGTCTCGTGACCCCCTCTCCCCGCGCCGGCCGCACACTCGTTCTCGCTTCGCTGCTCGCCGCCGGTCTGACCGTGACCTCGTGCGGAGCATCCGATGCTCCTGCACCCGCCTCGAGCGCGGCGGTCGCGCCGAACGACGGGGTCGACGGCGGGGGAGCCGCCGAGGTCGCATCGCCGGCGCTCGCACTCGTCATCGCCGACGCGGACGGCGAGCTCACCCTGCTCGACCTCGAGACCGCAGAACGCTCGACGCTCGCGGATGCGGATGCGGATGCGGATGCCGTGCTCGGCGTCGGCCGTTTCGCCCACCTGATCCATGTCGACGGAGACGGCACCCGTGTCGACATCATCGACTCGGGCCGGTGGACGGTGCCGCACGGCGACCACACGCACTCTTTCCTCGGCGATGCCGGCATCATCGGGTCGATCGACGGAACCGGCCCCGCGGACATCCGGGTCGGCGACACCGCCACCGCCGTCCGCTTCGGCAGAGAGGTCGCCCTCGTCGATCACGAGAAGCTCGCCGACATCGAGGACGCCCCACGCGTCACTCTCCCCGTCGATCCGACCGGCCCCGTCGTCCCGTTCTCGGGACACCTCCTCGCGGCCGCAGGCGAGATGATCCACATCGTCGACGCCGAGGGCACCGCGACCGGCGTCGGCGCGCCCTGCACGAGCTCGACCGATGCCGACCTCACCCGCGTGGGCGCCGTCTTCGCCTGCGACGCCGGAGCGGTGCTCGTCACCCGACAGGTCGGGGGAGCGCTCGCCGCTGAGCTGATCCCGTATCCGGCGGGATCCGCGCCGGCCTCCGACCTCGCCGGACGCGCCGACCGCCCCGACCTCGCGGGCATCGCCGCCGACCAGGGCGCCTGGTTGCTCGACGTCAGAGCCCGCGAATGGATGCTGCTCGCCACAGACACCCCGCTGCTCCGAGCCGCGGCGATCGGCGACGACGAGAGCCGCACGGTCGTGATCGCGACCGACGGCACTGTGCGCGTGCTCGCTCCGGACGGCACCGAGCTCGCCAGGACAGAGCCGCTTCTCGCGGCATCCGCCTCCGACCCCTCCCTGCGCGATCGGGTGCAGCTCCTGGTCGACGCCCGCCATGCCTATGTCTCCGACCCGGCGACCGGAGCCGTGTTCGAGATCGACCACGCCGACGGTGCCGTGACCCGCACCCTCGGCGGCCTCGATCCCCATCAGATCCAGCTCGTCGGCTGAGCCGCACCCGAACTCATCGACGGCATCCGTCGTCACGCGCAGCCTGCGCACCCACCCAGAAGAAGGAGAACCCCATGCATCGACCTGCCCGCAGCCGCCTCGCGGCCGGCGCGATCGCCGCGCTCGCCGTGGTCGCACTCGCCGGATGCGCGACCGCAGCGCCGTCCGCGTCCGGAGAACCCGAATCCTCATCGGCGCACGAGGGCGACACGAGGGTCGCCGTCGCCTACGACGGCGGCATCGTCGTGCTCGACGGCGAGACCCTCGAGACCGTCGACTCCGCCGAGCTCGACGGATTCCTGCGCGTCAATCCCGCCGGCGACCATGACGGACACGTCTTCGTCACCGCGGCCGACGGCTTCCACGTGCTCGACACCGGTCTCGCATCCGACACCGTCGAGTTCACGGGCGAGGTGTTCGACGCCGTCACCCCCGGCCACGCCACCCCGCATGCCGGGCGCACCGCGCTGTTCGACGACGGCACCGGCGACGTGACCCTCTTCGACACCGATGCCGTCGGCACCGGAACCCTGCCGGAGTCGCAGACCGTCGAGTCGGAAGCGGCTCACCACGGCGTCGCCATCGAGCTGTCGGACGGCACGCTGTTGTCGACCATCGGCACGTCGGAGTCGCGCAGCGGCGTGCGTCTGCTCGCCGACGACGGCTCGGAGCTCGCCCGCGACGAGCAGTGCCCCGGGGTGCACGGCGAAGGCGCCCTGAAGGGTGAGACCATCGTGTTCGGCTGCGAAGACGGCGTGCTCGTGTTCGCAGACGGCGCCTTCACGAAGCTCGACGCGCCCGACGCGTTCGGTCGCTCGGGAAATGCCTACGTGACTGACACCAGCGCGATCGCAGCGCTCGACTACAAGTCGGACCCCGATCAGGAGGGCTACCTGCTCTCGCAGCTCGCGCTCGTGGACACCGATGCGCCGACCCTGTCCGTCGTCGCCCTGCCCGAGGGTGTGGAGTACACCTGGCGCGGGGTCGGCCGTGACGGCCACGACAACATCATCGTGCTGGCATCCGACGGCACGCTCAACGTGCTCGACGAGGCCGGCGCTGTCGTCGATTCGTGGGATGTCATCGAGCCGTGGGAGAGCCCCGAAGAGTGGCAGCAGCCGCACCCGGGCCTGCGCGTCGTCGGAGACATCGCGTACGTGACGGAGCCCGCGGAGAACCGCATCCTGGCCGTCGACCTGCACACCGGCGAGATCTCGGCCGAGGCGACGCTCGACGTCGTGCCCGGCGAGTTCGTGGTGGTCGGCGCCGCCGGACACTGACCCGGTCAGAGCCACCGGAGCCATCGGATGCTGAGGGGCGGGGCCGTGCGCGGTCCCGCCCCTCAGCAGTGAGGCGTTCACAATTCAGCACAGACAGCGACTCGGGAAGCCGTTTTTCCCGCTGTTTCGGCCCGCCTCTCGTCGACGACGCCGATTCCTGCTGAGTTGTGAACGCCGACCGGCGGTCCGCGGTCCAGCCTTCCCAGGAAAGCACCGCGCGATCTCGCGTAAAATCGGCACAATGACCGATGCCCCCTCCGACGCTGCACCCGACCTCGGACCCGGCATCGACCCCGAAGATCTGGCCACCACGCTGCGGGTTCTGTCCGAACTGCACCAGATCGACAACGAGCACCCCGACTTCGTCGCCGTGCGCCACGCGACCGCCGCGATGTTCAAGGCCGTCAAGCGCGTGCGTCGCAAGGAGATCCGCGATGCGATCGCCGACGCCGACAGGGCCGTCGTCGCCCGCACCGCCACCGGTGCGCCCGACCGCATCGACGACGAGACCCGTGGCCACGACCTCGCGACCAGCGTCGTCGACGCCCCCATCGCGGGCGAGCTGCTCAAGCCCCGCAACTGCTACATCTGCAAGCAGCCGTACACGCTGGTCGACGCGTTCTATCACCAGCTCTGCCCCGACTGCGCGCGCTTCAGTCACGGCAAGCGCAACGCCCGCACCGACCTCACCGGCAAGCGCGCGCTGCTCACCGGAGGCCGCGCCAAGATCGGCATGCACATCGCGCTGCGGCTGCTGCGCGACGGCGCCCACACGACGATCACGACGCGCTTCCCCCGCGATGCGGTTCGCCGCTTCTCGGCGCTGCCCGACTCGGGCGACTGGCTGCACCGCCTGCGTGTGGTCGGCATCGACCTGCGCGACCCCGCCCAGGTGATCGGGCTCGCCGACTCGGTCGCCGCGCAGGGTCCGCTCGACATCCTGATCAACAACGCGGCGCAGACCGTGCGCCGCTCGCCGGGCTCGTATTCACTGCTGGCGGATGCCGAGCTGCAGCCGCTTCCCGACGGTCCGCTGCCCGAGATGGAGACCTTCGGCCACACTGTCGACCCGCATCCGCAGGCGCTGCAGGCCTCGGTCGACTCGCACCCGCTGCTGTCGGTCGCGGCCCTCGGCGGAACCGTGGCCGAGCAGGGCGGCCAGGCGCTGACGGCCGAAGACCTCGCGCGTCTCGCGATGGCCCCCGGGTCGTCGTCGCTCGAGAAGCACGCAGACGGCACCGCGATCGACGCGGGCGGTCTCGTGCCGGACGTGAACACCTCGAACAGCTGGGTGCAGTCGATCGACCAGGTCGATCCGCTCGAGATGCTCGAGGTGCAGCTCGCCAACACCACCGCGCCGTTCCTGCTGATCAGCCGCCTGCGTGCTTCGATGGCCGCATCGTCGTCGACCCGCAAGTACGTGGTCAACGTCTCGGCCATGGAGGGGCAGTTCTCGCGCCGCTACAAGGGCCCGGGTCACCCGCACACGAACATGGCGAAGGCCGCGCTGAACATGCTGACCCGCACGAGCGCCGGCGAGATGCTCGAGACCGACGGCATCCTGATGACCGCCGTCGACACCGGCTGGATCACCGACGAGCGCCCGCACTACACGAAGGTGCGTCTGGCCGAGGAGGGCTTCCACGCCCCGCTCGACCTCGTCGACGGAGCCGCCCGAGTGTACGACCCGATCGTGCGCGGCGAGGCCGGCGAAGACATCCACGGCGTCTTCCTGAAGGACTACGAGCCCAGCCCCTGGTGACTCGGGCGGCCGCGCACCCGGTCGTCTAACTGATGAGTGCGCGGATGGCTGGGTGAGCGGATCGCCCCGGTCAGCCCGACGAGAATCGGTCAGCTGGGTGTCGTGCAGGAGGCGGCCACTCGGCCGGCGTCATCGAGCGCGGAGCTCGAGGTTCGCGGAGGCCCAGGTGCCGAGCTGGTCGAGGATGGGCAGCAGCCCTCGGCCGCTGTCGGTCAGCGAGTACGAGACCGTGACCGGCGGGCCCGCGTCGACCGCGCGGGCGACGAGTCCTGCCTCGGCGAGTTCGGCGAGACGGTCGGAGAGCACGGTGTCACTGATTCCCGAGACCGCGCGGCGCAATGAGACGAAGGTCGAAGAGCCCCCGCCGAGCGACGAGACGATCATGCCGTTCCAGCGCTTGCCGAGCACGCTGAAGGCCAGTGTGACGGCGGCGTCGCACACGTGACGCTCTTCGTCGATCTCGGCCATGGCCCCATCATACCTGTGCCACGTTAACGCGAGTCGCTAAGAAAAACAGAGCGACTACGCAAACGAAAGGCACCCTCCATGTCCCTGTTCCGCCTCGACGCCAGCATCCTTCCTGCGTCGTCCGCCAGCCGTTCGCTCGCCGACCTCGTCGAAGCAGAGTGGACGGCATCCCACCCCGACTCCACCGTGACCCGCCGCGACCTCGCCGCCGACCCCGTGCCCGCGACGGCATGGGCGGATGCCGTGACCGGCGGCTTCGTCGACGAGGCGCAGCGCACCGACGCCCAGCGTGCGGCCCGCGCTCTCGCCACGACCTTCGCCGACGAGCTGATCGCCGCCGACGCGCTGCTGTTCGCCGTGCCGCTCTACAACTACGGCGTCTCGCAGCACTTCAAGACCTGGTTCGACCTGGCGTACACCGATCCGCGCATCGACCCCCAGGGCACTGCGCTCCGCGGCAAGCCCGCGACCCTCGTCACCGTGCTCGGCGGCAACTACGCACCGGGAACCCCCAAGGAGGGTTGGGACCACTCCACCGGATGGCTGCGCCGCGTGCTCGAGGACGTCTGGGGTCTCGACCTGCGCGTCGTCGAGCGGCCCTTCACGCTCGTGGGTGTGAACCCGGCACTCGACGCCTTCGCCGACACCGCCCGCGAGCTCAAGGAGAACGCCGAGCAGTCGGCGCGCACCTACGGCCGCGAGCTCGCTGCACTCCGGGGCGAGGTCGCCTGACCCGGCATCCGGAGGGCCCCGTCCCATCGGGGCGGCCCCGCCCCCGCAGCGGCCCGTCTGCAGGATCACAGCACGGATGCGGGGCTGAACGACGTTTCCGGTCCTGCATCCGTGCTTCGGTCCTGCAGACGGCATCCGACCTTGACCGTCGGCGGTCGGCATCAGTCCTGGACGTCCGGCACGCGGCTTCAACCCCGGACCGGCGGCGCCCCGGCTTGAGATGCCCGGTTTCAGACGGACACCGTCAGGCGAGGGGCCCCGGGAACGGATGCGGCAGCCACACCGTCACGTTCAACCCGCCCCCCTGGCGAGCCGTGAGCACGAGCGACCCCTCGTGCGCCTGAGCGATGCGCTGCACGATCGCGAGGCCCAGGCCGACGCCCCCGTGATCGTCGCTGCGGGTGCGGTCGGCACCGCGTTGGAAGGGCTCGGCGAGCGTCGCCACGAGATGGGCAGGCAGCACGTCGCCGGTGTTCTCGACCACGAGCGCGACGGCATGCGGCAGGGTGTGCGTTCGGACGACGACGGTGCCGTCGACGGGGCGATTGTGCACGATCGCGTTGTGCACGAGGTTGGTGATCAGCTGCTGGAGCAGGGCCGGAGAACCGAGCACGTTCGCGGTGTCGCCGCCGACGTCGATCGTCACGCCGCGGCGTTCGGCGAGCGGAAGCAGCGTCTCGGCGGATTCCTCGGCCAGCAGTGAGAGGTCGATCGGCTCGCGCGTGAATGAGCGGCGCTCGGCGCGACTGAGCATCAGCAGCGCTTCGGTCAATTCGATCGCCCGCGTGTTGACCTCGTGCAGCCGGTCGATCAGCGCGTCGACGTCTCGATCGGGGTCGTTTCGGGCGACTTCGAGCATGGTCTGCGAGATCGCGAGCGGGGTGCGCAGCTCGTGCGAGGCGTTGGCGGCGAACCGCTGCTGCTCGGCGACGTGCGCCTCGAGCTGCTCGAGCATCGAGTCGAAGACGTCGGCCAGGTCGCGGAACTCGTCGCGCGGCCCTTCGAGGGCCACCCGATGCGACAGCGACCCCTGAGCCGCGAGCCGGGCAGCGCGCCCGATGCGGTCGAGGGGAGCCAGCATCCGACCGGCGATGATCCAGCCGCCGCCCAGCCCGATAGCGAGCAGGACGAGCATCATCGCGACGGCCGCAGGGATGAAGGCGCGGATCAGGTCGGAGCGATTCGGCACGAACAGGTCGAGATCGTTGGGAATGTTCACGTCGGGCACGTACCGCAGCAGGTAGAAGGCGACCGCCGCGAGCAGCCCGATGCCCGACACGACGACGACGCCCGCGTAGCTCAGGGTGAGCTTCCATCGCGCGCTCATGCCGCGGCGCCTCGGTGTGCGGACCTGGTCAGCCATCGGCATCCGTCCCGATGCGATAGCCGACGCCCGGCACCGTGAGGATCAGCCAGGGCTCACCCAGTCTCTTGCGCAGCGACGAGACCGTGATGCGCACGGCGTTCGTGAACGGGTCGGCATTCTCATCCCACGCACGCTCGAGCAGCTGCTCGGCGCTGACGACCCCGCCGCCCGCGTCGATCAGCACCTCGAGCACGGCGAACTGCTTGCGCGTGAGCGCGACGTACCTGCCGTCACGGAAGACCTCGCGGCGGAACGGGTCGAGCCGCAGCCCCGCCACCTCGAGCACGGGTGGCCGCACGCGCTGCCGTCGGCGATCGAGGGCACGCAGGCGCAGCACGAGCTCGCGCAGCTCGAACGGCTTGGTCAGGTAGTCGTCGGCGCCGATCTCGAAACCCGTCTCCTTGTCGTCGAGGCGGTCGGCCGCGGTGAGCATGAGGATCGGGATGCCGCTGCCCGACGCCACGATCGAGCGGGCGACGTCATCGCCCGAGGGGCCGGGGATGTCACGGTCGAGCACGGCGAGGTCGTAGGAGTTGATGCTGAGCAGCTCGAGTGCGGTGTCTCCGTCGCCGGCGATGTCGGCGGCGATCGCCTCGAGCCGCAGTCCGTCGCGCACGGCCTCTGCGAGGTAGGGCTCGTCTTCGACGATCAGCACCCTCACGACACAGCTCCCATGTGCTCAGAGCTTACGCACCCCCACATATCGGGAGCATATGCAAAAGCGCATACGCCGTCGCAACAGACCCCCTTCTTTACTGAGGACATGAACACACGCTCTTCCCTCAGACAGCGACGCCTCACCGCGATCATCGGTGTCGCCCTGCTCGCCGCGGCCATCACGGGCTCGGTCGTGCTGATCGGCCAGCAGTCTCTGGCGTCGGCATCCGTCGCACCGACCGTCTCTCCTGTCTCTCTCTCCGAGGCCGACGGGGTGATCCGCGACGAGGGCACCGTGTCGGTGTTCGACGAGACTCCCGCCGTGACGAACCTCGACTCCGATCTGCTGGCCGCGGTGCGCGCTGCGGCCACGGCGGCGGAGCAGGACGGCGTGCGCATGCACGTGAACAGCGGATGGAGGTCGGCCGAGTACCAGCAGGTGCTGCGGCAGGATGCGGTCGCCGAATACGGATCCGAGGAAGAGGCCGCGCGCTGGGTCGCGACGCCCGAGAACTCGGAGCACGTGTCGGGGGATGCGATCGACCTCGGTCCGCTCATCGCGCAGGACTGGCTGGCGCAGCACGGTGATGAGTTCGGTCTGTGCCAGATCTATGCGAACGAGCGGTGGCACTTCGAGCTGCGTCCGGCAGCCGTGGCGAACGGCTGCCCACTGATGTACGACGACCCGACTGCCGACCCGAGGACCCAGCGATGACCACCGCTCTCACGACCCCGCACCTCGCACTCTCGCGCATGCACGCACCGACCCTGCACACCCTTCGCGACGCGGTCGCGGCGAACGTCGGGCGGATGCGGACGGCCACCGAGTCCCGCATCATGGCGGTGGTGAAGGCCGACGGCTACGGTCTCGGCGCCGTCGCCGTCGCTCGCGCCGCGATCGACGCCGGAGCCGAATGGCTGGGCGTGACCGACGCGGGGGACGCCGCCGAGCTGCGTGATGCGGGCATCGAGGTGCCGATCCTCGCGTGGCTGAATCCGGCGGGGGTCGACGTCACTCAGGTCGTCGCGGATCGCGTCGACATCGCGGTCGGCTCTGTCGACGAGCTGCGCCAGTTGATCACCGATGCGTCGTCGCTGCCTGACGGACGCGTGCGCGTGCATCTGCACATGGACACGGGGATGTCGCGGGGTGGGGTGCCGCTCGAGGACTGGGCCGAGCTGCTGCGGGTCGCGCGCTCCGGACGCGGTCGCGTCGAGGTGGTGGGGGTGATGGGGCATCTTCCCGACGCCGACGCCGCTGACCCCGCGATCAACGCGCCGGCGGTGCTGCGGATGAGGCAGGCGAGGGATGCCGTGCTGCGCGCCGGCTTCGGTCCGCTGATCGTGCACCTCGCGGCGACGTCCGGCACGCTGACGGATCCGGCGACGCACTTCGACATGGTGCGCGTCGGCGCCGGACTCGTCGGCATAGACCCGTCGGAGAGCGTGGCGCTGCAGGGTGCGGCGCGGCTGACGGCATCCGTCGTGCACAGCAGCGTCGTGCCGGCAGGGACCCCGGTTGGCTACGGCGGCGCATATGTGACCGAGCGGGCGACCCGGTTGAGCGTGATCGGCGTCGGTTACGCCGACGGCATCCCGCGGGAGCTCGCCGTGGGGGCAGCGGTCGCGATCGACGGCATCCGATGCCCGATCGTCGGGCGGGTGTCGATGGACCAGATCGTCGTCGACACGGGTGATGTGACCCCGCCAAGAGGCACCACAGCTGTGGTGTTCGGCCCGGAGGGCGAGGCGGTGCCGACCGTGCAGGAGTGGGCCCGGTGGGCGGGGAGCATCCCGCACACGATCGTCACGGGAATCGGTCGCCGGGTCGAGAGGGCGATCGCGTGAGAGTGCTGGTCATCGGAGGAGGCCAGAACGCCGAGCACGAGGTCTCGCTCGCGTCGGCGGCCGCGGTCGCCGACGCGCTGCGTGTCGGCGGATACGACGTCAGCACGGTAACCATCTCACGAGAGGGTGTCTGGGAGGTGGCCGGCGTCTCGGAGGATGCCACCGCCGCCGAGTCTCTCGTTCTCGCGATGCCGCTCATAGCCGCAGCCGATGTCGTATTCCCTGCGGTGCATGGAGCGCTGGGTGAAGACGGAGCGCTCGCTTCTCTGTGCGCTCTCGCGGGCGTGCGAGTGGTCGGCTCAGGGCCGCGCGCCGGGGCGATCGGCATGGACAAGTGGGCGACGAAGCTCGTCGCCGACGCGGCGGGGCTGCGCACCGCGCGGGGTCGACTGATCGATGTAGCCGACTGCGGAGATTCCGAGTTCGATGGCCCTGTGGTCGTGAAGCCCGTGTCGGCCGGGTCGAGCTACGGCGTTTCGCTCGTGCGTGAGGAGGCCGAACTCGGTGCGGCGCTGCGGGAGGCGGCGCGGTTCGATCGACGCATCCTCGTCGAGGAGGTCGTGCACGGGAGGGAGATCGACGTCGCCGTGATCAAGGAGGCCGGAGGGGTCCGCTGGGCGGCGCCGTCGCTCGAGATCCACGCGGCCGGGCTGTTCGACACCGCCACGAAGTACGACGGCAGTGCGCGGTTCACGGTGCCGGCGCAGCTCTCGGGGGCTGAGGCGACCTCGCTCACGCGCGCCGCGCTGACCATGTTCGACGCCCTCGGGTGTGCCGGGGTCGCCCGCATGGACTTCTTTCTCACCGCCGAGGGGCCGGTGCTGAACGAGGTCAACACGATGCCGGGGTTGACTGCGGCATCCCAGGTGCCGCGGATGTTCGCGGCGGCCGACGTGTCGTACGTCGAGCTGGTGTCGCGCCTCGTGCGCGCCGCCGAGGTGCCGGGGCGGTGACCGCGCGCGTCGGCTGGCCCGATGTCGCGAAGGGCGTGTGCATCATCCTCGTGGTGCTCTGGCACGTCGTCACCAAGCACGCGATCGCGGTCTCAGGTGCCGGGCCCGTCACCGATGCCTGGGCGACGCTCAACGCGCAGCTGCTACCGCTGCGGATGCCGCTGTTCTTCCTGATCTCGGGGATGTTCGCAGCGCGCGCCGTGAACGCGCCCGCGGGCACCCCCTGGCGACGTCGCGCCGGCCGCCTCGCGGCGGTCTATGTCATCTGGGTCGTGATCCAGACGTTCGTGCTCGCCCTCACTCCGGACTTCGACACGGCCAGGGCGGAGAACGGATGGCAGCTGCTCGCGCAGCTCACGATCAGCCCGACCAACCTCTGGTATCTGCTCGCCCTGGCGGTGTACCTGCTCGTCGCGCGCCTCGTGAGGCACGTGCCGACCGCCGTGGTGCTGCCGGTCGCGTTCGTGATCGCTGCGGTCGCGTCGGCGGGGGTGATCCCCGACCTGGGCAACCTGTGGCAGCTCGTGCAGAACCTGTTCTTCTTCCTCGCGGGGCTGCGGCTGCGTAGGGTGATCGAGCGATTCGCCGCGGGTGCGACGCCGCTGCGGATGCTCATGCTCGGAGGGGCATATGTCGCGGCCGTCGGTGCGGTCGGAGTGCTCGGCATGCGTCGATGGCCGGGAGTGTGGCCGCTTCTCGCGGTCGTCGCGGTGGCATTCGGGGTCATGGCGTGCGTGACGATCGACCGACGTGCGAGCGTCATCGCACGGCCGCTGCGGTGGGTGGGACAGCGCACGCTGCCGATCTACGTGATCCACATGATTCCGCTCGCCCTGATCGACGTTGCGCTGCGCGGATCGGGATGGGTCGCGACGCCGGCGGTCGAGGCCGTCTGGCCGATCGTCCTCACCGCGGTGGTGATCACCGTCTGCCTCGCGGTGCGTGCCGGCCTCGTGCGAGTGGGGCTCGGGGTGCTCTTCGATCCGCTGCGACCGATCGACCGGATGACTCAGGCACGGATTGCTGACTGAGCCTCGGAGGGCTGACTGAGCCCCGGACTGCTGACGGAGGAGGCGTGTGCGGTCAGGCCGCCGGGGAAGGATCAGGCGTCCGACCGCGCTCAGAGCCGGTCGACGCCCGTCACGGTGAGCACCGCAGCGCCCTCCTCGTCGGAGGCGGCGAGGTCGACGGTCGCGGAGATGCCCCAGTCGTGATCGCCCGCCGGATCGTCGAGGATCTGGCGGACGGTCCACTCGGTCGTGCCCTCGGTGATGAGCAGCAGCTGTGCGCTGCGCGCGTTCGCTCCGGTGAGGATCTCGTTGTGGTCGGCGAAGTAGCCGTCGAGTGCGTCCGACCAGGCGTCCGCACCGAACGACGGGTCGAGGTCCGCGAGAGCGGAGACGTCTTCACGTGCCGCGAGCTGCACCCGTCGGAACAGCTCGTTGCGCACGAGGGTGCGGAAAGCGCGGGTGTTCGACGTCAGGCGCTTCGGAGCGGGCGGCACGATCGGCTCGTCATCCGGGCCGTGCAGCACGCCGTTGACGAGCTCTTCCCATTCGTCGAGCAGGCTCGAGTCGACCTGACGGACTAGCTCGCCGAGCCACTCGATCAGGTCGCGGAGGTCCTCGTCTTTACCCTCTTCGGGAATCGTCTGGGATGCTGCCCTGTAGGCGTCGGACAGATAGCGCAGCACCACGCCCTCGGAGCGGGCGATCTTGTAGTACGCGACGTATTCCCCGAACGACATGGCCCGCTCGTACATGTCGCGCACGACCGACTTCGGGTGCAGTTCGAAGTCGCGGATCCACGGCTGCGCGGCGCCGAACGTCTCGAACGCGGCCGTGAGCAGCTCATCGAGGGGCTTCGGGTAGGTGATCTCCTCGAGCAGCTCCATGCGCTCGTCGTATTCGATGCCCTCGCGCTTCATGGCGGCGACGGCCTCTCCGCGGGCAAGGAACTCCTGCTGCCCGAGGATCGCCCGAGGGTCGTCGAGCGTCGATTCGACGATCGAGATCATGTCGAGGGCGTAGGAGCCGGTTCCCGTGCCCGCAGCCGGATCGCGGTCGAGCAGGTCGAAGGCCGCGAGGGCGAACGGCGACAGCGGCTGGTTCAGCGCGAAGTTCGGCTGCAGGTCGACGGTGAGGCGGATCTCGCCGTCGTCCGTCTGCTCGACGACGCCCGATTCGAGCAGCGTCCGGTAGATGCCGATGGCGCGCAGTGCGAGCTCGCGCTGCCTCTTGCGAGGCTCGTGGTTGTCGTAGACCAGCGCACGCATGTTGCCGAACACGTCGCCGCCGCGGCCGATCACGTTGAGCATCATCGCGCTCGTGATCTGCATGTGCGAGGTCAGTGTCTCGGGCTCCGCGTCGATCAGCTTGCGGAACGACGGCTCGCCCCAGGACACGAAGCCGTCGGGTGCCTTCTTGCGGATGATCTTGCGCTTCTTCTTCGGGTCGTCGCCGGCCTTCTTGATCGCGGCGATGTTGTCGCTCTCGTGCTCGGGAGCCTGGGCGACCACGGTGCCGGCGGTGTCGAAGCCCGCGCGTCCCGCTCGCCCCGCGATCTGGTGGAACTCGCGCGCGCTGAGCTGCCGCATCCGGGTGCCGTCGAACTTCGTCAGAGCCGTGAGCAGCACCGTGCGGATGGGCACGTTGATGCCGACGCCGAGGGTGTCCGTGCCGCAGATCACGCGCAGCAGTCCGCGCTGGGCGAGCTGCTCGACGAGGCGCCGGTACTTCGGCAGCATCCCGGCATGGTGAACGCCGATGCCCGCACGCAGGAACCGCGAGAGGGTCTTGCCGAAGGCGGTGGTGAACCGGAATCCGCCGATCAGCGCGGCGATCTCATCGCGCTGCTCACGCGTGGCGACCTTGGTGCTCGACAGCGCCTGTGCCCGCTCCATCGCCGCCGCCTGCGAGAAGTGCACGACGTAGATCGGGGCCTGGCCGGTGCCGAGCAGGTCGTCGATCGTCTCGTGGATCGGCGTGGTCTCGTAGAAGTAGTGCAGCGGCACAGGACGCTCGACGCCCGTGACGGATGCCGTGCCGCGGCCCGTTCTGTGGGTGAGGTCGCTCGACAGCTGCGAGACATCGCCGAGCGTCGCAGACATCAGGATGAACTGCGCCTGTGGCAGCTCGAGCAGCGGCACCTGCCACGCCCACCCTCGATCGGGGTCGGCGTAGAAGTGGAACTCGTCCATGACGACCTGGTGCACCGCGGCATCCGTGCCCTGGCGCAGTGCGAGGTTCGCGAGGATCTCCGCCGTGCAGCAGATGATCGGCGCATCGGGGTTGACCGAGGAGTCGCCGGTGATCATGCCGACGTTCGCGGCGCCGAACACGTCGACGAGGGAGAAGAACTTCTCGCTGACGAGCGCCTTGATCGGCGCCGTGTAGAACGAGCGACGCCCCTCGACGAGTGCCGCGAAGTGCGCCCCGACCGCGACGAGCGACTTGCCGGTGCCGGTGGGCGTCGACAGGATCAGGTTGTTGCCCGAGACGATCTCGATGACAGCCTCGTCCTGCGCGGGGTAGAGACTGATGCCGGTCGACTCCGCCCACTCGACGAACGCCGTGTAGACGGCATCCGCATCGGATCCGTCGGTCAGCGTCGTGTGGTCGAGGATCGCAGGCATGGTCTGTCGATCATCCCACCTCCGGCACGGGCGAACCTCGTGCAGTACTCAGCAGGGAATCGTCCGATGCGGCCGAGATCACCGGATTCGAGCGGTCAGCACGATCTCATGCTGAATTGTGAACGCCTCAGACCGAGGTCGCGGCGCGCAGCGCGATGCGGATCATGTCGCCGAACGTCTGCTCGCGCTCCTGGGCGGTGGTCTGCTCGCCCGTGACGATGTGATCCGACACCGTGCAGATGGCCAGGGCGCGGCGCCCGTGGAACGCCGCGAGGGTGTACAGCCCTGCGGCCTCCATCTCGACGCCGAGCGCGCCGTGCTGCACGAACGGCTCGGTGAGCTCGGGGCGCGTGCTGTAGAACTGGTCGCTCGAGAACAGCAGGCCCACGTGCACGGCGGCGTCGAGCGGCTCGGCCTCGCTCGCCTCGACCGCGGCGCGCAGCAGCCCGAAGTCCGCGACGGGTGCGTAGTCGAGTCCGTGGAAGCGCACGCGGTTGATGCCCGAATCGGTGCAGGCGCCGTTCGCGATGATGATGTCGCGCACCTTGAGCTTCTCGGTCAGCGCCCCGCATGAGCCGACGCGCACGATCGTCTGCACGTCGTATTCCTCGAACAGCTCGCTCGCATAGATCGCCATCGACGGCTGCCCCATGCCCGACCCCTGCACCGAGACGCGGTGGCCGTTCCAGGTGCCGGTGTAGCCCAGCATCCCGCGGGTCTCGGAATACAGCTCGGCGCCGTCGAGGAAGTTCTCGGCGATCCACTTCGCCCGCAGCGGGTCGCCGGGGAACAGGACGATGGGGGCGATCTGACCGGGCTGTGCGGCGATGTGCGTGCTCATGGCCTCAGCGTACGAGGGGATCCGATGAGGATGCTCAGCCCTCGCGCCTGCGCACGATCTCGCCGATCCAGATCGGGGCGAACGGCGAGGTGCAGCCGGGGGCGGTGGGGTAATCGGCGAGCACCTGCAGGCGTTCACCGATCTCCAGCGCCCTGGCCCGCAGCTGCGGGTGGAAGATGCCGATGTTCGCGAGCGTCTCGTTCATCGCCCACTGCAGGCGCTTCGGGGCATCCACCAGGTCGCGCTCGATCAGGTCGAGCAGGTGCTCGAGGTCGAGGCCGTCGGCATCCTTCGCCACGCGCACGGTCGTGAGCGACCAGGCGGCGGCGGCGACCGTCGGGTCTGCGTCGTCGAACCAGCGCAGTCGCAGCTCTTCAGCGAGAGGAGTCTTCTTGGCGACGTAGTTCACGAACCAGTCGTTGATCTTGGGGGCCTGGGTCTGGCGCAGCATCGCGTCGAGCTCATCCGCGGTGAACTCGCGTGGCTTGCAGATGAGCAGCGCGAGCAGACGGGCGGACGTCTCGCCGGTCGCCCACAGGTCCTTCGCGAGGGCCTGGTCGGTCTTGATGCGCTTGGCCACCCCGCGCAGCCGGCTGAGGTTCATGCCGTGGTCGTCGCCGCGCTTCTCGTTGGCGGCGCGCATCTTCGGATCCTCGAGGGCTGCCAGTTCGGCGAGGGCTTCGGGCACGGTCATGTCGGGCATGTGACCAGGGTAGGCCTCGGGTGCTTGTCAAGGCCCGCGCTTCAGGGGCTGATGGCCCGTAACCTCGCGTGCACGCAGACCGAACGCCGACGAGAGGAACGCGCATGAACCGCGACAGCAATGACATCGAGTCCGAGCGCAACGACATCAGCACAGAGCCGTCGCCCGGTGCGGAGGAGAACGACAACCTCGGCACCGAAGACAACAAGGGAGAGCCGGCGACGGCCGTCCCCTCGGGCCCTGCCTCCGACGACGACGGCGACGTGCTCGCCGACGACCCCGACCAGGACTGACCCCACCGCCGCCCCCTCGTGAGTGGGCAGCGCTCACTCCTCCTCGACGAGCTCCCCGCGGATGCGCCGGAGGTCTTCCATCAGCGACCCGATCAGGATCCAGTGGGTCGACGACGGCGGCCGGATGACGAGCGGCGCCGTGAGCGCGGGGATCGCCGAAGTCAGGGTCTCGGGTTCGGGTGACACGTCGGCGATCTGCACGGCCAGCCGCACGTCATGCCCCGCACGCCGCAGCTGCTCGGCGATCGCCGTGACGGCCGGCTCCTGGCCGATCGAGTCGTCGTAGTGGTCGAAGTACGCACGGGTCATCCCGATGGTCTGCGTCACGATCGGTGACAGTCGCTCGAGCAGCGCCCGCATCTCGCGGAGCTCCTCGCGGTGCGTCGAGCGACGCGGATTCAGGGTGAGAGACTCCTCGCCGGCCGCGATGGAGGCCTCGGCGGCATCCTTCATCGGGCGCAGCAGCCGGGCCTCGAGCATGAGCTCCTGCAGCTTCGCGGGCGTCTGCGGTTCGGGCAGCGCGTCGGCCAGACGGTCGAGGCTCGCGGCGAGCTCGCTGCCGAGCAGTCCGAGGTCGCGGCGGGCGGGGGCGACCAGCACCGGCGGCACGATCAGCGCGTTCACGACGATGCCGATGACCACGCCGATCAGGGTCTCGAAGATGCGCGCGATCGCATAGTCGGGGGTCGAACCGAGGGCGAGCACGAGCATCGCCGAGATCGCGACCTGGTTGCCGGTGCCCGGCGTCGCCTTGAACGCCCACGCGACCAGCATCGCCACGACGATGGCGAGCAGCACGATCCAGCTCGGCGAACCCAGCAGCAGGCCGAGAGCCACCGCGATCACGACGCCGACGATCACGCCGATGCTGCGCTCGAGCGCCTTCGACAGCGACTGGTTGACGCTCGGCTGCACGACGAGGAGCGCTGCGATCGCGGCGAACACGGGCAACTGCCCCGGAACCACCCAGCCGGCCAGCAGCCACGCGGCGATCGTCGCCGCGGCGGACTTCACCACCTGCAGCAGGGGCGAGCGCTTCGAGGCGCGGATCGCGGCGTGGATGCGCATGCACTCCACGCTACTCGCGCGCATGCTCGGTCGTGGCGCCCTCGATGTCAACCCCGTCGCGGATCCCCGTCGCATGCAGCTGAATGGGATCACACGAACGACGAACAGTGAGGAGCATCACATGGCGCAGATCATCGAGACCATCGACGTACACGTTCCGGTCGACATCGCTTACAACCAGTGGACGCAGTTCGAGAGCTTCCCCCACTTCCTCGACGAGGTCGAGTCGATCGTCCAGATCGATGACACGCACAACCGCTGGACCGTGAAGGTCGGCGGTGCGACGCGTGAATTCGACGCCGAGATCACCGAGCAGCACCCCGACGAGCGCGTCGCCTGGAAGAGCGTCGGTGGCGACACCGAGCACGCGGGCGTGGTGACCTTCCACAAGCTCGAGGACCTCACGACTCGCGTGACGGTGCAGATCGACTGGGAGCCCGAGGGCCTTCTCGAGAAGGTCGGCTCGCTCGTCGGCGCCGGCTCGCACGCCGTGAAGAAGGACCTGAAGAACTTCAAGGAGTTCATCGAGAAGCGCGGCGCCGAGACCGGTGCCTGGCGCGGCGACGTCGACGCCTGATCGACCCCTGATCCGAGGTCCGGGCGGTGGTGCCCCCATCACCGCCCGGGCCTCTTTCGCTGCCTGCTCGCAGTCTGCCTGCCTGCGGCCTAGGGCGCGCTCGACGCAGAAGATAGGGCATCCTCCCGATGTCGACGGGGCACCTCAGAGCGGAGTCTGAGGACATCCCAACTGAGGAGATGTCATGTACGAGCACCCCTACTTCGCCGAGAAGATCAGCGAGTACGAGAACGAGCGTCTGGAGCAGGCGGCTGAACGCCGTCGTTTCCTCGCCGAGCACGCCGACCAGATCGTCCCGCGGACGCCCGGTCCGGTGGGACGGTTCGGACAGCGGATGCTGCGCACAGTCACCCGGCGACAGTCGAATGAACCGGATGCCTCCGCGCATGCTGCCGCGGACGTTGCGCCGGATGCCGCCGCGGCCGCCCCACGCACCACGACGGTCGCTCCGCGAGCCTCGCGGGTCGCTGCGCCCGCTGAAATGGCGCCCGCTGCACCAGCCGCCAGACTGGCCGCCGTCTGCTGCGAGCCCGCGGCGGTTCGGTGAGTTCGGCATCCCTGGCACCGACCGCGCCACCCCGCCCGGATGTCGGAGGGGAGTGGGACGATGAGTCCATGTCACTCTCCGCCGCGAGCGCTGCGATGGTCGGCCGAGAGGCCGAGATCGCAGTCGTGCGTGGCCTCTTCGACCGAGTCGTCGAGGGGGTTCCGCTCGCGGCGCTCATCGAGGGCGAGGCGGGCATAGGCAAGTCCCGGCTGCTGCGCGAGTTCGGCGCCGAGGTGGTCAACCGAGCCGATGTGCATGTCGGGTGGTGCCTCGATCTCGGGGCCTCGCGCACGCCCTTCGGGCCGATCACCGGCATTCTTCGCTCGATCGTCACGCGCATGGGCGCGGATCGCGTGCGCGAAGAGCTCGGTGTCGGCGTCAAGGCTCTGGGGATGCTGCTGCCCGAACTCAATCCCACCGAGCGCTCGCAGACCAGCCCAGACAGGCTGCGCGATGCGATCGCGGCACTCATCGAGGCTGCGGCCGAGCATGCGCCGCAGGTGCTCGTCGTCGAAGACCTGCACTGGGCGGACGAATCGACCCTCGCGCTCCTCTCCTTCCTGCTGCGCACGCTGACCCATGGGCGCATCCTTCTTCTCCTCACCTGCCGCTCCGACGACGTCCGCCGCGGAGACGCGGTCAGCCGGTTCATCGGCGAGTCCACTCGCGCGCGCCTGCTCGAGCGGGTCACCGTCGAACGGCTCGAGGCCTCGGCGGTTCGCCAGCTCGCCGAATCGATCACCGGGCAGCCCCTCAGCGATGCGGCGCTCGAGCGCATCCAGGACCGCGCCGAAGGAGTTCCCTTCTTCGTCGAAGAGCTCGCCGGATGCTCCTCGGGTCCGCTTCCGGGCAGCCTGCGTGATCTGCTGCTGGCCCGTTTCGACCGACTCGGCGATGACGCGAGGAGGGTGGTGCAGGTGGTCTCGGGGGCGGAGCGTCCGCTGACCCATCCGCTGGTCACGCGGCTCGCGGGTCTGGCCGAGGCGCGCTTCGATGAGGCGATCCGTGAGGCGACGCTCAGCGGCATCCTCGTCGTGGCCGACGACGACTATCGATTCCGGCACGCGCTGCTGCGCGAGGCCGTGCACGACGATCTGCTTCCGGGTGAGAGGGCGCGGCTGCACCGAGCGTATGCCGAGGCGCTGGAGGAGAACGGCGACGGCTCCGACACCGCCGACTCGGCCGCGCTCGCCTATCACTGGCAGCTCGCGCAAGACGACCACCGAGCGCTCGCCGCGGCCGTCGCCGCGATGTTCGATGCCAAGTCGCGGTTCGCCTTCGCGAGCGCGGCACGCTTCGGAGAGCTCGCCCTCGATCTGTGGATCCAGGTGCCAGACGCCGAGAGCATCGCGGGTCTCGGTCGCCTCGACATGCTCCGCACCCTGGGGTCGGTGCTGCGCAATGCAGGCGACGGCGAGCGGGCGCTGGCCGTCGTCAATCTCGCGCTCGGGGAGGTCGACCCCGACACCGTCGACCCGCGCATGCATGCGAGTCTGCTGCGAGACAAGGCCTACTACATGATGCACCTCGGCCGATCGGGGCCGATCCAGCTGCTGCAGCAGTCGCTGAAGATCCTCGAGAGGCAGGTGGACGACGATCGACTGCGCGCATCGGTGCTCAATCAGCTCGCGAGTCGCTACATGATCGCCGGGCGACTCGATGAGGCGATCGCGCTGGCGACCGAGGCCGGTGAGCGCGCCGAGCGGGTCGGCGCCGACGATGAGGCGTCGATCGCGGCGAACGTCCGCGGCGGGGCTCGAGCGCATCTCGGTGATCTCGAGGCAGGGCACCGGGAGTATGCGGCCGCGCTCGATCTGGCGCGGGGTGCGAGCCCCGAGATGCGATATCGCGTCAACTACTCCGACCTGCTCGGGCTGCTCGGGCGCTACAGAGATGCCGTCTCCGTCGCCGAAGACGGCCTGGCCCGAGCGCGAGCATTCGGCGTCGAACGCACGACCGGTGCGATCATGACGCAGAACATGGCCGTGCCGCTGCTCGAGATGGGCGAGATCGACCGGGTCGAGGGGATGCTGTCCCGCGAACTCGCGCAGAGGACGCTGCGCATCTCTCACATGTACTCCACGATGACCCGCGTGCGCGTGCTCTCGTGGCGAGGGCGACACGACGAGGCGGCCGAGATCCTGCGCGAGTGGCATCCCGCCTTCGAGGAGACCGGTCGTGTCGAGCGGCAGATCTGGTATGACGAGGTGATGATGCGGGTCGCCGTCGCCGAGGGGGGAGGAGACCTCGCAGGTGCACTCGACGAGGTCCGCGCGATGCTCGCCGATGACGGTCCGGTCTTCCTGCACCAGAGGCGGCTTCTTCTCGAGGCGGGCTGGTTGATCGCCGAGCTCCGAGCGGCGGGTGTCGACGTCAGCGAGGCGAGCGACGAAGTCCGAGCGGCGTGGCTCGCCCAGCCGGGTCAGCTGCTCGGCGACACGTGGTGGTCGATTCTCGAGTCGCTGCTGTCGCCGTCGACACCGAGCCTGCGAGAAGCCGTCGAACTCGCCGACGGCGACGACGTGCCCGTGACCTTCCGCCTCATCACTCGGCTCGAGCTCGCCCGGTTGCTGGTCGATGCCGGCGATCGCTCCGAGGCGACGGCGGTGCTCGCCCATGCGATGAACGAGGCCGAACGCCTCGGGCACGTTCTTCTCACCCGGACGATCGGTGCGTTCGCGGCTGCGGCAGGCCTCGCGGCGGTACCGGCGAGTGCGCAGCGCGCGGAAGAGTCCGACCCGCTCACGGCCCGCGAACGGCAGGTTCTCGACCTGATCGCCGAGGGGCTGAGCAATCGTCAGATCGGCGAGCGGCTCTTCATCAGCGTCAAGACGGTGAGCGTTCACGTGTCGGCCGTGCTGCGAAAACTCGGCGTCAGCACGCGCACCGAGGCGGCGGTCCTGCAAAAGAATCCGAAGTTCGGGGTTTCACGTCAGGATGCCGTGGTACGTTGAGCTTGCGCGTATGTCGGACGTTCCGTCACGGCGCAGGCCGCGCAAGCGGCCGTTTGAAAAGAAAGTAGAAAACACATGGCCACTGGCACTGTGAAATGGTTCAACGCTGAAAAGGGCTTCGGCTTCATCGCTCCCGATGACGGCACGGACGACCTTTTCGCCCACTACTCGGCAATCACCGGCTCCGGTTTCAAGGAGCTCCGTGAGAACCAGAAGGTCGAATTCGACGCTGAGCGTGGCCCCAAGGGCATGCAGGCTGCGAACATCCGCGCTCTCTGAGCGCGAGCAGACTTCCTGAAGCCGGTCGGATCCTCACGGATCCGGCCGGCTTTCTCTATGCCCGAGCGCTTTCCGAGACGGACGTGATGCGGTGCGAGGTCAATAACGCATCTGAGCGGGCGTGCGGGGTCAATAAAGCATCCGAATCGGGCGTGGGGGATGCGTTTTTGACCCCGCACGCGCGGACTCGCTACTGACCGCTGCGGGATCGAGCCTGCATCCGGACATGCGTTTTTGACCCCGCACGCGCGGGATGGACGCCGCCCGGCGCCCGAACCCGAGATGAGGCTTGCCTAACTTTCTGTTAGATTAGGCCAGGCTTACCAAAGCCTGGCGCCCCTCTGCGCCGCACCCCCTCATCCCAACCCGAAGGGAATGCCTGTGCGCACCTCTCGTCTTCTCGCCGCCGGTGTCGCCGCGGCCCTCGCCCTCGGCCTCACGGCCTGCGCGACGCCGTCGAACGACTCGACCTCCGACTCCGCCGGCGGCAACCCCGCCGATGACAGTGCCTTCCCCGTCACGATCGAGCACGCGTACGGCGAGACCACCATCGAGACCAAGCCCGAGCGCGTCGCGACGATCGCCTGGGCGAACCACGAGGTTCCCCTCGCGCTCGGCATCGTTCCCGTCGGCATGAGCAAGGCCACGTGGGGCGACGACGACGACAACGGCATCCTGCCCTGGGTCGAGGAGAAGCTCGACGAGCTCGGCGGTGAAGAGCCCGTGCTGTTCGACGAGTCCGACGGCATCGACTACGAGGCCGTCGCCGACACCGAGCCCGATGTGATCCTCGCTTCGTACTCCGGCCTCACGCAGGAGGAGTACGACACTCTCTCGAAGATCGCTCCGGTCGTCGCGTACCCCGAGGTCGCCTGGGGCACGCCGGTCGACGAGATGATCGAGATGAACTCGAAGGCTCTCGGACTCGAAGCAGAGGGCGATGCCCTCATCGAGGATCTGCACGCCGACGCCGAGGCCGCTCTCGAGGAGAACAGCGCTCTCAAGGACAAGAAGGTCCTCTTCGCCTACATCGACCCGAGCGACCTGAGCCAGGTCGGCTACTACACGGCGATCGACACGCGCCCCGGATACCTGCACGACGACCTGGGCCTTCCTCTGCCGTCCGTCGTCGAGGAGAACGCCGACAGCGACCAGTTCTATCTGACCGTGAGCTCCGAAGAGGCCGACAAGTTCGCTGACGTCGACGTCTTCGTGACCTACGGCGACGAGTCGCTCATCGCGACGCTGCAGGCAGACCCGCTGCTGTCGAAGATCCCGGCCATCGCCGAGGGCCGCATCGCGATCCTCCCGGATGCCACTCCGATCGCCGCGTCGGCGAACCCCTCGCCGCTGTCGATCCCGTGGGGTCTCTCCGACTACCTCGGCCTGCTGGCGGCACCGCTCGCCGCGAAGTGACCTTCAGCGTCACCCTCGCGCACTGAATTCCCGTGACCGCTGTCACCCTTCCCATGCCGGGCACCGCAGACCTGCGGCGCCCGGCATGGGCGCGCTCGCTCTGGCTGCTCGTCGGTCTCGGAGTGCTGCTCGTGCTCTGCATCCTGTCGATCTGCTTCGGCGTGCGCTCCGTGAGCATCGACGACATCTTCGCCGCGCTCAGCGGGCAGGATGACACCCTCGCCCAGGCCGCGATCATCAAGCGCTTCCCGCGCACCGTGCTCGCGCTCCTCGTGGGTGCCGCCCTCGCCCTCTCCGGCGCGACGATGCAGGCGGTCACCCGCAACCCGATCGCCGATCCCGGCATCCTCGGTGTCTCGAACGGCGCCTCGCTCGCCGTCGTCATCGGTCTCGCGTTCATCGGCCTCACCGACGCATACAGCCAGATGGCGCTCGCGATCATCGGCGCCGCACTCGCCGCAGCCTTCGTCTACACGGTCGGCTCGCTCGGCCGCGGCGGCGCCACTCCTCTCAAGCTCGCCCTCGCGGGTGCAGCCACGTCGGCCGCCTTCGCCTCGCTCATCAGCGCCATCATGCTGCCGCGCGTCGACCTCCTGCAGGCATTCCAGTCGTGGCAGATCGGGGGCGTCGGCGGCGCCGAATGGCCGCGCATCGCGATCACGGCGCCCGTGCTCGCGCTGGGAGCGCTGATCTGCTTCGTGAGCGCCCGCGGCATGAACTCCCTCGCCCTCGGCGACGACATGGCCAAGGGTCTCGGCGAGCACGTCTTCCGCACGCGCCTCATGTCGGCGCTCGGCGCCGTGATCCTCGCCGGCGCCGCCACCGCCATCGCGGGTCCGATCGGCTTCGTCGGACTCGTCGTTCCGCACGTCTGCCGGATGCTGATCGGCACCGACCACCGCTGGCTTCTGCCGTTCTCGGCCATGGCCGGCGCAGCGCTGCTTCTCGCGAGCGACATCGTCGGCCGCGTGATCGCGCCCTCGTCGGAGGAGATCCAGGTCGGCATCATCACCGCGATCATCGGAGCCCCGTTCTTCATCTGGATCGTCCGCCGTCAGAAGGTGCGTGAACTGTGAGCACCATTGACCGAGCTGCGGCCCAGACTCCTGCGGCATCCGAACGAAGGGGCGGGTCCGTCGCCGCGATCGTCGCCGGCCGTCGCTCGCGACACCGCCGCCACGCGGTCGCGACCATCGTTCTCGGCGCGATGCTCGTGGTGCTGTTCGCCGTCGCCCTGATGATCGGCAACACGTTCTATCCGCTCGACGAGGTGATCCGCGTCATCGTGGGCGAGACGGTTCCGGGGGCGTCGTTCACGGTGGGTGAGCTGCGTCTGCCCCGCGCGGTGCTCGCGATCCTCGCCGGGTTCGCGTTCGGCATCGCGGGCGTCTCGTTCCAGACGCTGCTCCGCAACCCGCTCGCGTCTCCCGACATCATCGGCATCTCGAACGGCGCCGGCGCCGCTGCGGTGTTCGGCATCGTGGTGCTGTCGTTGAACGGCCCCGTGGTCTCGCTCCTGGCTCTCGTCGGAGCGATCGTGACCGCGGGCATCATCTACCTGCTGTCGATCAAGAACGGCTTCGCCGGCACACGACTGATCCTGATCGGCATCGGCGTCGCGGCGATGCTGCAGAGCGTCATCTCCTACATGCTGTCGCGCGCAGCGAGCTGGGACATCCAGACCGCGATGCAGTGGCTCACCGGAAGCCTGAACAATGCCTCGTGGGAGCGCGTCATGCCGCTCGCGATAGCCGCGGCGGTGCTGATGCCGCTGCTGCTCTCGCAGGGGCGCGCGCTCGGAGCCATGCAACTCGGCGATGATTCGGCGTCCGGTCTCGGCGTGCGGGTCAACACCACCCGCCTGCTTTTCATCCTGGGTGCCGTCGCCCTGCTCGCCTTCGCGACCGCGGCCTGCGGCCCCATCGCGTTCGTCGCGTTCATGGCGGGTCCCATCGCCGCCCGCATCACCGGCCCGGGAGCGAACCTGCTGCTTCCGAGCGCGTTCGTCGGTGCCGTGCTGGTGCTCGGCGGCGATCTGCTCGGCCAGTTCGCGTTCGGGGATCGCTACCCGGTCGGCGTGATCACCGGCGTGCTCGGCGCTCCGTATCTCATCTTCCTGCTCATCCGCACCAACCGCTCGGGAGGCTCACTGTGACCGAGGCGCACACTCTGACGGCCGAGTCCGTCACGCTCGCCTACGGCGACCGCACGATCATCGACGGCCTCGACCTCGCGATCGCCCCCGGCAAGATCACGACGATCGTCGGAGCCAACGGATGCGGCAAGTCGACGCTGCTGCGCTCGCTCGCGCGTCTGCTCTCGCCGACCGCCGGCCAGATCGTGCTCGACGGCAAGTCGGTGCACGCGCGCCCCACCAAGGAGGTCGCGCGCATCCTCGGTCTGCTGCCGCAGTCGCCCGTCGCGCCGGAGGGCATCGCCGTCGCCGACCTCGTGGGTCGTGGCCGGCATCCGCACCAGAAGATGCTCGCCCGCTGGAGTGCCCACGACTACGAGATCGTGGCGGACGCCCTCGAGGCGACCGGAACCACCGACCTCGCCGACCGCAGCGTCGACGAGCTCTCGGGTGGCCAGCGTCAGCGCGTGTGGATCGCGATGGCACTCGCGCAGGAGACCGACATCCTGCTGCTGGACGAGCCGACGACGTTCCTCGACGTCGCGCACCAGGTCGAGGTGCTCGACCTGCTCACCGACCTGAGCGTCTCGCGCGGCACCACGATCGTCATGGTGCTGCACGACCTCAACCTCGCCGCGCGGTATTCCGACGAGCTCGTCGCGATGAAGGAGGGCAGGGTGCACGCCACCGGCGCTCCGCAGGATGTCGTGACCGCCCAGCTCGTCGAAGAGGTCTTCGACCTCGCGAACCAGATCACCATCGACCCGGTCTCGGGAAAGCCGATGGTCACCCCGATCGGAAGGCATCATGTCCGCTGAGACGACGACCGAACGCCCCACCTACGTGCTGGCCCGCGCCGAGGTGCGCGCGGTCGAACGGGTGTCGCCGAACTTCGTGCGCGTCACCTTCGGCGGTGACGACCTCTTCGAGTTCGGCACGCCCGGCGACACCTTCGACTCTCGGATCAAGATCGTGTTCCCGCCGGCATCCGGCATCCTTCCCGAGCTCGATCGGGACACCGACGACTGGTGGGGGTCGTTCCTCGCCGTGCCCGAGGACGAGCGCGGATCCATGCGCACCTACTCGGTGCGCGAGCTTCGCGTGACGGATGCCGGCACCGAGCTCGACGTCGATTTCGTGCTGCATCTGGCGCCTGGACTGACGGGCCCCGCGTCGAGGTGGGCCGATGCGGCCGCCGCCGGCCAGGAGCTGTTCATCGTCGGACCGCGTCGCGGGGTCGCCTCAGCGGCTCACGGCGGTGCCGAGTACGAGCCGGGCACCGCGACGTCGGTCGTTCTCGCCGGTGACGAGACCGCGGCTCCCGCGATCGCCCGCATCCTCGAAGACGCCCCGAGCGACCTCCGAGGCTGCGCGTTCATCGAGGTGCCGACTCCCGCCGACATCCTGCGCATCGACGCTCCCGCCGGCGTCGAGGTGCACTGGCTGCCCCGCGATGCGGGCGAGCCTCACGGTGTGCGTCTCATCCCCGCCGTGCTCGAGTACCTCGGCGATGCGGATGCCGCCGACGAGATCGACGTGAAGGACATCGAGTCCGAGGACCTGCTCTGGGAAACCCCCGACTACTCGGGCCTCGGCGAGGAGATCGCGGCGGCGGATGCTCCCGCCGAGCGCTACTTCTGGATCGCCGGCGAGAGCGGCGTCGTCACCACATTGCGCCGTCACCTGGTCAAGGACCTCGGCATCGACCGCTCCCAGGTCGCCTTCATGGGCTACTGGCGCCGAGGCGTCGCGATGCGCGGCTGAGCCGCCTGCTTTCGCGCGGTCGGCCGCGCAACGGTTCGCGTCGCGCTTTGAGTCCTGGAGTTCCGCCACGGCAGAGGTCAGACTGGGCGGATGGAGTACGCCGGAGTAGTGCCGATGGACGCCCCTGACCCGAGCGCCGATTTCGAAGCTCGCGTGCGCGGGCTGTCCTACCCGGTCTTCCAGCTGCGGCCACAGCCGTCGCTCACGCGCATACCGGGTGCCTCGTTCATGGAGATGGGCGCGTCGGCGTCAGCGGGCGCGCCGATGGGACTGGCGGAGTCGTCGGTGTCGCTCACCTACACGCTGTGGAGGAATCCCGACGACCATTCCGACCCGCGCAACGAGATCGAGCTGGACCCCGGCATCCGACGATCGATCGAGGAGGAACCGCCGTGGGGCCGCCCAGCGTGGCTGATCGAGCGGGCTCAGCTGCTCAAGTACCCGATGCTCTGGGAGGCGGTGCGCACCAGCTGGCAGGCGTCGCCCGATCCCGAGCGGCACGCGCTCTCGCAGCAGTTGGTCGACCACGCCAATCACATACTGCGGAACAGATTCCGTGAGGAGCTCGGACTCCCCGACCTGCCGAGCGAGGGTGACGACGGCGGCTGGGAGGCGAAGACATCGGCGGCCAGGGATGCCGTCGTCGCGGTGGATGGCCGGAATCGGCCGGGTGTGCAGATCGACACCGATCCCTTCGTCTACGCGGTGGGTTTCCGCGTCGATGAGAACGTGGTCTGCACTGTCGTCGTGCCGCGCGACAGCCTGCCGATGATCGACCTCGCCATCACGACCTTCGAGTGAGCCGCACGATCCGCGATTGATGTCACCCTGCGCCGACGCTTCGCAGGACCCGCTCCACGTGAGCGGTCACCCATTCCGCATCGAACGGTCGGCTGCGAAGCAGCCAGCGGTGGAAGATCGGCCCGACGAACAGTTCCGCGACAACGCCCGCGAAAGATCCTGTCGAATGCTGAGTGCGGTCGCGAGAGCGACGCGCTCTCAATCGTCATCGCCGTTCAGCCGCTACGCTCGCCATGTGATTGCCGACGACGAGACGCTCATCCACGTCACGCCGGATGCCGCGTGGCTTCCCCGCCACGGCAGGGCCGAGGTGATTCGTCGCAGCACCCCGCCTCGGCCGATGTGCGTTGTCCGGCTGTTTCTGCGACAGGGCGATCAGGTCTTCTGTGTGCCGCGAGACGAGAACAGCCGCCTCGACCTGCCCATGCGTCATGTCGGAGTCGACGACCCGAGCGGCATGCTCGCGATCGCTGATCTCGCCGAGCGGGTCACCGGCCGCCGGTCGCAGTTGACCTTCTCGGGAGCAGTGCGAAACATCGTCGAATCACCTCAAGACGGTTATCCCTGGCCGACGCCGTGTGCGTACTTCGGAGTATGGACTTCGAAAGCCACCCCCGTCGTAGAAGGGACGTGGGTCAGCATCGGCGACGAATCTCCGTTGCGCGACCGCCATTGGTTCCCCTTGGCGGGTCACGTCCGGATTCGCTGATCTAAGTCGATACGTGAGCGCGCAGCCCGAGCCTCACGCGCTCTCGCGCACCACGAGCTCGGTGTCGAGGATGACCGAGCGGGGGGATGCTCCGGCGATGACCTCGAGCAGCACGGCGACCATCTGAGCGCTGATCTGATCCCAGGGTTGACGCATGGTCGTGATCGGAGGCTCGTGCGTGGCGGCGAGGCCCGAGTCGTCGAACCCGGCGATCGCGATGTCCTCCGGCACGCGGCGTCCGGCACGGCGGGCGGCGGCGATCGCTCCGGCGGCCATCCGGTCGGATGCTGCGAACACGGCGTCGACGTCGTGCTCGAGCATCCTCGTCATGGCGGCCTGCCCTGATTCGTACGAGTAGTCGCCCACCTCGACCAGCGTCTCGTCGAACTGCTCGCCGAGCTCTTCGCGGAAGCCGACCAGGCGGTAGCGCCCGCCGGGGGTGTCGTCGGGGCCCGTGATCATGCCGATGCGGCGGTGGCCCTGCGCCACGAGGTGCGCGGCCATCATGCGGGCTGAGGCGACTTCGTCGACCGAGATCGTCGAGAGCTCTCGTTCGTGTCCGAGGGGCAGGCCGCAGCAGACGGTGGGGATGCCGACCTCGATCAGCTGATCGAGCAGCGGGTCGGACTCATGCGATGAGATCAGCATGACGCCGTCGACGTGACCGGCGCTGAGGAACTGGGCGACGCTCTCGCGCTCGGCGGGCGTTCCGGCGACGAGCAGCACCAGTGTCATCGCCCGCTGCGCGAGGGCTTCGGCCGCTCCGCGCAGCAGCAGTGCGAAGGTCGGGTCGTCGAACAGCAGCTGCTGCGGCTCGGTCAGCAGAAACGCCAGTGAACCGGCGCGGCCCGTCGCGAGACTGCGCGCGTGATGGTTCGCCGTGTAGCCGGTGGCGAGGATCGCCTCTTCGACGGCCTGCCTGGCATCGGGGGACACCCAGTGCCCGCCGTTGATCACACGCGAGACCGTGCTGCGGGACACCCCCGCCTGCGCCGCGATCTGGCGGATCGTCGGCTTGCGCTTCGCGCTGACATCACTCATCGCCTGTGACTCTACCCACAGCATCGCATCGAGCGGTAGTCCAACCTGGGACCGGTCTCAGTTCGGTAACGGCAGTTGTGATCGATGGCAGACCTGGGGTAGAACTGAGACCGGTCCCAGTCACTCTCATGAGTCAGGCTGAGACCGGTCCCAGTCGAATGAGCGACAGCACGCCGGGACCCGCACCACGACCACACCGACCCGATGGAGTGCCGATGACCTCGCCCCACGCCTGGCCTGAGCTGCGCGGAATCGCCTATGGCGGCGACTACAACCCCGAGCAGTGGTCGCCCGAGACGTGGCGCGAAGACGTCATCCTGATGCGCGAGGCCGGGGTCAACCTGGTCAGCGTCGGCATCTTCTCGTGGGCGCTCATCGAGGTCGCCGAGGGCGAGTTCGACTTCTCCTGGCTCGACGAGCTGCTCGACCTGCTGCACGCGAACGACATCAAGGTCGACCTGGGCACGCCCACGGCATCGCCGCCCGCGTGGTTCTTCGCGAACCACCCCGACGCCCACGTGATCGACCGCGAGGGACGCACGATGGGCTTCGGCTCGCGCGGCATGGCCTCGCACTCGTCACCGGCCTACCGCGAGGCGATCGTGCGGATCGCGGATGCTCTCGCGGCGCGCTATGCGCAGCATCCGGCCGTCGTGCTGTGGCACGTGCACAACGAGTACGGCGTTCCCGTCGGCGAGGACTACTCGCCGAACGCGGTCGCCGCCTTCAGGCTCTGGCTCCAGGAGAAGTACGGCTCGCTCGATGCGCTGAACAGCGCGTGGGGCACCGCCTTCTGGGGTCAGCACTATTCGGCGTGGGAGCACGTCGGTGCGCCCGCCATCGCCCCGAGCGTCGTGAACCCGGCTCAGCGCCTCGACTTCGCGCGCTTCACGGATCACCAGCTGCGTGCGTGCTTCATCGCCGAGCGCGACGCGATCCGCGCGCACGCCGATCAGCCGGTCACGACGAACTTCATGGCGAACCAGAGCTGGACCACAGACCTGTGGGCCTGGGGCCGCGAGGTCGACATCGTCTCTGACGACCACTACCTGTGGGCCGCCGACGAGGACGCGCACATCGGGCTCGCGATCGCAGCCGACCTCAGCCGGTCGGTCGGCGGCGGCAAGCCGTGGATCCTCATGGAGCACTCGACCTCGGCCGTGAACTGGCAGCCGCGCAACATCGCCAAGCGTCGCGGCGAGATGCAGCGCAACTCCTTCACGCACCTCGGCCGCGGAGCCGACGGCATCCTGTTCTTCCAGTGGCGCGCGGGCCGTTCGGGCGCCGAGAAGTTCCACTCCGCGATGCTGCCGCACGCCGGCACCGAGTCGCGGGTCTTCCGGGAGGTCGTCGATCTGGGTGCCGCGCTCGGCCGCCTCGACGAGGTGCAGGGCAGCACGGTGAAAGCCGACGTCGCGATCCTCTGGGACTTCGAGTCGTTCTGGGCACAGGACCTCGAATGGCGCCCCTCCGAAGATGTCACGCACGCCGCCCAGGTTCGCCGCTTCTACGAGCAGCTGTGGCGTGACGGCATCACGGTCGACTTCGCCCTGCCGGGCCAGGACCTCTCGGGCTACCGCCTCGTCGTCGCCCCGGCGCAGTACATGCTGAGCGCCGCAGATGCCGCGAACCTCACCGCCTACGTGAACGACGGCGGCACCCTGCTGGTCTCCTTCTTCTCGGCCATCGTCGACGAGAACGACGCCGTGCACGCCGGTGGCTTCGTCGCCCCGCTGCGTGAGGCCCTTGGGCTCACGGTCGAGGAGTTCCTGCCGCTGCGCGAGGGCGAGAGCCACGGACTCGACTGGGTCGATCACGACGGCATCATCGCCGACGTCTGGCAGGAGGACATCGCGCTCGAAGGAGCCGAGGTCATCGCGAACTTCTCGGGCGGACCCGGTGAGGGCGAGCCCGCGATCACGCGTCACCGTCACGGGGCGGGCACCGGCTGGTACGTCGGCACCCGGCTGGATGCGGCGGGAATGCGCGCGCTCCTGCACGAGGTCTACGCGGATGCCGACGTCACCCCGTCGGGTGTCGCCGAAGGCCTCGAGGTCATCACCCGTCACGGCGCCGACGCGGTCTACCGCATCGCCGTGAACCACCGTGATGACGACGTCGAGCTCGAAGCCGTAGGCGTCGAGCTCCTCAGCGGCGCCGAGATCTCGGGCGCCCTGACGATCGCGGCGGGCGGGGTCGCCGTCATCCGCACCTCCCACTGACAGCACGACCCGCACGACCCGCATCACCCTGCACCACCACGAACCACACAGCAACACCCACCCCGGTCGCGATGACGCGCAGCGCATCGTCGGCCACGACAGATAGGAAAACGCATGCGCAAGCACATCGGAGTCGGCGCACTCGCTCTGGCCGCGGCCGTGGTCCTCGCGGGCTGCTCCGCCGGCGCACCCGAAGGCGGCGACGACGCCGCATCCGGCGACGGCGCTGAACTCGTCATCTGGACGGACGCCGAGCGCGAAGCCGCGATCACCGCAGCCGCCGAGGCGTTCGAAGAGGAGACCGGAGCCAAGGTCACCCTCGTTCAGAAGAACTTCGAGGACCTCCGCAACGACTTCATCGCGCAGGTCCCGACCGGCGAGGGACCCGACATCACGGTCGGCGCGCACGACTGGCTCGGCGCGCTCGTCGCGGCCGGTGTCGTCGACACGATCGACCTCGGCGACAAGGCGTCGGAGTTCGAGCAGGTCGCTCTCGACGCCATGACCTACGACGGCCAGCTGTATGCGATGCCGTACTCGCTCGAGACCATCGCCCTCGTGCAGAACGTCGACCTCGTCGGCGCAGAGGCCCCGGCCACCTGGGACGACATGATCGCCAAGGGCGTCGCGGCGGGCACCGAGCGTCCGTTCGTCATCAACACCGGCGGCGAGACCGGCGACGGATACACGATGTACGGACTGCAGACCTCGTTCGGCGCCCCCGTCTTCGTGCAGGACGACACCGGCTCGTACACGAGCGAGGTCGGCATGGGCGGCGCACCCGGCGAGGCGTTCGCCAGCTGGCTCGGCGCCAACGGCTCGAGCGGCACCGGCTACATCTCGACCACCGTCGACTACGACATCAACAACGAGCTGTTCGCGTCGGGCAAGGCCCCGTACACGATCCAGGGCCCGTGGGCCATCAGCGCGTTCGAGGGCATCGACGTCGCCGTGAACCCGATCCCCTCTGCGGGCGGCGAGCCCGCAGCCCCGTTCGTCGGCGTGCAGGGCTTCTACCTCTCGAGCAAGAGCAAGAACGCCCTCCTCGCCCAGGAGTTCCTCGTGAACTACCTCGGCACCGAAGACGCGCAGCGTGCCCTCTACGAGGCCGACCCCCGCATCCCCGCGTGGTCGACGCTCGCCGACGAGGTCTCGTCCGACCCGATCACCGCCGGCTTCGTGGCCTCCGCCCAGAGCGGCGTGCCGATGCCGTCGATCCCCGAGATGGGTTCTGTCTGGGATCTCTGGAACGCCGCGCAGGCGCAGATCATCAACGGCGCCGACCCCGTGTCGACGTGGAACACCATGGTCGCCGACCTCGAGACGACTCTCGCGGGTTGACCCGACTTGTGGGGCGTTTCGTCTCGGTCGCTTCGCTCCCTCGCTCAACGAACATTCCCGGTCGTTGAGCGAGCGGAGCGAGACGAAACGCCCCGCCAGACAGGACTGATGACATGACGATCCAGGCACCACCGGCCGAGGCCCCCACCCCCGTGGTGAAGCCCTCGCGCGAATCCCACGCCCGTCGCTTCCGCGGCCTCGGCTGGGGCTTCCTCATCAAGCTCGCCCTGATGGCGTTGGTCAACGCCTTCGGCATCATGACCGCGATCTCGGCCTGGAGTGCCGAGTCGTGGATCGTTCTCGGCGTCGTCGTGCTGCTGGTCATCATCGCCGACTGGGTGTACTTCACCCGCAAGGCGCTGCCGCTGAAATACCTGCTCCCCGGGCTGATCTTCCTGCTCGTCTTCCAGGTCTTCATCTTCGGCTACACGGCGTACATCGCCTTCACGAACTACGGCACCGGTCACGTCGGCACGCAGGAGCAGGCGGTCGAGGCCGCGCTGATCCAGGGCGAGCGTCGCATCGAGGGCTCGTCGGACTACCCGCTCTCGATAGTGCAGCGCGGCGACGAGCTCGGCTTCGCGATCGTCGACGACGACGGCGACGTGCAGGTCGGATCCGCGACCGAACCGCTGACCACCGCATCGGATGCCGAGATCGGCACCACCGGCGCCCCGAGCGAGGTGCCCGGGTGGGAGGTCGTCCCGCGGGCGACCGTGCTGACCGATCCGACACTCGGAGCGACGATCAAGGACCTCAGGGTGCCGGTCTCGGACGACCCGAACGACGGTTCGATCCGCACCCGAGAGGGCTCGACCGGCTCGGTCTACGAACCGACGCTGGTGTGGGATGCCGAGGCGCAGACGATCACCGACACGCAGTCGGGCACGGTCTACACGGCCACCGATCTCGGTGCGTTCGTGGCTGCAGACGGCACGGCGCTGCCGACGGGGTGGTCGGTGAACGTCGGGTTCGCCAACTTCCTCAAGCTCTTCACGGATGCGAACCTCGCGGGCACCCTGTTGAGCGTCACGGTCTGGACCTTCGCGTTCGCGATCCTGTCGGTCGTGCTGAGCTTCGCCGTCGGACTCGGCCTCGCGATCGTCTACAACGACCCGCGCGTCAAGGGTCGCCGGTTCCTGCGGGCGCTGTTCATCCTTCCCTACGCGTTCCCCGCGTTCATGGCCGCGCTGCTGTTCCGCGGCATGTTCAACGCCGAGTTCGGCGTGATCAACGACCTGTTCTTCTTCGGCTCGCAGATCAACTGGCTCGGCGACCCGTGGCTCACCCGGGCCGCGGTGATCTTCGTGAACGTGTGGCTGAGCTACCCGTACTGGTTCCTCGTGTGCACGGGCGCGCTGCAGTCGCTGCCGGGCGAGACGCTCGAAGCGGCCGAGATCGACGGTGCGAACAAGCTGCAGCGGTTCCGCGCGATCGTGCTGCCGCTGCTGCTCGTGTCGACCGCCCCCCTGCTGATCGCCTCATTCGCCGTCGCGTTCAACAACTTCACCGTGATCTACACCTTCAACAACGGCGGGCCGGCCATCGCCGGCGCTCCGTACGCACTGGGCTCGACCGACATCCTGGTCTCGGCCATCTACGACGTTTCGGGCGTCTCAGGTGGTGCGGCCGACTACGGCCTCGCGAGCGCGCTGTCGATCATCGCCTTCATCGTGGTCGGTCTCATCTCAGCGCTGAGCTTCCGACAGACCCGCAAGCTCGAGGAGTACCAGTGATGAGTGAGACAAGAGTCATCGTGACCGGTTCATCGAACGAGGCGGATGCCGCGCGCGCAGGCGCTCGACGGCGTCGGTGGTGGGGCGAGGTCGGATGGAAGTACATCCTGGCCGCAGGCGTGCTGTTCTTCGCCGCGTTCCCGCTCGTCTACGTGCTGTCGGCGTCGCTCAACCCGAACGGCAGCCTTGCGGCATCCAGCGCTTTGTTCAGTGCGTTCGATCCCGCGAACTACATCGCCCTCGGCGAATCGCGCTACTGGGTGTGGTTCGGCAACACCCTGCTGATCGGCGGCGTGACCGCGGTGGGCTCGGTGCTGATGGGAGCCTGCGGCGCCTATGCGTTCTCGCGCTTCCGCTTCAGCGGGCGGCGCGCGAGCCTCACCACCCTGCTCGTGCTGCAGATGTTCCCGCAGGCGCTGGCGTTCATCGCCATCTTCCTGATGCTGCAGACCCTCGGCGACGTGGTCCCTGCTCTCGGCATCAACTCGAAGATCGCCCTGATCTGCGTCTACCTCGGCGGCGCACTCGGCGCGAACACGTTCCTGATGTACGGCTTCTTCAACACGATCCCCGTCGAGATCGACGAGTCGGCGAAGATCGACGGCGCCAGCCATGCGCAGATCTTCTGGCGGCTCATCATGCCGCTGGTCGTGCCGATCCTCGCGGTCGTCGCCCTGCTCGCGTTCCTCGCGGCGTTCGGCGACTTCATCCTGTCGAAGATCATCCTCACCTCCGAGGACAACTGGACCCTCGCCGTCGGCATGTACCAGTGGGTCTCGAACCAGCTGACCTCGCGCTGGGGGCTCTTCGCCGCCGGTGTCGTGGTCGCCGCCGTGCCCGTGCTCGCGCTGTTCTTCTCGCTGCAGAAGTACATCGTCGGCGGGCTCACCCAGGGATCCGTCAAGGGCTGATCCCCTCTTCCGCACCGCTCGAAAGGCCGTCATGCACCGTCGCACGCGTTCCCTTCTCTCCTCCGCCCTGGCCACGGTCACCGCCGTCGCCCTGATCGGCGTCGCGCTGCCGGCGTCGGCCGCGCCATCCCCGGCATCCGTGGCGGCTGCTGTCGCCGCCACCGAACCGGTGGATGCCGGCATCACCGTCCCTCGGGTCGAGAACCTGCCCGACGACTTCATCGGCGGCGTCGACGTGTCGTCGGTGCTGTCTCTCGAAGAGTCGGGCGTCGTGTTCCGAGACTCCGACGGCACGCCGGGCGATCTGTTCGAGATCCTCGCCGACGCCGGGATCACCGATGTGCGGGTGCGGGTGTGGAACGACCCGTTCGACGCGAACGGCAACGGCTACGGCGGCGGCGACGTCGACGTCGACCGTGCGATCGAGATCTCGCAGCGCGCGACGGATGCCGGACTCGGCGTGCTCGTCGACTTCCACTACTCCGACTTCTGGGCAGACCCCGCCAAGCAGCAGGTGCCCAAGGCCTGGCAGGGGATGACGGCCGACCAGGTCGCCGCCGAGGTCGGCACCTTCACCCGTGATGCCGTGCGACGACTGGTGGATGCGGGCATCGATCTGCGCATGGTGCAGGTGGGCAACGAGACCAACGGCGGCGTCGCCGGGGTGCGCGGCTGGGACGACATGGCGAAGGTGTTCTCGGCAGGCTCTGCCGCCGTGCGCGCCGAAGCGCCCGACACTCTCGTCGCCGTACACTTCACCAACCCCGAGCGGGCCGGCTTCTATGCCGACGTCGCAGCCCAGCTCGACCGCCGCGACGTCGACTATGACGTGTTCGCGTCGTCGTACTACCCGTTCTGGCACGGCACCCCCGAGAACCTCACGGCGGTGCTCTCGCACGTCGCCGAGACGTACGGCAAGAAGGTCATGGTCGCCGAGACCTCGTGGGCGTTCACGCTCGACGACGGAGACGGCCACGGCAATGTGGTCGACCTGCCGTCCGAGGCGACGCAGTATCCGGTGAGCGTGCAGGGTCAGGCCGATGCGGTGCGCGCGGTCGTGCAGGCTGTCGCCGACGTCGGCGAGGCCGGTATCGGCGTGTACTACTGGGAGCCCGCATGGCTGCCAGTCGGCACGCCCGCTCAGCTCGAGCAGAACAAGGTGCTGTGGGAGCGCGACGGATCCGGATGGGCGTCGAGCTTCGCCGGCGAGTACGAGCCGCATGATGCCGGCCAGTGGTTCGGCGGATCCGCGTGGGACAACCAGGCGCTGTTCGGGTTCGACGGCACGGCATCCGATGCGCTGAACATCTTCTCCTACGTGCGCACCGGAGCCCAGGCCCCTCGCGCTGTCGAGTCGGTGCAGCCCGTGGCGCTGCAGCTGGTCGAGGGCGATGCGGTCGAGCTGCCCGGCGAAGTATCCGTGCTCTACAACGACGGCTCGTCGGAGCAGCAGACCGTCACGTGGTCGACCGGCGCGGAGTACATCGAGGGCGTCGGCGAGTATGCGATCGCGGGCGTGACCGAAGCGGGACTCGCGGCCTCCGCCACAGTGTCGGTCGCGGCGCGCAACTATCTGCGCAACCCTGGATTCGAGGATGCGGACACGAGCATGTGGAGCGCGACCGGGTCGGGCCTCACCCTGCGAGCATGGGATGACCCTCGGAGCGGCACCCATTCGGCGCACTTCTACGCGGCATCCGGATACTCGTTCGAGCTGTCGCAGACCGTGAGCGGGCTGCCCGCAGGGTCGTACGTCGCACGGGCGTCGCTGCAGGGCGACGGTGAAGGCTCGGACGGGCGGGCTTCGCTGTCGCTCTCGTCGTCACCTGCAGCGGGCCCCGCTGCGGCCTTCGGGTTCGACGGCTGGCGGGTGTGGTCGACGCCGACGACCGAGGCGCTGCAGGTGGGTGCCGAGGGCACGGCGACCGTGCGGATCTCCGCGGCGCTGCCGGCGGGGGCGTGGGGCACGATCGACGATCTCGAGCTCGTGCGCGAACCGATGCCCGGTGCCGACACCACGCAGCTGCGGGAGCGGCGCGACGCGGCTGCGGCTCTCGACCTGACGACGTATGTCGAGTCGTCGACGACCGCCATGCCCGGTGCGATCGCGCGTGCCGACATCGTGCTCGCAGCGATCAGCCCGAGTGAGGATGCCGTGGCAGGAGCCGTGGCGACGCTCGATAACGCCGTCGACGCACTCGTGCGGAAGGACTCGGCGACGGCCGCCCCGGCTCGTGGAGTGCTGTCGCACGACAACGGCCATGACACCGGGCTGCTCGACGGCGACTTCACGCTCACCATGAATCTGTGGTGGGGGCAGAACGCCACCAAGCTGCGAGTGTTCGAGAACGGTGTGCTGATCGAGACGGTGCCGCTGACGTTCGGAGGCACCGGTGCGCAGACGGCACAGGTCGCCGTGACCGGCAAGGCGAACGGCAGCTACGTCTACACCGGCGAACTGGTCAACTCGCGAGGCGTGACGGCGGTGAAGCCCGTGACGGTGAAGGTGAAGGATGCGGCTCCCGGCACACCCGTGCTGTCGGCCGACAACTGGGACGGCGACGGGTCGTACACGCTCACCGCCGACATGTGGTGGGGCACGAACGCGACCTCGTACCGCCTGTACGAAGACGGTGTGCTGATCTCCGAGGGCGACATGGTCGCGAACAGCCCCGCCGCGCAGCGTGTGACGGTGCCGGTGTCGGGGCGGTCGGTGGGAAAGCACACCTACCGTGTGGAGTTCGTGAACGCCGCGGGCAGTACCGAGAGCAAAGCGCTCACGGTGACGGTCAAGCGCTGACGGCATCCGGCTGCGTCCTGAATCCGTGGTCGGGTCAGCACCGGATGCTTCTGTTCGTTGAGCGAGCGGAGCGAGACGAAACGCGGTGAGGACACCGGAGCGTTGAGCCCCTGCATCCTCACCGCGTTTCGTCTCGTCGCTGCGCTCCTCGCTCAACGAACGGAAGGGTGCGTCACTTGCTGAGGAAGTCCTTCAGCGCGGCGTTGACCTCGTCGGCGTGGGTCCAGAGCAGGCCGTGCGGGGCGCCCTCGACCTCGACGTAGGTCGCCGCGGGCACTGCCTGGTGGAACCGGCGGGCGGTGGCGTCGATCGGCAGGATGTTGTCCTTGGTGCCGTGGAGGATCAGCGTGGGCTTGCCGGCATCGCGCACTGCATCCACGTCGCCGCGGAAGTCCTCGATCCACGACGAGACCACGGCGTAGGCGGCGACAGGAGCGCTGCCGATCGCGACGTTCCAGCTGCCGGTGACGGCCTCCTGGCTGATGCGCGAGCCGAGGTTCTCGTCGAGGTTGTAGAAGTTCTTGTAGAAGTCGGTGAACCAGGCGAAGCGGTCGCCCTTGGCTGCGGCCTCGATGCCGTCGAACACATCCTGCGGCACGCCCTCGGGGTTGTCATCGCGCTGCACGAGGAACGGTTCGAGCGAGGCGAGGAACGCGAGCTTGGCTACGCGGTCGTGGCCATACGTGGCGACGTAGCGGGCGAGCTCGCCGGTGCCCATCGAGAAGCCGACGAGCACGACGTCGCGCAGGTCGAGGGTCTCGAGCACCGTGTTGAGGTCGGCGGCGAAGGTGTCGTAGTCGTATCCGGTGCCGACCTTCGACGACTGACCGAATCCGCGGCGGTCGTAGGTGATGACGCGGTAGCCCTGAGCGAGGAGCTCGCGGGTCTGGCGCTCCCAGCTGTGTCCGTCGAGCGGGTAGCCGTGGATCAGGACGACGGGCTGGCCCGATCCCTGGTCTTCGTAGTAGAGCTCGATCGGGGTGCTGTTCTCGTTTCCGACGGTGATGTAACCCATGATCCTGATCCTTTTCGATCCTGTGAGAACGGTCGTTCTCGGCTGATGTTGTCCACTGTAGAGAACGCTCGTTCTCATGTCAAGTACACTGAGGATATGACGGAGCAAACGGTGCGTGAACAGATCCTCGCGGCGGCGGACGAGCTCTACTACCGCAAGGGATACGCGGCTGTCGGCATGGACGAGCTGAGGGCCGCGGCCGGCGTGTCGCTGCGCCGCCTCTATGCGCTGTTCCCGTCGAAGACCGACATCGTCACGGCTGTCCTCGCCCGCAAGCACGGGGAATGGGAGTCGGGACTCACGGGGGCGGTGGCGGATGCCGGGGCTGATCCGCGCGACAGACTGCTCGCCGTCTACGGGTATCTCGAGGACTGGTTCTGCACCGACGACTTCCGCGGCTGCGCCTTCATCAACGCGTTCGGCGAGCTCGGCGGCACGAACCCCGAGGTGGCCAAGATCGTCCGCGACCACAAGGCCTCCTTCCAGGCGTATATGGCGGGGCTCGTGGTCGCGGCCGGGGCGCCGGCATCGCTCGCCGCGCAGCTGTCGATCCTCGCGGAGGGGGCCCAGAGCACAGCGGCCATCGCGGCCGATCCGCAGGTCGCCGTGCAGGCGCGCAATGCGGCCGAGGTGCTGATCGACGCCGCCGTCGCCGCCTGACCGCGGCGCACTCGAGGGATTTAGCTAGCCTGGCTAGCCTTCTCGGATGCCGGTGTCAAGGCTGGTGTGCTCCCGCGCTCACGCGCGTATGGTGCGAGCATGGAATCCCGGACGCAGGACATCGCCCGCCAGTCGATCATCATCGCCTCGGCCACGTTCATGCTGATAGCCGCGGCTGTGGGGTCCGGCGCCTTCGGTGGCACCTCGGTCAGCGAGCTGCAAGACGGAGCGCTCTCGGCGCAGGGGTCGTATCTCGCCCCGGCCGGCCCCGCCTTTTCGATCTGGTCGCTGATCTACCTCGGCCTCATCGCCTACACGGTGTGGCAGGCGCTTCCGCCGCAGCGGGCGGATGAACGTCAGCGCGCGGTCGGCGGATGGATCGCTGCATCGATGATCCTGAACGGGCTCTGGCTCGTGACGGCGCAGTTCCTGTCTCTTCCGCTGACGGTGCTCGTGATCGCACTGCTGCTCGCCACCCTCGCTCGTGTCATCGTGATCCTCGGCCGCAGCCGTGCCCGGACCTGGCCCGAGCGCATCGTGGTCGACGGCGCGAACGGCCTGCACTTCGGTTGGGTCACCATCGCGACCGTGGCCAACACGACGGCGTGGTTCACGCAGATCGCCCCGGCAGCGTGGGCAGACCAGGCTGAGATCTGGGCGGTAGCCGTGCTCGCCGTCGTGCTCGTGATCGGAGTGGCCAGCGCGCTCGTCACTCGGCGCATCGCCCCCGCTGTCGCGACCGCGTGGGGCCTCGGCTGGCTGGCCGTCGGTCGCCTGACCGGCGAACCCGAGAGCACCGTCACCGCCATCGCCGCGATCATCGTCGCGATCGTCCTCGTCGCCGCAGGCGTCTGGGGAGTGCTGCGCCGCCCGCGCGCCGACATCGCGCTCTGATTCAGCGCTCGGTCGCGAATAGCCTGTTCTCATGAGTACGGATCAGCTGAGCTTTCACACCACGATCGGTGTCGAGGTCAAGGGCGAGACGTGGAGTTGCGTCGAGATACCCGGCTCCGCCGAGTTCTTCGGAACCGGGAAGACGGTCAGGGTCGACGCCCTGATAGACGATGTGAAGCTCGAGAACGTCGGCGCGATGGTGACCGGTACGGGTGGACACATGGTGTCGCTGAACGCGAAGGCGCGGAAGTCGCTGGGCAAGGACATCGGTGACACCGTCGAGGTCACCATCATGAAGCGTTGATCACGCACACCGTTCACAATTCAGCACGAACTGCGGCCGAACGCCCTGAACCCGTCTGTTCCGCCGGCCGCCGCAAGTTCATGCTGAGTTGTGAACCGGGAATGACGAGAACGGCACGCCGGGGTCAGAGGACGAGCCGGTAACCCATCCCCGACTCGGTGAGCAGGTGTGCCGGTGCGCTCGGTTCGGCCTCGAGCTTCTTGCGCAGCTGCGACATGTACAGCCGCAGGTAGCCGGAGTCGGAGACCTGCTCGCTGCCCCAGATCTCCTTCAGCAGATCCTGCCGAGTCACCAGGGCGCCCGGATGCCGGGCGAGATGCTCGAGCATGCGCCACTCGGTGGGCGTGAGATGAACCCGCGTGCCCGCCCTGGTGACGGTCTTCGTCGCGAGGTCGACCACGACGTCGCCGAATCCGACGGTCGACTCGCCGCCGGCCGGCACCGACCGGCGAGACAGCGCCCTCAGCCGCGCGAGCAGCTCGTCGACCTGGAACGGCTTGGTGACGAAGTCGTCGGCTCCGGCATCCAACGCCTCGACCTTGTCCGCTGATCCGGTGCGGCCGGAGACGACGATGATCGGCACGGTCGTCCAGCCGCGCAGCGCCTGGATCACCTCGATGCCGTCGAGCCGCGGCATGCCGAGGTCGAGCATGATGATGTCGGGGTGCGTCTGCGCGGCGGCGGCCACGGCAGCGGCACCGTCGGCGGCCACGACCACCTCGTAGCCGTGGGCGGCGAGGGTGATGCGCAGCGCCCGCACCATCTGCGGGTCGTCATCGGCGATGAGGAGCTTCACTCCGTCTCCTCCTGCGTGAGATCGGGCTCTCCTGCCAGCGGCAGCGAGATGACCATGGTGAGTCCACCGCCGGGGGTGTCCTCGGGTGTCAGGGTACCGCCCATGCCCTCGGCGAATCCGCGCGACAGCGCGAGGCCGAGGCCGAGACCGGTGGTGTTGTCGGTGTCGCCGAGGCGCTGGAACGGCTGGAAGATGCGGTCGCGATTCTCTGCGGGCACGCCTTTGCCCCGGTCGATGACGCGGATCTCGGCGCGCTCGCCGAGGGTGCTCGTCGACACGATCACCCGACTGTCGGCGGGCGAGTGGCGGTGCGCGTTCGCGATCACGTTCACCAGCACTCGCTGCAGCAGCACCGGATCGGCCGACACCGCCGGCAGGTCGGCATCCAATGCCAGCTCCACGTCGTCGGGGCCGAGGCCGAGTTCATCGACCGCCGCCAGCACGGGACCCGCGACATCGAGTCGCATGCTCGAGACGGCGAGCACTCCCGCCTGCACGCGACTGACGTCGAGCAGATCCGTGACCAGCGACGACAGGGTGGCGAGGCTCTCATCCGCCGTGGCGAGCAGTTCTTCCCGATCGGATGCCGACAGTCTGTGCGCCCCGCGGAGTCCGCCGATCGCGGCGACGGCCGAGGCCAGTGGTCGGCGAAGGTCATGACTGACCGCCGAGAGCAGCGCACTGCGCACCTGGTCGGTCTCGGCGAGAGCGGCGACCTCGCGCGCTGTGGCACGCAGGTCGGTGTGCTCGATGGCCGCCGCGAGCTGGGCGACGATCGCATCGAGCAGTCGTCGGGCGGGGGTGTCGAGGGGCTCGCCGTGCAGCTCGAGCACGGCGGGAGACGATCCGCCCGCGCCGACCGGAATCGAGGTTGCCCGACCGTCTGGCACGGGTTCGCCGTCGCTCGCCAGCACCTCGCCCTCGGCGGTGAGCAGGCGCACACCGGTGAGGCCGAAGGCCTCGCGCGTGCGACTGACCATCGCGAGCACGGCGTTGTCTCCGCGGAGCACGTTGCCGGCGACCGCGGCGAGGAGTTCGGCCTCGGCGGCGGCGCGCTGGGCCGTGCGGGCTCGCCGTGCGGCCTGGTCGACGATGATGCTGACGAGGATCGCGATGATCACATACAGCGCGAGGGCGAGCACGTGCAGCGGATGCGCGATCGTGATGGTGAAGATCGGCGAGACGAACAGGAAGTCCAGTGTGATGCCCGAGAGCACCGCCGCGAAGACGGCCGGTCGCAGCCCGCCCACGAGCGCGACGATCACGACGAGCAGCTGGAAGGCCAACACCTCGACCGTGATCGACTCGGGACTGCGGAACGCGAACATCGCCCACGAGAGCAGTGGTCCGACGATGAGCGCGATCACGAAGCCGAGCAGCTGGCGTCGCCAGCCGAGCGCGCCGCCGGTGATGCGGGGGAGCGCAGCGCGCCCGCCCGCGGCGGCGTGCGTCACGATGTGCACGTCGATATCGCCCGAGCGGCGGATGACCTCCGACCCGATGCCGGGTCCGGTGAGCGCGGCCGCGAGGCGACCGCGTCGGCTGACGCCGATCACGAGCTGCGTGGCGTCGGCGCCGTGCGCGAACTCGACGAGCGTGCCGGGGATGTCGTCGCCGATGATCTGGTGAAAGCTGCCGCCGAGCGACTCGACCAGTGAGCGCTGGGCGGCCAGTGCCCCCGGGGTCTCGTCGCGGAGGCCGTCTTGTGCGGCGATGTGCACTGCGAGCAGCTCGCCACCGGCCGAGCGGGCGGCGATGCGGGCCCCTCGACGCAGCAGCGTCTCGCCCTCGGGGCCACCGGTGAGGGCGACGACCACGCGCTCGCGCGCCTGCCAGGTGCCCTCGATGCCGTGGTCGGCGCGGTAGCTGCGCAGCGCACTGTCGACCTCGTCGGCGAGCCACAGCAGCGCGAGTTCGCGCAGCGCCGTCAGGTTTCCGAGGCGGAAGTAGTTCGACAGCGCCGCGTCGATCCGCTCGGCCGGGTAGACGAGGCCCGCCGAGAGTCGATCGCGCAGCGACTGCGGCGCCAGGTCGACGACCTCGATCTCGTCGGCGGCGCGCACCACGGCATCCGGGATCGTCTCCTGCTGAGCGATGCCCGTGATCTTCTCGACCACGGCGTTCAGCGACTCGATGTGCTGCACGTTCACGGTCGTGACGACGTCGATGCCCGCGTCGAGCAGCGCGTCGACGTCCTGCCAGCGCTTCGCGTTCTGCGAACCGGGGGTGTTGGTGTGGGCGAGCTCGTCGACCAGCGCGATCTCGGGGTGCCGAGCGAGAACCGCCTGCAGGTCCATCTCGCTCAGCGGCACGCCTCGGTGCAGATCGGTGCGGCGAGGCACCTCGGGGATGCCGATGGTCTGCGCCGCCGTCGCCGCGCGCTCGTGAGTCTCGACGATCGCGATCACGACGTCTCTGCCCTCGTCGAGCAGTCGGCGACCTTCGACGAGCATCTCGAAGGTCTTGCCGACACCGGGGGCTGCGCCGAGCAGCACGCGGAGTCGGCCGCGCCGCGGCATCCGCTCTGCCGTCATCAGCCCTCCTGCTCATCGAGCGCGAGATTGAGTTCGGCGACGTTGATGCGTTCTTCGCCGAGGAATCCCAGATCCCGCCCTTGAATCCTAGACTCCACGAGGTCGCGCACCTGCTGTTCGGGCAGGCCGCGCTCCTCGGCCACCCGCGGCACCTGCAGCAGGGCGTAGGCGACGCTGATGTGCGGGTCGAGGCCCGAGCCCGATGCCGTCACGGCGTCGGCCGGAACGGCATCAGGACTCACTCCTTCGCGCTCGGCGATGGCCGCCTGACGCTCGCCGATCGCCGTGACGAGGTCGGGGTTCTCGGGCCCCAGGTTGCTGCCGCTCGAGCCCGCTCCGTCGTAGCCGTCACCGGCGGCAGACGGACGCGACTGGAAGTACTCGGGAAGCGCCTCGCCGTCGGCATCCGTGAAGGACTGCCCGATCAGCGAGCTGCCCTTGTCGTCTGCGAGCGGCGAGCCGTTCGCCTGGAACGGCATCAGCAGCTGGCCGATGCCGGTGACCACCAGGGTGTAGCCGACGCCGAGCACGAGGGTGAGCACGAGCATCGCGCGGATGGCGACGCCGGTGGTGCGGGCCACGGTGCGAGAGGAGGACATGGGATGCCTTTCAAAGAAGTCGGTCGTTGAGCGAGGAGCGGGTGACCTCGCCCGGTCGTTGAGCGAGGAGCGAAGCCCCGAGACGAAACGCGGTGAGTCGCGCTCAGAAGCCGGGGATGAGGGTGATCACGAGGTCGATCAGCTTGATGCCGATGAACGGTGCGATCACGCCGCCGAGGCCGTAGACGAGCAGGTTGCGCTGCAGGATCTGCGAGGCGCTCGCCGGGCGATACTTCACTCCTCGGAGTGCCAGCGGGATCAGGAACACGATCACGATGGCGTTGAAGATGATCGCGCTGGTCACGGCGGATGCCGGCGAGTGCAGCTGCATGATGTTGAGCGCCGCGAGGCCGGGGAAGACGCCCATGAACATCGCCGGGATGATGGCGAAGTACTTGGCGATGTCGTTCGCGAGCGAGAACGTCGTGAGGGCTCCGCGGGTGATGAGCAGCTGCTTGCCGATTCGCACGATGTCGATGAGCTTCGTGGGATCGGAGTCGAGGTCGACCATGTTGCCGGCCTCCTTCGCTGCCGACGTGCCGGTGTTCATCGCGACGCCGACGTCGGCCTGGGCGAGCGCCGGGGCGTCGTTCGTGCCGTCGCCTGTCATCGCGACGAGGCGGCCGCCCTCCTGCTCGCGCTTGATCAGTTCGAGCTTCTGCTCGGGAGTCGCTTCGGCGAGGAAGTCGTCGACCCCTGCCTCCTTCGCGATCGCGGCGGCGGTCAGCGGGTTGTCGCCCGTGATCATGACGGTGCGGATGCCCATGCTGCGGAGCTCTTCGAACCGCTCGCGCAGGCCGTCTTTCACGATGTCCTTGAGGTGCACGACGCCGAGCACTTCGCCGATGCCCTCGGCAGGCTTCACGGCGACGACCAAGGGGGTGCCGCCGCTCGACGCGACGCCGTCGGTCAGGGTGGTGAGCTCGGCATTCGAGTCGAGTCCGAGCCAGGCGCTGATCGCCGAGCCTGCACCCTTGCGGATCTGCGTGCCGTCGGGCAGGTCGAGGCCGGACATGCGGGTCTGCGCGGTGAACGGCACGACGACGGCTCCGACCGGCTCCTCGACCTGGATGCCGTGAGACGCGGCCAACGCGACGATCGACGCTCCCTCGGGCGTGGGGTCGGCGAGGGATGCGAGGGCGGCGACGCGCAGCAGCTCCTCGGGGTCGACCCCCGCGAGCGGCAGCACCTCGTGGGCCTGTCGGTTGCCGTAGGTGATGGTGCCGGTCTTGTCGAGCAGCAGGGTGGTGACGTCTCCCGCGGCCTCGACCGCGCGGCCCGACATGGCGAGCACGTTGCGCTGCACGAGGCGGTCCATGCCGGCGATGCCGATGGCCGAGAGCAGGGCGCCGATCGTCGTGGGGATCAGGCACACGAGCAGGGCGATCAGCACCGGGATGCTGACGGGCGAGGCCGCGTACGACGCGATCGGGTTGAGCGCCAGCACCACGACGACGAACACGATCGACAGGCTCGCGAGCAGGATGTTCAGCGCTATCTCGTTGGGGGTGCGCTGACGGCTCGCGCCCTCGACCAGGGCGATCATGCGGTCGACGAACGTCTCGCCGGGCTTCGAGGTGATGCGCACGACGATGCGATCAGACAGCACCCGTGTGCCGCCGGTGACGGCGCTGCGGTCTCCGCCGGATTCGCGGATGACCGGAGCGCTCTCGCCGGTGATCGCCGACTCGTCGACGGTCGCGATGCCCGCGACGATGTCGCCGTCTCCGGGGATCAGCTCTCCCGCCGCGACGATCACGATGTCGTCGCGCTGGAGCTCGGCCGACGAGACGTCGACGGTTTCGGAGCGCTCTGCCGTGGCATCCGCACCGGCGTCGTACCGGACGACCTTGCGTGCCATGGTGCTGGTGCGGGTCTTGCGCAGGCTCGCAGCCTGGGCCTTGCCGCGGCCCTCGGCCACCGACTCGGCGACATTGGCGAACAGCACGGTGAGCCACAGCCAGATGGCGATGCCCCAGGTGAACGGCGCGGGCACCGGGGTTCCGCCCGAGTCGGCGGGGCCTCCGAGGAAGGGCTCGGCGATCGCGAGCACGGTGGTGAACGCGGCGCCGACCCAGACGAGCAGCATCACGGGGTTGCGCACGAGCGAGGCGGGGTTGAGCTTGCGCAGCGCGCCCGGCAGGGCCTGGGTCAGCTGCGCCCAGCCGAACGCTCGGGGCGGTTCGGTCGAGGCGGATGCCGCGGCATCCTGCTGTTCCGACGGCGTCTCGGAGGGGGTGGTGATGAGGGTCATGTCAGACGAGTCCTTCAGCGAGGGGTCCCAATGCGAGCACGGGGAAGTAGGTGAGTGCCGTGATGATGACCGTGACGGCCGAGAGGAGGCCGACGAACTGCGGTCGGTGCGTGGGCAGCGTTCCGGTGTTCTCCGGCACGCGCTGCTGCGCGGCGAACGATCCGGCGAGAGCAAGCACGAGCACGATCGGCAGGAAGCGGCCGAGCAGCATCGCGATGCCGAGTGCGGTATTGAACCAGGGGGTGTTCGCGGTGAGGCCGGCGAAGGCGGAGCCGTTGTTGTTCGACGCCGAGGTGAACGCGTAGAGCACCTCGCTCATGCCGTGCACGCCGGGGTTGAGGATGCTGGTCGCCTCGACGTCCGCCCGGATGCCCGGGATCGCGAAGCTCAGGGCCGTGCCGACCAGCACGAGGGTGGGCGTCACGAGGATGTAGAGGCTCGCGAGCTTGATCTCCTTCGGGCCGATGCGCTTGCCGAGGTACTCGGGGGTGCGGCCGACGAGCAGTCCGCCGACGAACACCGCGATGATCGCGAGCACGAGCATGCCGTAGAGACCCGATCCGACGCCGCCGGGGGCGACCTCGCCGAGCATCATGTTGAGCATCGGCATCATGCCGCCGAGTGCCGTGTACGAGTCGTGCATCGAGTTGACGGCGCCGGTCGACGTCAGGGTGCTGGCGCTGCCGAAGAGCGTGGATCCGAGGATGCCGAAGCGCGCCTCCTTGCCCTCCATGGCCGCCCCTGCGAGTTCGGGAGCGCTGCCGCGGCCGGCGAGCTCGAGTGCCGAGAGGGCGAAGGTCGAGATCAGGAAGATCGTTCCCATGACGGCCGCGATCGCGTAGCCCTGGCGGTTGTCGTCGATCATGCGGCCGAACGTGCGGGGGAGTGCGAACGGGATCACCAGGATCAGCAGGATCTGCAGCAGGTTGGTCCAGCCCGTCGGATTCTCGAACGGGTGCGCCGAGTTGGCGTTGAAGAAGCCACCGCCGTTGGTGCCGAGCAGCTTGATGGCCTCCTGTGAGGCGACCGGCCCACCGGGGATGGTCTGCGTGCCCCCGGAGACGGTGGTCACATCGGTGAAGCCAGCGAAGTTCTGCACCACGCCGCCCGCGATCAGGGCGATCGCGCCGAGCAGCGCGATCGGCAGCAGGATGCGTCCGAGTCCGCGGATCAGGTCGACCCAGAAGTTGCCGATCGTGGTCGAGCCGCGACGGGCCAGGCCGCGGATCAGTGCGACGGCGACGGCCAGGCCGACGGCGGCCGAGACGAAGTTCTGCACTGTGAGGCCCGCGAGCTGCACGGTGTAGCCCATCGTCTGCTCGGGCGAGTACGACTGCCAGTTGGTGTTCGCGACGAAAGACGCGGCGGTGTTGAACGCCAGCCCCTCGGGCACGGCCGGGAGTCCGAGCGACTCGGGCAGGAAGCCCTGCAGACGCTGCAGCCCGTAGACGAGCAGCAGGCCGACGACCGAGAACGCGAGGACGCTGCGGGCGTAGGCACGCCACGTCTGCTCGGATGCCGGGTCGACGCCGATCAGACGGTAGATGCCCCGCTCGGCCTTCAGATCACGAGGGGTGCTGAAGACGTGCGCCATGTAGTCCCCGACGGGGCGGTAGAGCAGTACGAGGGCGACGATCAGGACGGCGGCCTGGAGGATGCCGAACCAGAGTTCGGCGTTCATCGAAGAGCCGGCGCCCATCAGGACTTCTCCGGGGCGACGAGAGCCACCACGAGGTAGACGACGGCGGCCACGGCGAGGGCGGCGGCGATGATCTCGAAGACGATCACAGTCGTTCCACCCCCTTCGCGACCAGGGAGACGAGGGCGAACAGCGCGAGAGTCAGCGCGATGTAGATGATGTCGAGCACGAGACTCGATACAACTCCCGTGCGGACCGGCATATGGCGATCCTCACGTTTTGCCTACGGGGGCGTGCGGGATGCATGCGAGTTGCTCACGTTCCGAGGTCGTGTGGACTTTTTCGCGCCTCGATGTCGCATCCCGCCGTCGTCGTTCGTGGTGCAGGTAGGAGGCGACCGTTTCGGGTGGTCTCGCAGATGAGAGGCACGGTGACGACGTGTACAACGATCCGATGATGGCGAGTGTTCTCTACCGGCTGGAGGCAGAGGAGGCAGAGCAGACCATCGAGCGGCGCCGCGTCGCCCTCGAGCATCCCGGCATGATCAGGCGGCCGTCGCTGTGGGCTCGCGCTCGCCGCGTCTGGACGGGCGGCCCTTCTCGCCGACGCCGTGAGCGGCAATGATCATGGTGACGGCTGGTTCGCTGCAGATCCTGCTGGTTCGACCGGATGGAGAGAGCACACATGACGCGATGGGGCGGCGCCCAGGGGTCTCGTCACGGAATGACGCGATGATTGCGGATGCCGGGCGGTCGCGACGCGCTGACATCGACGTGCGCGTCGCCCAGGTGTACCGCGAGGAGTGGGCGAGGATCGTCGCCGGTCTGACGCGGCGCTGCGGTGATCTCGGGCTCGCCGAGGAGATGGCCGCCGAGGCGTTCGCCTCTGCAGTCGAGCGGTGGCCGGCCGAGGGCGTGCCACCGAATCCGGGCGGATGGATCACCACCACCGCCTATCGCAAGGCCATCGATCGGCTGCGTCGGGAGTCGTCCCGCGACGCGAAGCAGCGGGAGGCACTGATGCTGCACGATCCCGAACCGCCCGAGCCGACCGGCGCCATCGACGACGATCGGCTGCGCCTGCTCTTCACGTGCTGCCATCCGGCGCTGTCGCTCGAAGGGCGCGTCGCCCTCACTCTGCGCGTGGTCGCCGGCCTCACGGTCGAGGAGATCGCGCGAGCCTTCCTGATGCAGGAATCCGCTGTGCGGCAGCGCATCACACGAGCGAAGTCGAAGATCAAGACCGCGCAGATCCCCTATCAGGTGCCCGCGCCTGAAGATCTGCGCGTGCGCATCGACGGGGTGCTGGCGGTGCTCTATCTCGTGTTCAACGAGGGCTACTTCGCATCCGGCTCCGAGATGCCGGCGCTCCGCAGCGAGCTGACCACCGAGGCGATCCGGCTCACCAGACTCGTGAGAGAGCTGCTGCCCGACGACGCAGAGGTCGCGGGGATCCTGGCGCTGATGCTGCTCAGCGAGGCGCGCTCTCCGGCCCGGATCACGGCGAAAGGCGAGCTCGTGCGGCTCGATGAGCAGGACCGCGGGCTGTGGAATCGTGAGCTGATCGACGAGGGCCTGTCGCTTCTCGACCGACTGCGCGGGGCGGTTCCCGGTCGCTACACGCTGCTCGCCCAGATCAATGCGGTGCATGCGGCGGCCGTGGATGCTGAGCTCACCGACTGGCAACGCATCGTCGAGCTCTACGAGCAGCTGGAGCGCGTCGACCCGAGTCCGGTCGTCACCCTGGGCAAGGCCGTGGCGATCGCCGAACGGGACTCACCACAGCAGGCGCTGGTCATCGTCGAGTCGCTGCGCGATGCACTGGCGGACTTCCATGGCTTGCACGTGACTCGGGCCGAGCTGCTGCGCGCGGCGGGCAGACCTGCAGATGCCATGGACGCCTACGACCGAGCGATCTCGTTGGCGAGCAACGACGCCGAGATCGCCCACCTGACCCGGCGCCGCGATGAGATCGCGGTGCCACTCGTGCCCGGACCCTCCGGGACCACGTCGAACGGAGAGAGCAGATGAGCAACAAGTACCTCGTGATCCACATGACCGACCCGACTGGCGGCACGATGCCGCAGGGAGAGGATCAGCGCCTGCTCGAAGACTGGGCGGAGGAAGGCGACGCGGCCGGCCGGCTGGGCGACGGTGCACCCGTAGCAGGCCCTGAGGAGGCGAAGTCCGTGGCTGTGCGAGACGGCAAGGTGCTCGTCACCGACGGTCCGTTCCCCGAGTTCAAGGAGTGGTTCGCGGGCTACGACATCGTGACCGCCGAGTCGATCGACGAGGCCGCGAGCTTCATGGCGAAGCATCCGACCGCCGTCATGGGGCGGGTCTACATCCTGCCGGTGGTGAAGCTCCCCTGGGACGCCTGACCACACCCGGCTGACAGGCCGCGAGACGGACACTCACCGGATCACACCCTCACCGGATCTACACTCAGCGAGTGAGTGCGACGCGACGGCGGCTGGGAGCAGGGACGATCATCGTCCTGGCGCTCATCGCCGTGGCACTCGTCTGCATCGTCACGGGCGTCCTCCCACCCTCGGATGCCGGGGCGCTCGGTGCCCGCATCGCACCCGTGCTCGGATTCGTCATCGCGATCACGATCGTCGCCGAGCTGGCCCGGGATGCCGCGGTGTTCGACGTCGTCGCTCAGCGTCTGGCTCGGTGGGGGCACGGGCGCGTCATCCTGCTCTGGTTGTCTGTCGTGGTGCTCGCCGTCATCAGCACGGTGTTCCTGTCGCTCGACACCACGGCGGTCATCGTGACGCCGGTCGTGGTCGTGCTCGCGCAGAGCGTCGGCATCCCTCCGCTGCCGTTCGCCCTCGTCACGGTGTGGCTGGCGAACACTGCATCTCTCGCACTGCCCGTCTCGAACCTCACGAACCTGCTCGCGGCACGGTCAATCGGTGACGACCCGCTCGCGTTCCTCGCGCTGAGCTGGGCGCCGACGCTCGTCGGGGTGCTCGTGCCCGTCGTGATCCTCACACTGCGACACCGACGCACGCTCTTCGGCGGGTATCGCGCTCCGACAGGCGGTGACCCTTCCGACCGGGTGCTCTTCTGGGCGGCCTCCGGCATCCTGCTGCTCCTGATGCCCCTGCTCGCAGTGACCCATGACGTCTGGATCCCCGCGACGGTCGCCGCGCTCGTGCTCATCGTCGTGTTCGGCATCCGGCGTCGTCATGTGCTGCGACTCTCGCTCGTGCCATGGCAGGCGATCGGCCTGGCGGCGGCCCTGTTCGTCGTGGTCGAGACCGCGCACGCGAACGGCATCCTCGACGTCCTGTCGGTCCTCGCGACCAGTGGACACGCGCCCGCAGAGCTGCTGCGTCTCTCGGCAGCGGGAGCGCTCGCCGCGAACGGGGTCAACAACCTGCCCGCCTACCTGATCCTCGAACCCACCGCCGGCGACCCGGTCGCGCTCATGGCACTGCTGATCGGGGTGAATCTCGGACCGCTGATCACACCGTGGGCGTCGCTCGCCACGCTGCTCTGGCACCACAGAGTGGTGTCGCTGGGCGTCGAGATCCGCTGGGGCAGCCTGATGCTCTGGGGTGCGATCGTCGCCGTGCCGACGGTGCTGGTCGCCACTCTCGTGCTCGCGTTCGTCGCAGGCTGAGACCGTTCATCCCGGCGCTGGCCCGGGGTAGGGAAAAGGGCAGCGACGCAGGTCACGGGATCTGGGGGAGGTCCGCAGCACGACATGGGGAGTGTGTGCCGGGTGAGGGTCGCTGCCCTACGCCTCCACGCTACGCACATCTCGCCGGATCCGGTGAAACTTCAGTGCCTGATGTATGGTGCGCGGGCATCACACCGGCATAAAGTGTGCCCGTGGGCGACATCAGCGCATCTCTGCCGATTCGGCCGCGGCAGCTGATCCGCGACCAGGTCTTCGCCACGCTCGCCGAAGAGATCATCTCTGGGCGCATGCAGCCCCTCGAAGAGATCCGCGACCAGGATCTGCAGGCCGAATACGGCGTCTCCCGCACGCCCATCCGCGAGGCCCTGAACCGCCTCGCCGACCTCGGGCTCATCGAAGTCAGCACCAACCGGTTCACTCGCGTCGCCCCGGTCGATCTCGACGCCCAGGCCGACCGGGTCGAGACCGCCGTCGCGATGATCGGATACTGCGCGGTCAAAGCCGTGCCGACCTACACCGACGAACAGGTCGCGTCGCTGCAGGGGCGCATCGACGGTCTGCTCGCCGCCGGCCTGGCAGAAGCCTCCAGCCGTGAGGGGCTCAGCCTCTGGTACGCGCTGTGGGGTGAGATCGTGCTGAGCGCCCACAACCAGACGATGATCGACATCCTCGACGGGCAGCTCGCCCTGCACCTGACCAGAACAGTGCCAGCGCAACCGGTCGCCGCCGAGCTCGTCGACTTCATGCGCACGGGTCTCGAACAGCTGCGCGCGCTGCTCGAGCGACGGGATGGCGTCGGGGTGCGCGAGGTCATCGAACCTCTGTTCCTGAGATCGACGATCGAGCCGCTCCGAGCGGCGGCTGCGCTCGCCGCCGTATCTGCCTCCGGCGATCCGACACGCATCGGCCGATCACCCGGGGAATGACATGCCCGACCGGCGGATCGACAAGCTGAACTCCACGCGACTGCTGGGAGGGGTCGAGCAGCCACTGCCTCTCTTCACCTCGAGAGCGGATGCCGTCGTCGACTCGCTCGCGCAATCGATCGAGTCGGGCGAGCTGGCCCCCGGCGACCCCCTGTCGGTCACGGCCCTCGTGCAGCGCCTCAACGTCGCCGCCGGCACCGTGCGATCGGCCCTCGGCGCGCTCGAGGCGATGCACCTGATCGACCACCGGCTCAACAGGGCGTCCGTCGTCGTGACACCGACCCCCGCGTGGTTCGTCGCCGTCGCCGCCGAGTGCTCGGGGCTGTCGATCGCGGCGGCCGACCTGGGCATCGCGCACGCGACCGAGGCGCAGGTCACTGAGTTCGCCGCGAGGGCGGCGACCGTCAGAGAACTCTGGGAGACCGACGACAACGACCAGGTCGTCGGAGCAGAGGGGCTGTGGGAGCTGCTCGACCTGCTCGCGGTGTTCTCGCGCAACCGATACCTGAGCGCCCTGCACGCGTCGAAGAGACCTGCGCTGGTGCTCGGCATCCGCTCGCTCAGCCGACCTCGCAACCCCGCGATGCTGCGATCGGTCGTCGACGTTCTGGTCGCCGCCGCGCGCGATCGCGACCGGCTCGAGGCGACCGACCTGGTCAGAGACCTCTACACCTTCGTGGTCGACGGGGTCACAGACCTCTGACCGTCGGCGTCCACTCCTCGGCGAGGATGCCGTAGTTCAGTCCGTCGAGCCACTCGCCCGACCGGTGCAGAGCGGTCTTGCGACTGAACTCCTCTCGACGCATGCCGAGTCGCTCCATGAGGCGCCATGACGGCTCATTGTCGGCGAAGCAGCCGGCGTGCACGCGGCGCAGCCCCAGCGGACCGAAGCAGACGTCGATCACCGCGCGGATCGCCTCGGTCGCGTAGCCGCGCCCTGTGTGGTCCGGGTCGAGCACCCATCCGAGCTCGGCCTCGACGCCCTTCGCCTGATCCGCGACCTCGAGCTGCGCCCACCCGTCGCCGATCCTGATCATGATGTCGCCGATCGGCACGGGCGCCAGGTCGTCGTCTGCGGGCAGCAGCTCGACGATGTGCATCGAGGCGAGCCGCTCAGGGTCGAGGTATCGCTCGCGGAACGCCTCGATCGTTCCAGGCGCCAGCCCGAGCCAGCGGTTCACGTCGGGCAGCCGCCGCCACTGCCACATCCCGTCGACATCGGGGGCGCTCATCGGTCGGATCTGCAGGCGATCGGTGCGGACGGGCCAGACGTCGGTGCGCGGCGAATCTGTCATCGCCCCAGCCTATTGAGACGTCTGATCCGCGACGCGCCGCATCTCGGCCGCGAGCGCCGCGTTCGTCCGCTCGTAATGCCCCGTGATGTTGTGTCGCACCTCGGGAGACTTGTTCTGGCTCAGCTTGGCGCGCGCATCGAAGCGGTCGACACGCATTCTCAGGCCCACGGTGCCCTTCGCCGCGCGACGTGTGCCGGCCTCATCCTCCGACAGGCTGCGCCCGTGCGGCGTGCCCTTCTCGAAGTGGTCGGTGAGCTGCGCGAGCATGGCGTAGTTCTCCTCCTCGCTGAGGATCTCGGGTGTGCCGTAGAGGTGGGCGGTGACGTGGTTCCAGGTCGGCACCAGGTCGCCCGGCGTGTAGAGACTCGGCGACACGTAGTCGTGAGGACCCTGGATGATCACGAGGATCTCGTGGTCTCCCAGCTCGTGAAGCTGCTCGTCGGGTCGGCCGAAGTGACTCGCGATCACGATCTCGTACTCGTCTTCGATCAGCAGGGCGGGATAGTGCGAGGCGACCAGTCCGGTGCTCGCGGGCGACACGAACGTGGCCCACGGGTTGCCGCGGATGAGGCGCTTCACCTCGAGTGGGTCGGTCATCAGGTAGCGGGGTGTGTGGCGCATCAGAACTCCTCGTTCAGGGGGTGAGTGGTGGGTCGGGGATGGATCAGTCGGGTGCGCACGGCGAGCGCGGCGGAAAGGATGACGGCTATGCCACCCAGTGCGGTGGGCCAGCCGATCTGCTCGTGAAGAAGCAGCGCGGCCCAGGCGATGCTCATCACGGGCTGGACCAGCTGGATCTGGCTGACCTGGGCCATGGGCCCGATCGCGAGCCCGCGGTACCAGGCGAAGAATCCGAGGAACATGCTGACCACGGCGAGGTACGCGAAGGCGAGCCACTGCACCGGCGAGGCGGATGGCGGGTGGGTGAGCGCCGATCCCAGCGTGAGCGCGAGCATCAGCGGCGCCGCGAGCACGAGCGCCCAGGACACGGTCTGCCACGATCCGAGCTCCCGCGCGAGCAACCCGCCCTCGGCGTAGCCGATGGCCGCCGCGAGCACCGCGCCGAACAACAGCAGATCGGCCCAATGGAGTTCGCCCAGGCCACCGTTCTGCAGTGAGGCGAAGACGACCGCCGCGGCGGCACCCACAGCAGCGAACCACCAGAACGCTCGTCCGGGGCGCTCGCGGGTGCGCAGCACCACCATCGCGGCTGTCGCTGCGGGCAGCAGGCCGATCACCACGGCGCCGTGGCTCGCCGGCGCAGCGGTCATGGCGAACGACGTCAGCAGGGGGAACCCCGCGACCACGCCGCCGGCGACGATCGCGAGGCGCCACCACTGCGCCCTGGTGGGTGGATGCTGACGTGTCACCGCCAGCGCCAGGGCGGCGAGTGCTGCGGCGACCACCGCGCGGCCGGATCCGATGAACAGCGGCGAGAGGCCGCCGACCGCGATGCGGGTGAACGGGAGAGTGAACGAGAAGGCGGTGACGCCGAGGAGTCCCCACCAGAGTCCGGGACTCGAGGATAGCGGCGCACGTGGGCGGACGATAACGCTACTCTTTTGTTTCATGAGTCAGGATAGCAGTGACCGAATCGTGGCCGGCCTCCGCCGGTGGATCGCGTCGGCTCCGCCGGGCGCCCGCGTGCCGTCGAATCGCGCCCTCGTCGCGGAGTACGGTGCGAGCCCCGTGACGGTGCAGAAGGCCATGGCACACCTGGCGCGACTGGGGCTTGTCGAGTCGAGGCCCGGAGCAGGCACGTTCGTGCGGGCGCAGCGACCGCCCCGCGCTGCGGACTACGGATGGCAGACATCCGCCCTCGGGGCGCCTCCCGCCCGACTCGCCGGTCTCACCTCGACGCAGCGCACCGTCGCCCCCGATGCGATCGGCATGCACTCGGGGTACCCCGCCGTCGAGCTGCTTCCCGAACGGCTCGTCCGCCAGGCGATCACCCGCGCGGCGCGCACCTCCTCGGCGCTCACCCGTTCACCCGCCGCCGGGCTGCCCGAACTCCAGGCATGGTTCGCCGCCGAGCTCGCGGCATCCGCACCGGCAGACGTCGCTCCGGCATCCGCGAGGGATGCTCTCGTGATCGCGGGCAGTCAGAGCGGGCTGAGCTCGATCTTCCGAGCTGTGGTCGGCGCCGGCCAGCCGCTGCTGATCGAGTCCCCCACCTACTGGGGTGCGCTGCTCGCTGCTGAGCAGGCAGGGGTGGTTCTGGTGCCGATCCCGTCGGGCCCCCACGGTCCGGATCCGGATGCCGTCGAGCGAGCCTTCGCCGAGACCGGGGCTCGCGCGTTCTACGCGCAACCCACATTCGCGAACCCGACCGGCGCCAGGTGGCCGGCGGCGACGGGCCTCGCCGTGCTCGAAAGCGTGCGTCGACACGGGGCCTTCCTCATCGAAGACGACTGGGCGCACGATCTGGCCATCGAGGGCGATCCGCGGCCGATCGCGGCGATGGACGATGACGGCCATGTCGTCTATCTCCGCTCGCTGACCAAGAGCGTCTCACCGTCGCTGCGGATCGCAGCGCTGATCGCCCGCGGCCCGGCTCGCGAACGCATCCTCGCCGACCGCGCCGCCGAGTCGATGTACGTGAGCGGGGTGCTGCAGGCCGCAGCGCTCGACGTCGTGACCCAACCGGCCTGGCGGACTCACCTTCGTGGATTCAGAGAACAGTTGCGGGCGCGACGAGATCTGCTGCTCTCGAGCCTCGCCGAGCACGCGCCGACGGCGATCGTCGAGACGGTGCCGACCGGCGGCCTCAATCTCTGGGCGCGGCTACCGGAGGGCACCGATGTCGTCGCAATCGTTCGCGCATGCGAGGCGCGCGGCCTCATCATCTCTCCCGGGTCCGAGTGGTTCCCGGCCGAGCCCTCCGGGTCGTATGTGCGCCTCAACTACGCCCACGCCGACCCGTCGCGTTTCCCGGAGGCGGCAAGAATCCTCGGGGGTGTGCTCGCCGCATCCTGAGCAGCGTCAGCTCTCGGGCGGACCTTCGGGCCGGTGCGCGCGACGCCCGCTCACGACGACCGGGCGCCCGGCACGCTCCTGCCCGGGCAGGGGACGCGAGCGCCGTCCATAGATCAGCTCGGACGAGTCGAGCAGCCACGGCACGAGCGTGATCGACACCCCGTGCACGAGCATCAGCTGGTTGGCGAGCCGACGCGAGCGCCGGTTGTGGAGGAATGTCTCCCACCAGTGCCCCACGATGTACTGCGGCAGGTAGACCGTGACCACCGACGAGCCGTGCTTCTCGCGGTACTGCGTGATGAACTGGGTCACCGGCTGAGCGAAGGACCGGAACGGCGACTCGACGATCACCAGGGGGATCGGCACGAGGTGGTCGGCCCATTCCTTCTGCAGCTGCGCGGCATCGTCGGATGCCACGGCGACGTGCACCGCCAGCGTCTTGCCGTGCTTCGCGGCGACCGCATAGTCGATGGCCTTGATGACGGGCTTCTGCAGACGGTTGACGAGCACGATCGCCAGGTCGCCCGTCGCGCCGAACTTCGTCGTGTCGTCGATCGCGATCTCGTGCTCGACGTCGCGGTAGTACCGCTTCACGCCCATCATCAGGAACGCCAACACCGGGATCGCGAAGAACACCAGGTACGCGCCGTGCGTGAACTTCGTGATCGTCACGATCAGCAGCACCGCGACGGTCATCGCGGCACCCACCGAGTTGATGACCAGGCCGATCCTCGCCGAGCGGCGATCGGATGCCGAGGCGCCGTCGATCCCCGATCCTGGCGTCTTCTCGGCCGGCCCGCGCAGGATGCGCCTCCAGTGACGCACCATGCCGATCTGCCCGAGCGAGAACGACACGAAGACGCCGATGATGTAGAGCTGGATCAGCGTGGTGAGCTTCGCCTGGAACACCACCAGCACCGCGATCGCGGCGATGCCGAGCACGATCATGCCGTTCGAGAACACCAGGCGGTCACCGCGGGTGTTCAGCGCCTTGGGCGCGTATCCATCGCGGGCGAGCACCGAGCCGAGCAGCGGGAAGCCGTTGAAGGCGGTGTTGGCCGCCAGCAGCAGCACGCACGCGGTCGCGGCCTGAATGATGAAGAACAGGATGCTGCCGCCGCCGAACGTCGCCGAGGCGATCTGCGCCATCAGGCTCGGCTGCGGGTTCGAGCAGTCGAAGCCGATCAGGTCGCACGGGTTCTCGGCGTAGTGCACCCCGGTGATCAGCGCGAGTGCGGTGAGACCGGCGAAGAGGCAGGCCGCGATCGAACCCATCAGCACGAGCGTGGTCTGCGCGTTGCGCACCTTGGGCGTGCGGAAGGCGGGCACGCCGTTCGACACCGCCTCGACGCCGGTGAGGGCCGAGCATCCGCTCGAGAACGCGCGCAGGATCAGGAGGATGACCGCAGCCTGCCCGAGGTCTTCGGAGTGCACGGCGAACTCGGCGCTCGACGCCACCGGTGCATCGCCGAGGAACGTGCGGATGAGTCCCGTCACGATCATGAAGCCCACCGAGCCGATGAACACGTAGGTGGGGATGGCGAAGACGAGCGACGCCTCGCGCACCCCGCGCAGGTTCACGATGATGATGAGGATCACGAATCCGACCGCGAGCTCGACCCGCAGGGGATCGAGCCCGGGCACGGCCGAGATGATGTTGTCGACACCGGAAGCGACCGACACGGCGACCGTCAGCACGTAGTCGACCAGCAGGGCCGCCGCCACGATGACGCCGGGGATCTCGCCGAGGTTCTTCGAGGCGACCTCGTAGTCGCCGCCACCCGATGGGTAGGCCTTGATGAGCTGCCGGTAGCTGAGCACCACGACGATCAGCAGCACCACCACGGCCACCGCGACGATCGGCGTGAACGACAGGAAGGTGAGCCCGCCGATGAGCAGGATCATCACCAGCTCCTGCGGCGCATAGGCGACCGAGCTCAGCGCATCCGATGCGAAGATCGGCAACGCCATCTTCTTGGGGAGCAGCTGATCATCGACCTGCGCACTCGTCAGCGGGTCGCCGATCAGGATGCGCTTCACGCGAGGAGGAGCATCGGTGTTGCCGCGGGTTTCTTCTGACACGTCGGGCGACATTACGCCCGCAAACGCCTTCCTCACGCGTTCCTCACGGAATCCCTACGGGTGCTCGAGCGTCCCTAACGGAATCCTCACGGGCCACTGTCGCGGTCACTCCTGATGAGGGCGAGGCATGTACCACTCGGTGAAGGCGGTCGCCCGCCCCTCCGCATCCAGCCGGACGATCCAGAGGTTCACGTAGTCGCGCTCCGCCGGATACTTCGTGCGCCCCTCGACCACGACGAACTCGTCGTCTTCGCGCACGATCCACCAGTCGAACGACCACGTCCCCGGTTCGTCGAGGTCGTCGAGCCAGCCGGCGACGATGTCCGCCCGGCCGACGCGCGGCTCGGCGTCGGGGCTGGTGAGGTAGATCGAGTCTTCACTGAAGAGCGCGGAGATCTGCTGGGGATCGTTCGACTTCCAGGCTTCGACGTACGCCTCGGTCCACTTCTCTCCTGCGCTGGTCATGTCCTCCGTTCTAGACCCGGCCTCCGACATCGTCAAGGTTCTCGACTCCATCGAAGATGCACAGCCACTTCCGATCACGGACGGATAACGTCGAAGGCATGACGTCTCTTCAGGTCACCGACGACGCGATCCAGCAGACTCGGGAGCTCCGCGACGAGTTCCAGCGCTTTCTGCGCGAGTACGAGTTCGGCATGCGGGAGGTCGAGACGAAGATCGGGATCCTGCGCGACGAGTTCACCCACCATCACGCCTACAACCCGATCGAGCACGTGAAGAGCCGGTTGAAGACTCCCGACAGCATCGTCGAGAAGATCGCGCGCAAGGGCATCGCCGAGCCGGACTTCGCGCGCATCCGCTCGGAGATCACCGACATCGCGGGCGTGCGTGTGACCTGCAGTTTCGTCGCCGACGTGTATCGCCTGTTCGATCTGCTGACTGCTCAGGACGACGTGACCGTCGTCACGGTCAAGGACTACATCGCGAACCCCAAGGACAACGGGTACAAGAGCCTGCACGCGATCATCGAGGTGCCGGTGTTCCTGTCGACCGGAGCTCTGTCAGTGCCGGTCGAGGTGCAATTCCGCACGATCGCGATGGACTTCTGGGCCAGCCTCGAGCACAAGATCTATTACAAGTTCTCGAATCAGGTGCCCTCGCACCTCGTCGAGAGCCTGACCGACGCGGCCGAGGCCGCAGCCGAGCTCGACAGCCGCATGGAGCGCCTGCACCGCGAGGCACACGGGGTGCCGCAGCGCCAGCTCGCCCCGCCGCCCCCGCCGCACGTCGTGCAGGTCTGACCCGCCGCCCGCGCGATGGGTGCGCAAGCGGTTCGTTCACAATTCAGCATGAGCGCATCGAATGGGCCGGTTCTGGGGGTGTCCTGGCCGTTCTCGCGGCTTTCGTGCTGAATCGTGCACGGCGGCGCACGCGAGGACCGCGGTGTGCCGCCCGCGCGACCGTGTTGCGCGCAGCCGCGCACCCCTGGGAACATCGGCAGGTGGTGAAAACGCAGCAGCCCCCGGTCTCCGACGTCGAGCGAACCCTTGCGGAGCTCCCCGGTCTCGACGATCGCGGACGCCAGCTCTGCGAGTGCGACCACGGTGACGACGAGGCGTACGCCGCCTGCGGCCGCAAGGCCAAATGGCGCGTGACCGTCGACTGCGTCTGCGGCGAGAACCACCCTCGTCGTGTCGAGATCCTGTGCTCCCGATGCCTGCGCACCCTGCGTCAGCTGCAGGACCGCGACACCATCACCGCGCGCCGCCTCTAGCGACAGCTCCCGCGCGCCCATCCGTTCGCGTCTCCGCTCCGAACAAACGCTGACCACACCGTCGGCGGTGCGAAGGAGCAGACCATGGCACAGCGCAGCAAAGGCACTCAGCGCAGCACAGGCAGACGATTCATCTTCTGGGCCGCACTCTCGGGTGTGATCAGCGGGGCCGTCTTCCTCGCCACCGCCGAGCTGTTCGCGCTGATCTTCGCGCGCTCAGCGAGTCCGATACTCGCGGTCGGCGGGTTCGTGATCGACATCGTGCCCCAGCCGTTCAAGGAGTTCGCGATCGCGACCTTCGGCGAGTACGACAAGATCGCGCTGCTGGTCGGTCTCGGTCTCGCGGTGGTGATCGCGTCGGCGATCGCCGGAATCCTGCAGCTGCTCCGTCCCCCGCTCGGCGTGATCGCCCTGGCGGTCGCGGGCGCGCTCTCCACCGCCGCGATCGTGACCAGGGCCGGTGTCACGGCCCTCGCCTTCCTGCCTCCCGTGCTCGGCACCATCGCAGGGTCGATCCTGATCGTCCTCCTGATCCGCCGTCTGAAAACGTGGAAGGCGTCGGCCGTTCCCGTCGCGATGACCGACCGCAAGGGCGAGGGTCTCGCCGTGACCGATCGCGAGACGGTGGGCCAGGATGTCGAGCAGCCCCCGAAGGCGATGGGGCGCCGTCAGTTCTTCGTCCTCGCGGGCATCGCCAGCGCTTCGGCCGTCGTCGTCGGCATCGCCTCGCGCGCCGTGAGCATGACCGTCGCCTCCGTCGCGACGATCCGCGACGCGCTCAAGCTGCCCGCGCCGAAGTCGACCGTCACCGTGCCGAAGGGCGCCGAGCTCGACATCCCCGGACTCAGCACGCTCTTCACTCCCAACAAGGACTTCTACCGCGTCGACACCGCACTGACCGTGCCCACGATCGACCCCAGCACCTGGCGTCTGGTGATCGACGGCATGGTCGATCAGCGGGTCGAGATGAGCTTCCAGGACATCCTCGACATGGGACTCGACGAGTATGCGATCACCCTCACCTGCGTCTCGAACGAGGTCGGCGGCGACCTCGTCGGAAACGCGAAGTGGCTCGGTGTGCCGTTGCGCGATGTGCTGAAGAAGGCCGGCGTGAAGTCGGGTGCCGACATGGTGCTGTCGAAGAGCGTCGACGGCTACACGGCGAGCACGCCTCTGTCGTCGCTGACCGACGACAACATCGACGCGATCCTGGCGGTGGGCATGAACGGCGAGCCGCTGCCCCTCGAGCACGGCTTCCCGGTGCGCATGGTCGTGCCCGGCCTGTATGGCTACGTGTCGGCGACGAAGTGGCTCACCGAGCTGAAGGTCACGACCTTCGACAAGGATGAGGCCTACTGGACACCTCGCGGATACAGCGCCGAGGCACCGATCAAGTTCGCCTCGCGCGTCGACACCCCCAAGGTGGGCCAGGCGGTCGACGCCGGGCGCATCCCGATCGCGGGTGTCGCCTGGGCGCAGACGGTGGGCATCGAGCGCGTCGAGGTGCGCATCGATGAGGGCGAATGGATGCCGGCGACCCTCTCTGCCCCGATCAATGAGAACACCTGGGTGCAGTGGTTCATGGAGTGGGATGCCACCCCCGGAACGCACTATGTGGCCGTACGGGCGATCAACAAGAACGGCGACATGCAGATCGAAGAGCGTGCGCCGATCGCGCCGAACGGTTCGTCGGGCTGGCAGCGCTCGCTCATCCGCGTCGCGTGATGCCGGCGCGTCCTGCCGGATCTCGCCCTAGTGTGGGAGCCATGACGTCGCTCCCCGCCTGTGTGATCACCGTCTCCGACCGATCCTTCGCGGGTGAACGAGAAGATCGGGGCGGCCCCATCGCGGTCGGCCTGCTGAGAGATGCCGGGTGGCACTGCCCGGATGCCGAGGTCATCGCCGATGGTGCCTCCTCGGTCGCTGACGCGCTGCGCCGGGCGGTCGCGCGCGGCGTGAAACTGATCGTGACCACCGGGGGGACCGGCGTCGGACCGCGCGATGAGACCCCGGAGGGCACCCGTCGGGCGATCACCCGTGAGGTGCCGGGCCTCGCCGAGGAGCTGCGCCGCAGCGGTCTCGCCGACACTCCGCTGTCGGTGCTGTCTCGCGGAGTCGCCGGCATCGTCGACCCCGCCGGAGTCCTCGTGGTGAATCTTCCGGGATCCCCGCGGGCCGTGGCATCCGGGGTTCCCGTCGTGCTGACCGTCGCGAGACACGTGGTCGACCAGGTCGCGGGCGGTGACCACTCGTGAACGAGGTGCGGATCGCTGCGATCTCCGAAGAGCGTCTCGACGTCGACGCACATCTCGCCGCGGTCGATGATCCCGCCCTGGGTGGGGTCACGACGTTCATCGGTCGCGTGCGCGACAACGACCCCGATGCGACGACTGCGGTGGTCGGGCTCGAGTACAGCTCGCACCCCGATGCCGAGTCGACGCTGCGACGCATCGCCGAAGAGGCTGCGGCGGATGCCGTCGGCGACGCGAGAGTGGTGGTGGCCGTGAGCCACCGCATCGGTCGACTCGATGTGGGTGATGCAGCCGTCGTCATCGCGGTCGCCGCCGAGCATCGCGCCGAGGCCTTCGAGGTGTGCCGCGCGGTGATCGAGGACATCAAGACGTCGCTGCCCGTGTGGAAGCGTCAGGTCGAGTCCGACGGCTCCACGTCGTGGAAGGGCATCGGCGGCTGAGCCGACGCCCGAGTCAGCCCCCGGCGAAGGGAGGCAGCACGTCGATCAGCTGGGCGTCGTCGAGCGGCCGGTCGTCGTCGCTGCGCACACCGTCGACCATGACCGCGCACCGCGGCAGGATGTCGACGAGAGCCGGATGCTCCGCCACGACCGCGGCGCGCAGGGCTTCGAGCGACGTCTCATGCCGTTCTTCCGCATCGACGCCTGCCGCCTCGGCTGCGGCGGCGAAGTAGCGCACGCGGGTCATCGCGATTCTCCCTCGCGCACCCAGTCGCCCGAGCGTCCGCCCGACTTCGCCACGATGCGCACGTCTTCGATGACCACAGACCGGTCGAGGCCCTTGATCATGTCGACGATCGCCAGAGCGCTCACCGACACGGCCGTGAGCGCCTCCATCTCGACGCCGGTGCGGTCGGCGGTGCCGACGGTCGCCTCGACATGCACGCCGTCGTCGACGATGTCGAGCTCGATGTTGGCGCGGTGCACACCGATCACGTGAGCGAGCGGCAGCAGGGTCGGCGTCGACTTGGCGGCCTGGATGCCGGCGATGCGGGCGACCGCCAGCACGTCGCCCTTGGGAGCGGTGCCGTCACGCAGCGCGGCGATCACGTCGGCGCTGCAGCGCACGAAGCCGCGCGCGGTGGCGGTGCGGACGGTCGGCTGCTTGCCGGTCACATCGACCATGTGGGCATGGCCGGCCGAGTCGAGGTGCGTGAAGCTCATTCGACCAGCATGACATCGATCGCATCGCCCACGGCGACGGCCTCGACCTCTGCGGGCACGATCGCGAATGCACGCGCTCTGGCGAGACCTCCGGCGAGGTGCGAGCCCGAGCCTCCGGCGGTCGCCGGGCGCACTGTGCGGTTCGCGAGGTCGACGACCGCGGGGAGGTACTGACGGCGGCCGGGAGGGGGCGTCCAGGACGCATCGGCGGTGAAGGATGCGCGGGGGCGATGGATCTCGGTGCGACCCTGCAGTGCGAGCAGCGCCGGTCGCACGAAGACCTCGAACGACACAGCGACGCTCACAGGGTTGCCAGGCAGTCCGAACACGAGGGTGCCGGTGTCGAGCACGCCGAACGCCTGCGGCTTGCCCGGCTGCATCGCGACGCTCGCGAACTCGACCTCGCCGCGGCCGTCGAACGCACCGCGGACGGGCTCGTAGGCACCGGCGCTCACACCGCCCGTGAACACGATCACGTCGGCACCGCGCTCGACCGCCGTCGCCGTGACGGTGCGCACGGCCTCGGCGTCATCGGCCACACGGGCGACGAGCACGACCTCGGCGTCGGCATCCGCGACGAGCAGCTCGAGCAGGGGGCCGTTGGAATCGGGGATGCGGCCGCGGGCGGCACTCTCGCCAGGTTCGAGCAGTTCGCTGCCGGTCGAGACCACGGCGACGCGCGGCGCCCGGCTCACGGTCACACTCGCGACCCCGGCGGCGACGGCTGCGGAGAGCTGGAAGGCGCCCAGACGTTCGCCCGCGTGCACCACTGCATCCCCGGATCTCAGGTCGGCGCCGCGGCGACGGATGAAGGCTCCGGCGGCGGCCGGCGCGCGCAGCACTCGCACCTCGCCCAGAGAGTCAGCGAGGCCTCCCGCAGTGTCTTCGAAGGGCACGATCGCATCCGCCGCGGTCGGGGCAGGGGAGCCGGTCATGATTCGCGCGGCCTCGCCTGCCGCGAGCGGCGGGTCGTCCGACACCCCGGCGGGCAGGTCTGCGACGACCCGCAGCACCACGGGTTTCTCCTCGGATGCCGCGGCGACATCGGTCGCTCGCACCGCGAAGCCGTCCATCGCGGAATTGTCGAAGAGGGGGATGTCGTGGGCTGCCGTCGCCGGCTCGGCGAGGGTGCGATGGGCGGCGTCGCGGATCGCCCGTGTCTCACCGGGCAGGGTGCGCACGGCGTCGAGCACGCGAGCGAGCTGCTCCTCGACCGATCGGCGGCCGCCTCCTGCGGCGCTCATGCCGACACCGCCGAGCGGATCGCGATCTCGTGCTGCCTCGAGGTGAGGGCGTCGATCATGGCGAGGCGTCCGAGCAGCGGCTCGCCCGCGCCGGTGACGAGCTTCACGACCTCGGTCGCCAGCATCCCTCCGACCTGCACGCACAGCGCACCCAGCACGCCCACTTGCGCGCAGCTCGGCGGCTCGCCCTCGGTGCCGAGTGGGAAGAGGTCGGTCAGCACGACCGGATCGCTCTCGGGCGGGTTCGACCAGAACACGGTGGCCTGTGCGTGCCACTCCTGCACGGCTCCCCAGACGAGAGGGATGCCGAGGGCCTCGGTCGCGGCCGCGACGTCGCGGCGGGTGGCGAAGGAGTCGCTCGTGTCGACCACGATGTCGGCGCCGGCGAACAGGCGCTCGGCATTCTCGGAGTCGAGTCGCTCAGTGGCGAGCAGTACGTCGGCGTCGGGCGACAGGGCCGTGATCGCGCGGGCGGCGGAGGCGGTCTTGGGGCGGCCGATGTCTTCGACGCGGTGCGCGAGCTGGCGCTGCAGATTCGTCAGTTCGACCACGTCGTCGTCGACCACGGTGATGGTGCCGATGCCGGCGGCTGCCAGCGCGAGCAGCACGGGGGAGCCGACGCCGCCGGCACCGACGACCGCGACATGGGCGGCCGAGAGTCGGCGCTGCCCCTCTTCGCCGATGCCCGCGAGCACGGCGTGCCGGGCGGTGCGGACGAGCTCCGCCGGATCGAGGGCGGGGGCGGGTGCGACGAGCGGCTGCATGGCACCAGGCTATGCCCGGCGTGCGACGTCGCGGTGAAGCCAGGCAGATTCGTCGACGTCGGAGAGCGGACGGGGTCGCGCCAGTGTGTCACGCTCCGCATATGCGGTCGATTTGTCCTGCAGCATCCGCATTCGCGGTAATGTTCACGCATGCAGACCTTTCGAATCGCCCGGGCCGCGCAGCTGCTCGGCGTGAGTGACGACACCGTACGGCGCTGGGTCGATCAGGGCCTGCTGCCGACGACCGATGCAGTGCCCGCCGAGATCCCCGGCGATGCCCTCGCAGCGCGGGCAGTCGAGCTGGCCGATGAGGCGCACGAATCCAGCGACGCCCACTCGAGCGCCCGCAACCGCTTCGTCGGCATCGTGACCCGTGTGCAGATCGACGGGCTGATGGCGCAGGTCGACCTGCAGTCCGGTCCGCATCGCGTCGTCTCCCTCATGTCGGCCGAGGCGGCACGCGATCTGCACCTCGAGGTGGGTTCTCTGGCCACGGCATCCGTCAAGGCGACGCAGGTCGTCGTCGAAGTGCCGAAGGCCTGACATGCGCCGCACACCGCGCCGAACCGTCGCGATCGCACTGGCTGCCGCCGCCCTCGTGCTGACCGGGTGTGCCGTCGAGTCGCCGACACCCGCCGGCACTGAGGGGGCGTCCGCGGGCGCGGTGAGCGGCGAGCTCACGGTGTATGCCGCCGCGTCGCTGTCCAGCGCCTTCGACGAGATCGGCGACGCGTTCGAGCAGGAGAATCCCGACGTGCGGTTCACCGGCGTGTACGACGGATCGTCGACGCTGGTCACCCAGCTGCTCGAGGGCGCCCCGGCCGACGTGTTCGCCTCAGCCGACGAGGCCAACATGGACAAGCTCGAGGATGCCGCGGTCGATCCGACCCTGTTCGCCTCCAACACTCTCGTGATCGCCGTGCCGACGGGCAACCCCGGCGGCGTGAAGACCCTCGACGACCTGGCCGACGTCACCACGGTGCTGTGCGCCCCCGAGGTACCGTGCGGTGCGGCATCCGCCACGCTGCTCTCGAACGCGGGCGTCACGGTCGAGGCGGCCAGCCTCGAGCAGAACGTGACCGCGGTGCTGACCAAGGTCGCCGCCTCCGAGGCGGACGCCGGGCTCGTCTACGCGACCGACGTGGTCGGCCGCGACGATGTCGAGGCGATCGTGCCCGACGGTGCCGACGAGGTCGTCAACCACTATCCGATCGCAGCGCTGTCCGAGGCATCGAACTCGGCGGGGGCTGAGGAGTTCGTCGCCTTCGTGCTCTCGGACGAGGGCCAGCGGATCCTCGCCGACCACGGTTTCGGGGCGCCGTGAGCGCTGCGGTCTCGCACGGATACGCGCCGCGCGCACTGGCCATCCCCGCCCTGATCGGTCTCGCGTTCCTCATCCTTCCGCTGGCGGCTCTCGTCGCCCGCGTCGAGTGGTCGACCTTCATCTCCGACGTGACGTCGGAGGCCGCACGATCGGCGCTGCTGCTCTCGCTCGGCACGGGGCTCATCGCCACCGTGCTCTGCATCGTGATCGGAGTGCCGCTGGCTCTGACGATCGCCCGTTCCGGCCCGCGTCTCGCCGCCGTGCTGCGGGCCGCCGTCACCGTTCCGCTCGTGCTGCCGCCCATGGTCGGCGGCGTCGCGCTGCTCTACCTGTTCGGACGAGCGGGGTGGTTCGGCGGCCTCGGCCTCTCGTTCAGCACTCCGGCCGTCGTGCTCGCGCAGACCTTCGTGGCGCTGCCCTTCCTGGTGCTGGCCGTCGAGGGTGCCGTGCGCACCTCCGGGGTCGAGTACGAGCGCACGGCGGCGGCTCTGGGCGCCGGACGCTGGACGATCCTCCGCCGCATCACGCTGCCGCTCGCCGCGCCCGGCATCGTCGCCGGAGTGGTGCTGTGCTTCGCCCGGGCCATCGGCGAGTTCGGAGCCACTGCGCTCTTCGCCGGCAATCGCCCCGGGGTCACACAGACCATGCCGCTCGCGATCTACACCGCGTTCAACGGTGCGGGAGTGACGCAGGGGGCCGCCGTCGCGTTGGCACTGCTGCTGCTCGCCACCGCGATCCTCGTGCTGCTGCTCGTGCGTGGATGGCGTCCCGGGGCGGCGCGATGACCGGCGCAGAGGGTCTTCGCGCCCACGTCGTCGTGCAGCGTGAGCACTTCGTCGTCGACGTGTCGCTGCAGGTGCCCGCTGGCGCGACAGTGGCCGTGATGGGCCCGAGCGGTGCGGGAAAGTCGACCTTGCTGCAGGCGATCGCCGGACTCCAGTCGCTCGATGCCGGAGAGATCGCGGTCGAGGGGCGCGTCGTCGATCGTGTCGCCAAGCCACGAGTGCGCACGGAGCCGATGCGCCGAGGTGTCGTGCTGCTCGGGCAGAAGCCGAGGCTGTTCCCCCATCTCTCGGTCGGCGAGAACGTCGCCTTCGGTCCGCGCGCTGCGGGTATCGAGCATCGTGCTGCCCGCGCAGGCGCTGACGACTGGCTCGCACGGGTCGGGCTCCCGGGCTCGGGAGAGCGGATGCCGCACGAGCTGTCCGGAGGCGAGCAGCAGCGCGTCGCGGTCGCTCGTGCGCTCGCCGCATCCCCTCGCGTCGTGCTGCTCGACGAGCCGCTCGTCGCCCTCGACCCCGAGACCGCAGGCGACATCAGGCGGATGCTGCGCGATCAGCTCGCCTCGACCACCACCGTCGCCGTCACCCACGATGCGGCGGATGCCGTCGCGCTCGCCGATCGGTTGATCGTCGTCGAGGCTGGCCGCGTGACGCAGGAGGGGCCGGTGCGCGACGTGCTCGCCGCCCCGGCATCCAGGTTCGTGGCCTCGATCGCCGGGCTCAATCGCCTGGTGGGCGTCGCGAGCCAGGGTGCGTGGCGCGGCGGCGATGTGCGGCTGACCAGCGCCGATCCTGCGTCGCGTGAGCTCGCTGCGACGGACGGTGCCGCGCTCGCCGCGGTGTTCCGTCCGGGGGATGTCCAGGTCGCGGAGGCTGGCCCGGAGTCGTGGACGGCCGTGGTGACGCGCCTCGAGCCCACGCTGGGAGGTGTGCGCGTGCACACCGATGCGGGTGCGGTCGACCTGTCGCTGGATGCTGCCGGGGGCCTCACGGTCGGGGACAGGCTGCGGCTGCGCATCGACCCGGCGCTCGTGGGATTCGTCGCCGTCACCTGAGTCCGCCTCCGCTGCGCCGGATTGCTCACGGCATCCCGGATGGCTGATCGGATTCGGCCTCTCCGCCGGCCACCCGGGGACTCGTCAGCCGGAAAGCCACCAGCATCGATGGTTCATCCGCACAGCCGATTCACCTGTCGATCGTGGCCATGTTCGCGTCGTCATGCCGTGCGCCCGCAGCCGGTTCGAGCGCGGTCAGCCGGTCGGCCTGGTCGGCGGTGAGCTCGACGGCGTCCGCGGCGGTGTTCTCCTCCATTCGGGCAACGCGGCGCGTGCCGGGGATGGGCGCGATGTCGTCGCCGCGAGTGAGGATCCACGCCAGGGCGGTCTGCGCCGGCGTCGCGCCGATCTCGGCTCCGATCGCGCGCACCTCGTCGACGAGGCGGAGGTTTCGCGTGAAGTTCTCGCCCACGAACCGCGGGTTGGTCTTGCGCCAGTCGTCGTCGGGGATGTCGGCCGCTGAACGGATCTGACCGGTCAGCAGACCGTGTCCGAGCGGTGAGTAGGGAACGAAGCCGATGCCCAGTTCGCGCAGCAGCGGCAGGATCTCCGACTCCACATCACGGGTCCACAGCGAGTACTCGGTCTGCAGCGCCGACACCGGATGCACGGCGTGCGCGCGTCGGATCGTCTGCGCGGAGGCTTCGGAGAGCCCGAAGTGCAGTACCTTGCCTTCGGCGACCAGGTCGGCGACCGCGGCTGCCGTGTCTTCGATCGGCGTGTTCGGGTCGACACGGTGCTGGTAGTAGAGGTCGATGTGGTCGGTGCCCAAGCGTCGCAGGGAGCCCTCCACGGCGGCCTTCACGTTCTCCGGGCTGCTGTCGGTCACACCCGGTCCGCCGCCGGAGTGTGAGACGAGCCCGAACTTGGTGGCGATCTTCACCTGATCGCGGCGCCCCCTGATGGCCTGACCGACGATCTCCTCGCTGAGGTACGGCCCATAGATCTCGGCGGTGTCTATGTGGGTGACGCCCAGGTCGACGGCGCGGTGGATGGTGCGGATGGACTCGTCGTTGTCGAGGCCACCCCCGGTCGTGTATGTGCCCGCCATGGTCATGGCGCCGAGGCCGATGCGCGAGACGTCCAGGCTTCCGAGGTGTGCGTTCTTCATGACTGTTCCTTCTGTCGGATGATGATTCGAGTCAACGCTCTTCGGCCCGAGTTAGCGTGGCCCCGTCTATGGGTGCACCGACAGGACCCCTCTCGACCGAGCGGATCGGCGTACCGTCGTTGGCATGGAGACCCACGACGCCATCAGCGAGTTCCTCACGACGAGGCGTGCCAAGCTCACCCCAGAGCAAGTCGGGCTGCCCGACTTCGGCGGTCGTCGTCGGGTGCCGGGGCTGCGCCGAGAAGAGGTCGCCCTCGTCGCCGGAATGAGTGCCGAGTACTACAAGCGCCTCGAGCGCGGCAACGCGGCCGGGGTGTCGGAGCAGGTCATCGACGGAGTCAGCCGGGCCCTGCAGCTCGACGATGCCGAACACGCGCATCTGCACGACCTCATCAGGGCGGCGAACGCCGGAGCGCATCTGCAGCCGCGTCGTCGTCCCGTACGGGCGCAGCAGCTCACGCCGGGCTTGCGGCAGACGATCGATGCGATCTCCACCGTTCCCGTCTACGTGCAGAACGGTCGTCTCGACGCGGTCGCGACCAACGCCCTCGGTCGGGCGCTGTTCTCCGAGATGCTCGATGACGCGCATCCCCCGGCCAATGCGGCACGGTTCATGTTCCTCGATCCACGCGCCCAGTCCTTCTACCGGGAGTGGGACGCGCAGACGCGTCAGATCGTCGCTGTGCTCCGTGCCGAGGCAGGTCGGTCGCCGTACGACCGGAAGCTCAGCGATCTCGTCGGTGAGCTCTCCACCCGCAGCGATCTCTTCCGTACGCTGTGGGGAGCCCACGATGTGCGGGAGCACCGCACGGGGGTGAAGAAGGTGCACCACCCCGTGGTCGGAGACCTGGACCTCACATTCCAGGCCATGGACCTCGCGTCCGACCGGGGGCTCTCGATGATCGTCTTCTCTGCTGAGCCGGGCTCGGCCACCCATGAGCGCCTCCAACTGCTCGCCAACCTGGAGCACACGGCGGTGCGCGAAGCCGCGAAGGAGAACGGTCGAGCCTGATTCGCCGCGGCTCCGGGTGTCGGCGGTATCCCGAATGGCTGATCGGATGCGGCCGTGAATGCCGCCAGGTGGGGGAACAGCAGCCATGCGGTCCCGTCCGAGCCGACCGGCTCCGCGACCTGGCAATATGCCGGTCGTCGCGCCAGACGGGCCCCGACACCGAACGCGCGGGTAGTCTCGGAACATGTCGGGGAGAGGGAGACTGCGATGACGGCCGTGCCGGTCGTGATCGGTGTGCGCTCGCCGAACCCCGTGATCGCCGCTGACTCGGCGCCCGCGTCGCAGGGCCTCGTCGACACGCACGGTCGCGTGCACCGCGACCTGCGCATCTCGCTGACCGACCGCTGCTCGCTGCGCTGCACGTATTGCATGCCCGAGCAGGGCAACGAATGGCTCGCGCGCACCAGCATCCTGTCGACCGACGAGATCGTCGAGGTCGCCACAGTGGCCGCCTCGCTCGGCATCCGCACCTTCCGGCTCACGGGCGGTGAACCGCTGCTGCGCGCCGACATCGTCGAGGTCGTTCGCCGCGTCTCGGCGATCCAGGGCGACGAGGGCCCCGTCGAGGTCGCCATGACCACCAACGGCATCACGCTCGCGAAGCACCTGCCCGCGCTGATCGACGCCGGGCTCACACGCCTGAACATCAGCATCGACACGGTCGACCGTCAGCGCTTCGCCGACCTCACCCGCCGCGACCGCATCGACGACGTGTTCGAGGGCATCGCGGCAGCGGCGGCATCCGAGCTCCGCCCGCTCAAGCTCAACACCGTCGCGATGCGCGGTGTGAACGACGACGAGCTGCCCGAACTGGTGGCGTTCGCGATGGAGGTCGGCGCGCAGCTGCGCTTCATCGAGCAGATGCCGCTCGACGCCGGCCACACGTGGGACCGCGCCTCGATGGTCACGCGCGAGGAGATCCTCGAGAAGCTCGGCGCGCGGTGGAGTCTCGAGCCCGTTCCCGGACGCGGCGGAGCGCCGGCCGAGAAGTGGCGCATCGATGGCGGCCCGCACGAGGTCGGCGTGATCGCCTCGGTCACCGCCCCCTTCTGCGGCGCGTGCGACCGGCTGCGCCTGACGGCCGACGGTCAGCTGCGCAACTGCCTGTTCTCCAACGCCGAATACGACCTGATCGGTGTGCTGCGCGGGGGCGAGGCCCCCGATGCGGGTCACCGCGCAGAGGGGATCGGCGCCATGCTGCGCTCGTGCGTGCACGGCAAGCTGCCGGGGCACGCGATCAACGACCCGTCATTCCTGCAGCCCGCCCGCGGCATGAACGCCATCGGCGGCTGAGTCAGCCCCGCTTCGCGTTCACAATTCAGCAGAGAACGCGCGTTCCGCGGGCTCAGGGCAGGGTTGCGGCCCGGTTCCGGCCGTCCATGCTGAATTGTGAACGGCGAGGGAACAGTCTCAGTCGAGGAACTCGCGCGCAGCCGCCGACAGCGCCGTGACGCCGACCTCGATCGTCGGGTGGATCTCCGGTGCGAAGAAGGGCGAGTGGTTCGTCGGGATATCCTTGTCGAGGGTTCCGGCCGCCGATGCCGCGGCGAACTTCGCGGCATCGACACCGCCCCAGAACCAGAACACCAGGGGCGCCCCGGTGTCGCGGGCGAACCACGACACGTCCTCGCTGCCGGTGAACATGCCGGGGTCGATCACCGACGCCTCACCGAGCGCGCGCTGCAGCGCCGACGTGACGCGTGCCGTGGCATCCGCATCGTTGATCGTCGGCGGCAGGGTGTGGTCTGTGCGGATCTCGGGCTCGCGCTCTGCTCCCGATGCCGCGGCCTCGGCGCGCACGATGCGCTCGACGCTCGCGAGCACCTTGTCGCGCATCTCGTCGTTCGGGTAGCGCAGGCTGAGCTCGAGCTTCGCCTCGGCGGGGATGATGTTGTTCTTCAGACCCGCGTGGATCGAGCCGACCGTCACCACGGCGACGTCGCGGGGGTCGACCTCTCGCGAGGCGATGGTCTGCAGTCGCATGACGGTCGCCGCGGCCATGACGACGGGGTCGATGGTCGAGTGCGGCCGCGAGCCGTGACCGCCGCGTCCGTGCAGCACGACGGTGAGGCCGTCGGATGCCGCCATCTGGGTGCCTGGGCGTACGCCGATCGTGCCGGCGGGCAGGGGAGTGACGTGCTGGCCCAGGACGACATCGGGGTGCGGCACGAGGTCACGGAGGCCGGCGTCGAGCATGGCGCGGGAGCCTGCTCCGTACTCCTCGGCGGGCTGGATCAGCACGACCACGGTTCCCGACCAGTCGTCCTTCTCGGCGACGAGCTTCTCGACCGCACCGATCATGGCGGTGACGTGCATGTCGTGACCGCAGGCGTGCATGACAGGCACGGTGTTGCCGGCGGGGTCGATGCCGGTCGCGGTGCTGGCATAGGCGAGGCCGGTCTCTTCGCCCACGGGCAGTGCATCCATGTCGGCGCGCGCCCAGACGACCGGACCTTCGCCGTTGCGCAGGATGCCGACCACCCCGGTGACGCCGATGCCCTCGTGCACCTCGAGGCCGAGATCCCGCAGGTGACCGGCCGCGATGCCGGCGGTGCGCGTCTCCTGGAACGACAGTTCAGGGTGCTGGTGCAGGTCTGTGTAGAGCGCTTCGAGGTCGATCGTCATGGCCCCGAGCCTAGTCGTGGCACCTAGTCGCGGCGGTACGACTCCAGTGCCGGTCCGGGGTGCAGCACACCGTTGACGATCGAGCGGATCGCGAACTCGCTCGCCTCGCCCAGGTCGAAGACGTCGCGGTGCAGCAGCCACTGCAGCTGCAGCCCGTCCATCACGGCGAGGATGCTGGCGGCGGCGGTGGCCACGGTGTCGGGCTCTGTCACGCCCTCCTGCGCGCACAGCAGGTGGAACGCGTCGGTGACCTCGCGCCGAAGGGTCGTGTAGCGGTCTTCGAAGTAGTCGCGACCGGGGTGGTTGTCGGTCACCGACTCCGACGACAGCACGGTGTAGGCCTGCACGATGCCGGGGCGCCGTTCGTTCGCGACCGCCGTGCGCACGAGGTGCAGGAAGAGCTCCGGCCCGCCGGGGATGTGCTTCTCGGCGAGCTCTGCGACGTCCGCCTGGTCGCGGTAGGCGAGCACCTCGAGCAGCAGCTTCTGCTTCGAGCCGAAATGGTGCAGCACGCCGGCGTGGGTGATGCCCACCTGCTCCGCGACGTCGGCGAGAGTGCCGTTCGTCGACCCCTTGTTGCCGAAGATCTCGACGGCGGCTTTGAGGATCTGCTCCCGCTTCTCGCGGGTGGCAGGCCGGACGGACGTGTGGGCGACAGCATCCTTCGACATGGTCCATCCTCTTCTGCACCGAATCCTGCACTGGATCGTACTTGCCAACTCTACTTACTGGCGGGTAACCTCGCACCAGCTTACTTTCTCGCCAGTAAGCGAATGAGGTCGGATGCCCGTGCACCGACAGCCACACAGCACAACGACCCGTGCCCAAGGAGAAGCAATGAAGCTCAGAAAGTCCATGATCGCTGTCGCGGCGATCTCCGCCCTCGGCGTCTCGGCCCTCGCCGGCTGCGCAGCCGGCGGATCGAACGACGGAGACGCCGGAGCAGGCGGCGCAGCCCTGACGATCGCCAAGCCCGACGGTGCGATCACCACCGAGTCGAACAACCCCTACGTCGGCGACTCGTCGGCCTCGAAGTACGGCTACGGCAAGGTCATCTTCGAGACCCTCGCCCTCGTGAACCAGACCGGCGATCGGGGGGTCACCCCCTGGCTCGCCGAGAGCATCGAGTGGAACGACGACTACACGGCCCTCACCGTCGTGCCTCGCAAGGACGTCACCTGGAGCGATGGCGAGCCCTTCACCGCCGACGACATCGTCTTCACCTACGAGCTCGTCTCGACCCCTGCGCTCGACACCGCGGGCCTCAAGTTCGAGGGCGCGACCGTCGACGGCGACGCTGTGACGCTGAACTTCGGCGAGTCGAAGTACGTGAACCAGGCCCGCGTGCTGCACGTGCCGATCGTGCCGAAGCACATCTGGGAGAACCTCGACGAGCCTGCCACCGACCCCGTCAAGGGCGACGACCTGGTCGGCACCGGCCCCTACGCGCTGTCGAACTGGTCGACCGAGTCGGTCACCCTCGAGGCGCGCGACGACTACTGGGGCGGCGACCTCGCGGTTCCCGAACTGCACTACGTCTCCTACGGCGACAACACGGCACTGACCACCGCTCTCGCACAGGGCGAGGCCGACTGGGCGCAGGCGTTCATCCCGCAGATCCAGGAGCAGTTCCTCGACGCCGACCCCGAGCACAACAAGTTCTTCGTGGCCCCGACGACCGGCTCTGCGACGCTGTTCATGAACCTGCAGCAGAAGCCGTTCGACGACGTGGCGTTCCGCCAGGCCCTCGCCTGGGTCATCGATCGCGACGCGTACGTCGACATCGCCCGTGAAGGGGCGAGCGAGCCGGTGTGGTCTGTGACCGGACTCTCGTCGATCCTCGAAGACGAGATCCAGCCCGAGTTCCAGGGCGAGGAGTACTCCGTCGATGCCGAGAAGGCGCGCGACCTGCTCGAGGGAGCCGGATACACCTGGAAGGACGACGCGCTGATCGACCCCGACGGCACGCCCGTCTCGTTCACGCTCTCGGTGCCCTCGGGGTGGAGCGACTGGAACACCGCGCAGGAGCTCATCGCCGAAGACGTCACCGAGGCCATCGGCGCCGAGGTCAAGATCGACATGCCCGACTGGGGCGGCTGGGCAGGACCCCGCGATGACGGATCGTTCTCGGCCATCATCCACTGGCTCGAAGACAGCGGCACGGCCTACGGTCTCTACACGTCGACGATGGACCCGCGCTGGATCTCGCCCGAGGGCATCGCCGGATTCAACTTCGGACGCTTCGAAGACCCCGCTGCGACCGACGCGCTGAACACCTACGCCAACGCGTCGTCCGATGACGAGCGCACCGCGGCCATCACGACGCTCGAGCAGATCTTCGTCGAGCAGGTCCCGGCGATCCCGCTCGGCGCGCACCCGCTGCTCGGCGAGTACAACACCCGCAACTACGTCGGGTGGCCTTCGGAGGAGGACCCGTATGCCTCGGGCGACCCGACTCAGCAGAACATCGTGCAGATCCTCACGAAGCTGAAGCCGGCCGAGTAAGCACGAGGCGTCGTACGCAGATTCGGCGCGTTTCGTCTCGCTTCGTTCGCTCAACGACCGGGGGAGGCCACCCCCCCCGGTCGTTGAGCGAGGACCGAAGGACCGAGACGAAACGCGCCCCCCGACGAAGGACATCCCATGTCAGAACCCCTGCTCAGCGTGCGCGACTTCTCTGTCGTGTACGACGTCGATCCGCCCGTCGAGGCGGTGAAGAACGTGACGCTCGAACTGCAGCGAGGAGAGATCCTCGGCCTCGCGGGAGAGAGCGGATGCGGCAAGACCACCCTCGCCTACGGCGTGCAGCGTCTGCTGCGGGCTCCGGCCGTGATCGCGGGCGGCAGCGTGACGTTCCACGACGCATCCGGTGTCGACGTCGACATCAACGCGCTCGACGTCGATGCGATGCAGAAGTTCCGCTGGGACAAGGTCTCCATGGTGTTCCAGGGCGCGATGAACGCGCTCAACCCGGTGGCGACGATCGGCTCGCAGCTCGAGGACGTGTTCGAGATCCACCGGCCCGGCATGACTCGCAAGCAGCGCAGGGCCGAGGCCGAGGAGCTGCTCGAGATCGTCAAGGTCGGCCGTCAGCGCACACGCTCGTTCCCGCACGAGCTGTCGGGTGGCATGCGTCAGCGCGTCATGATCGCGATGGCCCTGGCGCTGCGCCCGCAGCTGATGGTCATGGACGAGCCGACCACGGCTCTCGATGTGCTGGTGCAGCGCGAGATCCTCAAGCAGATCTCGCAGCTGCGTCACGAGTTCGGCTTCTCGGTCATCTTCATCACCCACGATCTGCCGCTGCTGCTCGAGATCAGCGACCGCATCGCGATCATGCGCGAGGGCGAGATCGTCGAGCTCGCCTCCGCCGAGCAGATCTGGACGAACCCGCAGAACGACTACACGAAGACCCTGCTGTCGTCGTTCCCCCGTCTCACCGGCGCGAGAGGAGTGCTGACCCGATGACGACTCTCGAGTTCGCCGATGTCACCAAGGTCTACAACGTCAGAGGAGCCGGTCAGCTCAAGGCTCTCGACAACGTCAGCTTCACCCTGAACTCCGGCCAGACCATCGGTCTCGTCGGTCAGTCGGGCAGCGGCAAGTCGACCATCGCGAAGATCCTCACCCAGCTCGAGACGCCCACGTCGGGCGAGGTGCGGCTCGACGGCACGCCCATTCCCCGGCGCGGCAAGGGCCTGAGGAGGTACCGTCAGCAGCTGCGCATGGTCTTCCAAGACCCGTTCGCGTCGCTCAACCCGTACCACTCGATCAGGTACCACCTCGAGCGCCCCATCCGGCTCGACGACGTCGTGCCCAAGAACGAGACCGAGGCAGAGGTGCGCCGACTGCTCGAGCGCGTGCGCCTCGATGCGGATGCCGTGATCGACCGCCGTCCGCACGAGCTCTCCGGTGGCCAGCGTCAGCGCGTCGCCATCGCCCGCGCGCTCGCCTCGCGTCCGTCACTGCTCGTCGCCGACGAGCCCGTGTCGATGCTCGACGTGTCGATCCGTCTCGGGGTGCTGAACCTGCTCGCCGATCTGCAGCGAGAAGAGGGCCTCGGAGTGCTCTACATCACCCACGACCTCGCGACCGCGCGGCACTTCAGCGACAAGATCATGGTGCTCAACCAGGGTCGCGTCGTCGAGTACGGCGATGCTGACGACGTGATCCTCAACCCGCAGGACCCCTACACGCGCGAGCTGCGGGCGGCGTCTCCCGACCCCGACAAGCATTTCGCGACGACCGGCTCGCACGGAGGTGCACTGTGACCACCGCATCCCCCGATCTGGGTCAGATCGAACAGGAGAACCGCGACGCGCTCGAGGTCGGCACGACGGCGACCACCGCGCAGAAGGGGAGGAAGCTCGTACCCTGGCGGTTCTTCGCCGGACGCGCAGGGTTCTACCTGTTCACGCTGTGGGCGGCCATCACGATCAACTTCTTCCTGCCCCGGTTCATGAAGGGCGACGCGGTCAGCTCGTACCTCGCCCGCAACCGCAACGTCAGCCCCGAGGCTGCGGAGTCGCTGCGCATCCTGCTCGGCGTCGACACCGACAAGTCGATGTGGCAGCAGTACCTCGACTACTGGGCGATGCTGTTCCGCGGCGACCTCGGCATCTCCACGCTGCACGGTCTTCGTCCGGTGACCGAGGTGCTGGCATCCGCTCTTCCGTGGACGCTCGGCCTCGTCGGAATCGCGACGATCATCTCTTTCGCGCTCGGAACGGTCGGCGGCGCGATCGTCGGCTGGAAGCGCGGCAGCAGGCTCGACGCGCTCATCCCGATCACGACGTTCTTCAACACGATCCCGTACTTCTGGCTGGGTCTGATCGCGATCGCGATCTTCTCGTCGACGCTCAAATGGTTCCCGTCGTCGCACGCCTACGACAAGGGCCAGTCGCCCGAATGGAGCCTCGACTTCATCGGTCAGGTGATCATGCACGGCACCCTGCCGGCGGTCACGATCATCATCGCGTCGCTCGGCGGATGGATGCTGGGCATGCGCAACATGATGCTCACGGTGCTCGACGAGGACTACATCACGGTCGCGCAGGCGAAGGGCATGCCGAACAGGCGGGTGCTGTGGGCATACGCCGCCCGCAACGCCGTGCTGCCGCAGATCCAGAGCTTCGCGCTGTCGATCGGCTTCATCGTCGGCGGCACGATCGTCATGGAGATGGTCTTCAGCTACCCGGGCGTCGGCAAGCTGCTGCTGGACGCCACCAACGCGAAGGACTTCGCCCTCATGCAGGGAGTCTTCCTGGTGATCACGCTGTCGGTGCTGGTCGCCAACATCCTCGCCGACATCGTCTACGCATACCTCGACCCGCGCACGCGCCAGACGGAGGCCTGACATGAGCGTTCCCACCTCGACCGACACCACGGCCCCCGACGGCAGCACGGTCCCCACCGGGATGCCGGAGACCGCGACGTTCCGCACCGCGCGCGACGGCGCGCCCGGCCGCAAGACCTTCTGGTCGCAGCTCGCGCACTCGTTCGCCATGTTCCGCAACCCCAAGTCGATCGCCGGCCTGATCATCCTCGGGGTGTTCGTGCTGATCGCGATCTTCGCGCCACTGCTCGCCCCCTACGGGGCCACGCAGAAAGACCGCACGGCGCTGCGGCAGCCGCCCTCGCTCGATCACTGGCTCGGCACCACGCACATGGGTGAAGACGTGCTCAGCCAGCTGATCTTCGGCACGCGCGGCGTCGTCGTGGTCGGCTTCCTGTCGGCCATCATCGCGACGATCATCGCCATCACGATCGGCGTCATCGCCGGCTACGTGCGCGGCTGGAAGAGCGAGTCGCTCTCGGCCCTCACCAATGTGTTCCTCGTGATCCCCGGCATCCCGCTGATCATCATCGTGGCGTCGCAGTTCGAGAACCCGCCGCTCATCGTGATCGCCGCGGTGCTCGGACTCACGGGCTGGGCGTGGGGTGCGCGTGTGCTGCGCGCGCAGACCATGTCGCTGCGCAACCGCGACTTCATCCAGGCCGCCCGCGCCAACGGCGAACCGCTGCACCGCATCATCACGGTCGAGATGCTGCCGAACCTCATGGCGCTGATCGCGTCGAGCTTCGTCGGCACCGTCACGGCGGCGATCCTCGGCCTCACGACCCTCGCCTTCATCGGCGTGATCCCGGTGAGCAACCTCAACTGGGGCACGATCCTCTTCTGGGCGCAGCAGAACGGCGCGTTCCCGCGGCTGTGGTGGTGGTACGTGCCCGCGGGGCTCTGCATCGCGATCATCGGCGTCGCCCTGTCGCTCATCAACTTCGGCATCGACGAGTACGTCAACCCGCGGCTGCGGTCGGCGGGTGAGCGCGCCCGCGCGATGAAGAAGAAGGGGCTCAACGTGAACGACCCGGTGACGGCGGTGCGCAGCATCCCGGCGACCGACTCGGGTACCGTGCAGAACGCCGCGGACGATACGACGAACCAGACACACGACACGAAGACACAGAACACGAAGTGATGACCTCTCAGACCCTGACCGAATCCCTGCCCTACCTCGACCCCGAACTGCCGATCGCGGCGCGCGTCGCCGACCTCCTCGACCGCATGACGGTCGAGGAGAAGGTCGGGCAGATGCTGCAGCTCGACGCCCGCGACGACCTCGACGACCACGTGCTGGGCAAGCACGTCGGCTCGATCCTCCACACCTCGCCCGAGCGCATCATCCGGGCGAACGAGCTGACCTCCCAGACACGGCTGCGCATCCCGCTGCTCGTCGCAGAGGACTGCATCCACGGCCACTCGTTCTGGCCCGGAGCGACCATCTATCCGACACAGCTCGGGATGGCTGCGACGTGGGATGCCGAGCTCGTCGAGAAGGTCGCGAGGGCGACCGCGGTCGAGGTCGCGGCGACCGGCATCCATTGGACCTTCTCGCCGGTGCTGTGCATCGCGCGCGACCTGCGCTGGGGCCGCATCGACGAGACCTTCGGCGAAGACCCGTTCCTGATCGGCGAACTCGCCTCGGCGATGGTGCGCGGATATCAGGGCGACGGCCTCGACGACCCGACCGCCATCCTCGCGACGGCCAAGCACTTCGCCGGCTACTCCGAGACGCAGGGCGGACGCGACGCGAGCGAGGCCGACATCTCTCGGCGCAAGCTGCGGTCGTGGTTCCTGCCGCCGTTCGAGCGGGTCGCACGCGAGGGATGCCGCACGTTCATGCTCGGCTACCAGACGACCGACGGCGTGCCGATCACGGTCAACGACTGGCTGCTCAGCGACGTTCTTCGTGGCGAGTGGGGCTACACAGGCACACTCATCACCGACTGGGACAACGTCGGCCGCATGGTGTGGGAGCAGCACGTGCAGCCCGACTACGCCCACGCCTCGGCCGCCGCCGTGAGCGCCGGCAACGACATGGTCATGAACACTCCGGGCTTCTTCGAGGGCGCACTCGAGGCGGTGTCGAACGGGTTGCTCGCCGAAGACGCGTTCGACGACGCCGTGGCCCGCATCCTCACCCTCAAGTTCGAGCTCGGGCTGTTCGAAGACCCGCGGCTTCCGCAGGACGACCTGGATGCCGTGGTCGGCAGCGCCGCGCACGCCGAACTCAACCTCGAGACCGCGCGTCGCTCGATCGTGCTGCTCGAGAACGACGGCGTGCTGCCCCTGGATGCCGCGACAGCGCTGAAGGTCGCCGTCGTCGGGCCGCTCGCCGACGACGCCCAGACGCAGCTCGGCGACTGGGCCGGTGGCTCCGGCCAGGCCGGATGGCTCGACGGTCAGCCGCGCGAGATGATCACCACCGTGCTCGACGGCCTCGCAGGCGTCGAGGGGTGGTCGGTCACGCATGCGCGTGGCGCCGACATCCTCACGCTCGAGGAAGACCCTCGGGGCGCGAAGTTCCCCGATGGCCAGCCCCGGCCCTCGGTCGTCGTGCCGAGCGCACCGGACGAGACGCTGATCGCCGAGGCCGTGGCTGCGGCGGCGGAATCCGATGTCGTGGTCGCCGTCGTGGGCGACCGCATCGAGCTCGTCGGCGAGGGGCGCTCGACCGCGACCCTCGAGCTGATCGGTGGGCAGAACGCGCTGCTCGACGCGCTGATCGCGACGGGGAAGCCCGTGGTGATCGTGCTGCTCGCGTCCAAGCCGCTGGTGCTTCCGGCATCCGCTTCGCAGGCAGCCGCCGTGATCTGGGCGGCGAACCCGGGCATGCAGGGCGGGCGCGCGCTCGCCGAGATCATCTCGGGTGCGGTCGAGCCGTCAGGGCGACTGCCGATCTCGTTCGCGCGTCACGTCGGTCAGCAGCCCACGTACTACAACCAGATCCGCGGACAGCACGGCGACCGCTACGCCGACCTCACGCAGTCCCCGGCCTGGGCGTTCGGTGAGGGGCTGTCGTACTCGACGGTGTCGTACGGCGAGCTGTCGCTCGCCTCGACGACGCTGGGTCGCGACGACACGATCATCGCCGAGGTGACGGTGACGAACACGGGGGAGCGTCCGGTGCGCGAGACCGTGCAGGTCTACGTGCGCGACTCCATCACGAGCGTGAGCTGGGCCGACCGGGAGCTCAAGGGCTACCGTCAGGTCGACCTCGCGCCGGGGGAGTCGGCGCGAGTGCGTCTCGTTCTCGCGGTGGCGGAGTGCTCGATCGTCGACGCCGCCGGCATCCGTCGCGTCGAATCCGGTGCGTTCGAACTGCTCGTGGGTCCGAGCTCGCGCGACGAGGTGCTGTTGAGCGCCGCGTTCACCGTGGCCTGATCGTCTGCGACGGGGGCGCTCAGGCGTCCTCGTCGCGGAGGCGCTGCGGGCCCGCGCCCTGGCTGCTGAGCGCGTCACCCGGGTTCAGCAGGCCGCACGCCTTCATCGACAGGCAACCGCAGCCGATGCACCCGGTCAGCTCGCGTTCCAGCCGCTCGATGCCCTCGCGGCGCTTCTCGAGCTCCCGCTTCCAGCGTCGCGATGCGCGCTGCCAGTCCTCGTGGCTCGGCGTCTGCGTCAGCGGAACATCGGCGAATGCGTGCTGCACGTCGGCGAGGGGGATGCCGAGGCGTTTCGCCACCGTGATGAGTGACACCCGGCGCAGCATGTGTCTGGCGTAGCGGCGCTGGTTGCCGGCCGTGCGCGTGGAGGCGATGAGGCCGAGACTCTCGTAGAAGTGCAGGGCCGAGGGGGCGACCCCGGTGCGCCTGCTCATCTCGCCGATCGTCAACGGCTCATCAGGGCCGTGGACGGTGCGGTCCGTGTCGGTGTCTGCGCTCATCCCGGCCTCCTCGATTTGACCTCAAGTGTACTTGAGGTCATACGGTTGCAACCGTGACCCGAACGGAGACCGCCACCCTATGACCTACGTGATCGCCCTTCCCTGCGTCGATGTCAAGGATCGTGCGTGCATCGACGAATGCCCGGTTGACTGCATCTATGAGGGCGAGCGCTCGCTGTACATCCACCCCGACGAATGCGTCGACTGCGGTGCGTGCGAACCCGTCTGCCCCGTCGAGGCGATCTACTACGAAGACGACCTGCCGGAAGAATGGCAGGACTACTACAAGGCCAACGTCGAGTTCTTCGATGAGCTGGGGTCACCCGGTGGCGCCGCGAAGCTGGGCATCATCGAGCGCGACCACCCGATCATCTCCGCACTTCCGCCCCAGGAGGCACCCGAATGAGCAGTCAGCAGCACCCCGCAGCGCCGGTTCCCTCAGAGGTCGGTGAAGGGCTCAAGGCCGCGTTCCGCGCGCATCCGGCGGGAGTCGCGATCATCACGGCGATGACCCCCGCGGGGCCGGTCGGCCTCACGGCATCCAGCGTCGCGTCCGTGGCGGTCGATCCCGCCGCGATCGTCTTCTCGGTCACCAGGGCGACCGGCAGTGCCGGGTCGATCCTCTCGGCCGACACGTTCGTCGTGCACCTGATCGACGACGAGCACTCCGCGCTGGCGCAGAGCTTCGCCGTGAGCGGCGCTGATCGGTTCACCCCCGAGCAGGGCTGGAGCTCGCTCCCCACCGGCGAGCCCTATCTGGCTGAGGCGCGAGCGGCGATGCGCGGTCACACCATGTCGACCGTGGCGGTCGGCTCATCGACCGTCGTGGTCGCCGAGATCGACGAGGTGCTGCTCGGAAGGCCCGGCCGCCCGCTCGTGTATCTCGACCGCCGATTCCACTCGCTGCCGAACGACCAGCACTGAAACCCCACCGAAAGGAACAGCATGACCTCTGCGTACACCCTCCCCGAGCTGCCGTACGACTACTCGGCTCTCGCCCCGCACATCTCGGGCAAGATCATGGAGCTGCACCACTCGAAGCACCACCAGGCCTACGTGACCGGTGCCAACACCGCGCTCGAGCAGCTGGCCGCAGCCCGCGACTCGAACGACTTCGCCGCGGTCAACAAGCTCGAGAAGGACCTCGCCTTCAACCTCGGCGGTCACATCAACCACTCGGTGTTCTGGGAGAACCTCTCGCCCGACGGCGGCGGCAACCCCGAGGGCGAGCTCGAGGCGGCACTGACCGACGCGTTCGGCTCGATCGACGCCTTCCGCGCGCACTTCACGGCGACCGCACTCGGCGTGCAGGGCTCGGGCTGGGCCGTGCTCGCGTGGGACAGCGTCGGAGCGCGACCTGTCATCTTCCAGCTGTTCGACCAGCAGGGCAACGCCCCGCTCGGCGTCACCCCGCTGCTGCAGCTCGACGTCTGGGAGCACGCCTACTACCTCGACTACCTCAACGTGCGCGCCGACTACGTCAAGGCGTTCTGGGAGCTCGTCAACTGGTCCGACGTGCAGCGTCGGTTCCAGGCCGTGCAGGAGAAGACGCAGGGCCTCATCGTCGCCCGCTGAGTCGCCTGCTGATCCGTCTCCGTCCGTGCCTTCGGGAGGAGATCTCGTCTTCGGGAGGAGGATGCCGCAGCATCCGTCCTCCCGAAGCGCAGTTCTCCTCCCGAGGCGCAGGGGTCGGGGTCAGGCCAGCAGTTCGCCCGCGAGCGTCTCGATGCGGCGGCGGATCTCGTCACGGATCGGACGCACGGAGTCGATGCCCTGGCCTGCCGGGTCGTCGAGCTTCCAGTCCTCGTACCGCTTGCCCGGGAAGAACGGGCAGGCGTCGCCGCATCCCATCGTGATGACGACGTCGGATGCCTGTACGGCCTCGGTCGTGAGCACCTTGGGCTGCTCGGCGGTGATGTCGATGCCGAGCTCGCCCATCGCCTCGACCGCGACCGGGTTGATCTGCTCGGCGGGCATGGAACCGGCGGATCGCACCTCGATGCGGTCTCCGGCGAACTCGCGCAGGAAGCCTGCGGCCATCTGCGAGCGTCCGGCGTTGTGCACGCACACGAACAGGACGGAGGGCTTGGTGGTGGTCGTCATGATGTCTCCAGGGTAAGCGAGCGTGCGGGCTCGGGCGACGTCGACGGAATCCTGCCGATCTGGAGCACACTCGGTGCGGCGCAGCAGCTTGCACCATCCGCTTCACCGAAGTCTCCCGATCCGCCGCAGACGCCGGTGTCAGGGAGGACGAGCTCAGTGCGGGCCGCGGCCTCGTGATCTCCGGCCAGGTGTGCGGCGACGCTGCGCACCTGCTCGTACCCCGTCAGCGCGAGGAACGTCGGTGCGCGGCCGTACGACTTCGCGCCGACGATGAAGAGCCCGAGCTCCGGTTGTGCGAGCTCGCGCGCGCCGGTCGCCGACACCGATCCGCACGAGTGGATGTTCGGATCGATCTCTGCGGCGATGCCGGCGACGGCCTCGAGGGAGGTGTCGAGGTCGATGCGCAGCTCCCGCAGGATGCCGGTGTCCGGACGGAAGCCGGTGAGCGCGAACACCCGTCCGACAGCCGCCACCTCGCGTCCGTCCTCGGCGACGATCGTCATGCCGTCGCCCGCGGCGCGGAACTCCGCGACGCGGAACCCCGTGACCAGCTCGACCACGCCCGTGTCGATGACCTTGCGGGCGCGAGCGCCCAGTGCAGCCCGCTCCGGCAGCTCGTCTCCGCTGCCGCCGCCGAAGACGTTCGCGGCGCTGCCTCGGCGCAGCAGCCAGGTCACCCGGGTTCCCGGTGCCCGGCGAGCCAGCTCGCTCAGGCGCAGCACCGCATGGGTGGCGGAGTGCCCCGCTCCGACGACGACGACGTGCTCGCCGGCGAGCTCCGACACGTCGGCCGGGATGCGATACGAGATGAGATCGGATGCCGCCCGCTCGCCGACCGCCGGGAAGCCGTCGGCGCCTGCCGGATTCGGCATGCCCCACGTGCCGCTCGCATCGACGACGGCACGGGCGAGGATGCGGGACTCGACACCGTCGACGTCGACGGTGTGCACGACGAACGGCGAACTCCTGCGCCCGGCGCCGACGACCTTGTCGCGCCCCTGGCGTGCGACTCCCGTGACGGTCGTCGCGTAGCGGATGCGGCCTCCCAGGGCACCCGCGAGCGGCGCCAGGTAGTCGCTCAGCCACTCCGCCCCGGTCGGGTAGCCCGACGCAGGAGCGCTCCACCCCGTCGGCTCGAGCAGGCGACGGGCGGCCGAGTCGGTCAGTTCCGGCCATGCCGAGAACAGGCGCACATGCCCCCACTCCGAGACAGCGCTCGCAGCCCCCTGCCCTCGTTCGACCACCACGACGTCTTCACCGCGTTCGATCAGATGTGCTGCTGCGGCGAGGCCCTGGGGTCCCGCTCCGATCACCACGACGGGCAGTTCAGACATCGCATCTCCTCAGATTGAAAATCATCGATATGAGAAGCGTCGCTCACGTATCGAAGAATGTCAATACGTGAGAGGATGGTCGCATGACGCTTCCGGTGACGATCGAGCAGACCGCCTGCTGCACCCCGGGCACCGCAGCCGCGCTGCCTGTCGCCGAGGCCGAGCGCATCGCGCACCTCTTCAAAGCACTCGGAGACCCCACGCGCATCCGCCTGCTCTCGCTCATCTCGTCGGCGGAGGGCGGCGAGGCCTGCATCTGCGATCTCACCGCCCCGGTCGGCCTCTCGCAGGGCACCGTCTCGCACCACATGAAGCTCTTGGCCGACGCCGGACTCGTCACTCGCGAGCAGCGCGGCAAGTGGGCGTATTTCTCTCTCGCCGACGGCGCGCTCGACGCGGCCGGAGAAGCGCTGCGACGCGTCTGAATCGCTCAGGCACACCCCGATAGGCTTGCTCCATGGCCCTTCTCTCGATCGCCGGCTCGACGCGCGCTCCGCATGAGCTGCGTTCGGCGACCCCGATGAGGAAGTCGATGCGCGTCGTCATGCACCCGGGCACGAACGGCTGGACCAGCGTCTGGGGCACACTTTCGCACGGTGAGATCGCGGGCTGCCCGCCGCCACGCGACTAGACCACGCCTCGATGGGGTGTGGTCTTAGGCGCCGTTCACCCCTTCTCTCGCGTGAGGTCTCTTCGTGTCCACTTCTCCTTCCCGTCCCCGTCTCCGCCTGGCTCCGCACGAGCTGTGGCGCGGCATCCGGAACAACGCCCGCAGCGACGTCCTCGGTGGCTCGCTCCTGCTCGCCGCCACCGTCGCCGCGCTGATCCTCGCCAACACCTCCGCGGTGTCGTGGTACGAGTCCGTGCGCGACTTCACCTTCGGCATCCCCGCGCTGCACCTCGACCTCAGCATCGGTGCCTGGGCGGCCGACGGCCTGCTGGCGATCTTCTTCTTCGTCGTCGGTCTCGAGCTGAAGGAGGAGTTCGTCACCGGTCGCCTGCGCGACCCGCGCCAGGCCGCGCTGCCGATCGCCGCGGCCGTCGGCGGAGTGATCGTGCCGGCGGTCATCTTCGCCGTCATCAACGCCGGCGACGGTGACGCCCTGCGCGGCTGGGCCATCCCGACCGCGACGGACATCGCGTTCGCCGTGGCCGTGATCGCCGTGGTGGGCAGGTTCCTGCCGCCCGCTCTGCGCGTCTTCCTGCTGACGCTCGCCATCATCGACGACCTCATCGCCATCACGATCATCGCCACGTTCTACACCGACACGATCAGCTTCCCGTGGCTCACGCTCGCCCTGCTTCCGCTCGCCGGATTCGCCCTCCTCGTGCAGAAGGGTGTTCGAGCGTGGTGGATCCTGCTTCCCCTCGCCGTCGCGGTCTGGGTCTGCATCCACGCCGCAGGAATCCACGCCACGGTCGCCGGCGTGCTGCTGGGCTTCGTCGTGCCCGTCGTGCCGACCGAGCGTGCCAGGGTCCCACGGGGAGTGGATGCCGACGGCGAGCCGGTGTACGACGGTCTGGCCCCGCACTTCGCCGATCGGTGGGGCGTCGTGGCGACGCTGTTCGCCGTGCCGGTCTTCGCCTTCTTCGCGGCCGGGGTCACCATCGGCGGTGTCGAGGGGCTGCGGTCGGCTCTCACCGACCCGATCGCGATCGGAATCATCGTCGGACTCGTCTTGGGCAAACCGATCGGGATCCTCGCGACCACCTTCCTGCTCAGCCGCGTGCCGGCGCTGCGCCTCGACGAGACGCTGCGCTGGCCCGACCTGACCGGCATGGCCTTCCTCGCGGGGATCGGATTCACCGTCTCCCTGCTGGTCGGCGAGCTCGCCTACGGGTCGAGTTCGATCGCCGACGAGCACGTCAAGATCGGCGTGCTGCTGGGATCCCTCATCGCGGCGGTCATCGGCGGCAGCATCCTCGCGCGTCGGAATGCCGTGGCGCGACGCGCGCGATGACGACGAGAGTGGGCCCGTCGCGGGGCCAGCGCGATCAGACCAGGCGCGCGGTCGTTCCTCGGACGTTCAGCTCATAGGGGAGCTCTGCGGGTATGCCCGCGGCCTCTCCGTCGGCGAGCTTGGCGAGCACGGCATCCGCCGCGCGCTCACCCTGACCCAGCGGGAACTGGTCGACCGTGCTGAGCCGGAAGAACTCGCCGAGCTCATGGCCGTCGATGCCCACGATCGAGAGGTCGTCCGGCACGGCGAAGCCGAGGTCGCGGGCGGCGAGGATCGCACCGATGGCCATCTCGTCGGATGCCGCGAACACGGCGGTGGGCCGGGGGCCCGGGCGGCCGAGCAGCTGCTTCGCCGCGCGGTATCCGCCCTCGACGGTGAAGTCGGCCGGTTCGAGGAAGGCGGGGTTCAGGGGGATTCCGGCTTTCGCCAGTGCCTTCTCGAACCCCAGGCGACGGTTCGTCGGGATGTGGAAGTCGATGTCGAACTCGGGGTTCGCGCCGATGTGGGCGATGTCATGGTGCCCGAGACCGATCAGGTGCTCTGTGGCGAGCTGCGCGACAGCCACGTCGTCGACCGTCAGGGTGTCGAGCTTCGGATTCGGGCCGCCGATCGCGATCACCGGCAGACCGAGGTCGAGCAGGTGCTGCGTCTCGTCGGCGTCGAGCTCGATCGACACCGCGATCACGGCGTCGACCCGCTGCCGCCGCAGGAACGTGTCGAACACGTGGCGGCGCACGTCCTTGTCGGCGGTGATGTTGTAGAGGGTGATGTCGTAGCCCTCGCGCATCAGCGCCGACGACACCCCCGACAGCACGGTGCTGAAGAACCAGCGGTCGAGAAAGGGCACCACCACGCCGATGTTGCGGGTGCGACCCGACGCCAGACTCGAGGCTCGAGACGAGACCACGTATCCGAGCGCCGCCGCCGCCTCCTGCACGCGTTGGCGAGCAGACTCCGACACGTGGCCTCGGCCGCTCAGGGCGCGCGAGACCGTCGCGGTCGAGACGCCGGCGAGCCGGGCGACCTCATCGATGCTCGCCATGGGGATTCCTCTCTGAGTCGGTGGGGCCGCGACATCCCCATCGGATGCCGCGGCCCCACCGTGTCCGGCTTACGCCGTGGTGTACCAGACGGCCGTGTCGACCGGCACAGCGCCGCCGTCGAACAGCTGGCTCTGCAGGATCACGAACGCGCCGGCGGGCAGCGGGATCGGCTCGGTGCCCAGGTTCGCGAGCACGTGCACGTCGCCGCGGCGGAATGCCACCGCATCCGCTCCGGCGTCCTCCCACACCAGCGAGCCGCTGCCGAAGCCGTACTCCCGGCGTCCGGCGAGCAGGCGCTTGTAGAGTGCGAGCGTCGACGAGGGGTCGACCTCCTCGACATCGCGCGAGTACGAGGCCCAGTCGGCCGGCTGCGGCAGCCACGACGCGCCGGTCTCGTTGAAGCCGAACGCCGGAGCATCCGCCTCCCACGGCAGCGGCACGCGGCATCCGTCTCGTCCGTAGCGCTCGCCGTTCGTGCGGAACCACGTCGGGTCCTGACGGAACGCGTCGGGGATCTCCATCGCCTCGGGCAGGCCGAGCTCTTCGCCCTGATAGAGGTAGGCGGAGCCGGGGAGGGCGAGCATCACGGTCGTCGCCGCGCGGGCGCGGGCGAGTCCGATCGCGGTGTCGGGCTTGTGCGGGGTGTTCGGGCCGATGCCCTCACCCTGCGGGTTCTCGGCGGTCAGTGCGAGGCGCGAGGCGTGGCGCACGACATCGTGGTTCGACAGCACCCAGGTGCTCGGAGCACCGACCGCACCGAACGCGTCGAGGGATTCGCGGATGACGTCGCCGAGAGCCTTCGCGTCCCACTCGGTCATCAGGTACGGGAAGTTGAATGTCTGGTGCATCTCGTCGGGGCGCACCCACAGCGCGGTCTGCTTCAGCGTCGGCATCCAGGCCTCGCCGCACAGTGCGCGATCGCCGTCGTACTCGGCGAGCACCTTGTGCCAGTCGCGGTAGATCTCGTGCACGCCGTCCTGACCCCAGTACGGCACGTCGTCCTCGCCGCCGCCCATCGAGTCGGCGTCGGCCGGCGGGGTGTAGTCGGGCAGGCCCTCGGCCTTGATCATGCCGTGAGCCACGTCGACGCGGAAGCCGTCGACGCCGCGGTCGAGCCAGAAGCGGAGGATGGAGCGGAACTCCTCGCGCACCTCTTCGTTGTTCCAGTCGAAGTCGGGCTGCGTGGGGTCGAAGATGTGCAGGTACCACTGGCCGGGAGTGCCGTCGGCCTCGGTGATGCGCTCCCACATGCCGCCGCCGAAGACGGATTCCCAGTTGTTGGGGGGCAGCTCGCCGTTCTCGCCCTTGCCGTCGCGGAAGATGTACCGTGCTCGCTCGGGGCTGCCGGGAGCCGCCTTCAGCGCCTCCTGGAACCAGGCGTGCTGAGCAGACGAGTGGTTCGGGACCAGGTCGACGACGACGCGGATGCCGCGGGCGTGCGCCTCGTCGAGCATGGTGTCGAAGTCGTCGAGCGTGCCGAAGAGCGGGTCGACGTCGCGGTAGTCGGCCACGTCGTATCCCGCGTCACGCTGCGGGCTCGTCATGAACGGGCTCAGCCAGATCGCGTCGACGCCCAGCTCCTTCAGGGAGTCGAGCCGGCTGGTGATGCCGGGCAGGTCGCCGATGCCGTCGCCAGAGGCGTCGGCGAACGAACGAGGGTAGATCTGGTAGATGACCGCGCTGCGCCACCACTCGGAACCGGGGGCTGCGATCTGCTCAAGCTGTGCCATGGGATCAGATTAGTGCAAACGCTTGCAGGTCTGCCACCATTGCGATCGAATCGTTTCGGCAACGCGATATTCCACGCCGCTCCACAGCGACTTGCAGCCCGGGAGTAGGCTTCGGGCATCCGACGACTGGAGGCTGTCATGGTTCCCGAGATCAACTACTGGGCCGTTCTGCTCGCGACCGCGTCGAGCATGATCGTCGGCACGATCTGGTACTCCCCGAAGGTGTTCGGCACGCGCTGGTCGAAGCTCGCGAACGTCGACATGGATCGCCCGGGCTCGAGCGCGACGATGGCGATCATCACCACCGTGTTCGTGAGCTTCGCGACGGCCTGGGTGCTGGCCGGAGCCTCCGCCATCGCGTGGCACTTCTACGACGGGTCGTTCTTCTGGGCGGCCGTCGTCACCGGTGTGCTGCTGTGGGCCGGATTCACCGCCGCGCGGTTCATCACCCACGATGCGTTCGAGGGGCGCCCGACAGCGCTGACCACCATGAACATCGCCCACGAGCTCGTCACGATCGTGGTCATGGCGCTGATCATCGGCGTCTGGCCGCCTGCGCTCGGCTAGCCCGCTGAGGCATCCTTCGTGAGGTCCTGCGCGAGCATCACGAGGATCCCGCTCGGGCCACGCAGGTAGGTGAGCTTGTAGACGTCCTGGTAGTTCGCGACTCCCCGCAGGGGCCGGAATCCATGCCGGGCGGCGATGGCCAGGGAATCGTCGATGTCGTCCACCGAGAACGCCACCCGGTGCATCCCGATCTCGTTCGGCAGCGTGGGCTCGGTCTCGATCGCGTCGGGGTGGATGTACTCGAACAGCTCGAGCTGACCGTGGCCGTCCGGTGTCTGCAGCACGGCGATCTTCGCATGATTGCCGTCGAGGCCGACTGCGGTGTCGGCCCACTCTCCGCTGACCTCGTCGCGGCCGAGCACAGTGAGGCCGAGATCGGTGAAGAAGGCGATGGTCGCGTCGAGGTCGCGCACGGCGATGCCGACGTTCTCCAGTGTGATGGGCATGCGTCGGATGCTACTCGCGAGCGCGACACGCCGGATGAGGCGAAAGACTAGACCTTCGCCCCTTCCGCTCGGACTTCTTGGTATGCCAGCATCTTGCACGTGACCTCCTGGTCGCTCGCGGGTCGTGCACTCGAACCGCGGTCCACACCGAGGGGGTCTTGATGTCGGGTTCGTCGCGTCGATCGGCTCCGTGGATGATCGCCGCCGCGCTCATCGCCGCCGCCCTGGTCGCGGGCGCGACGACCGCAGCCTCGGGTGATGGCCCCTCCGACGCTCCGACCGCCGACGTCGCCTCCGACCCCACGCTCTCCGTCGCCCTGGCTTACGAGTTCCTCGACGCCCGTGTCGACGAGTTCTGCGACGGTGCCGGGCACTGCCTTCCTCGCAGCTACGAAGGAGGGTTCTTCACCGACCTGCCGACGTGGGACTTCACTCCGTCCTTCGTCTACGACGACGCACTCGTCGTGATCGCGTACACCGCCAGGGGCCTGCCGGACGACATCCGCCGGGCGCAGACCATCGGCGACACCCTGCTCTTCGTGCAGGAGAACGATCCGATCGGCGACGGGCGAGTCCGCACGTCGTACGAACCCCACGGCATCCGACAGGGGCGGGTCGAGATCACCGGCCCGGGCACCTTCACGGGCAACCAGGCGTGGGCGGGCATGGCGCTCGCGCGGCTCTTCCACGCGACCGGCGAGTCGAAGTACCTCGACGGAGCCGTGCGGATCGCCGAGTGGATCCAGACCAACACCGCCGACATGGCGCGGGCTCCCTTCGGCTATACGGGGGGTCAGCTCGAGAACGGCTCTTCGCTGGAGTGGAAGTCCACCGAGCACAACACCGACATCGCCGGCTTCTTCACGCAGCTGGCCCAGCTGACCGGCGACCCCGTGTGGGCCGACAGGGCGGCGGTGGCCACGGCATTCGTCGCCGCGATGCAGAGCGCAGACGGTCACGTCGACACCGGCACGCTGCTCGACGGGTCGACCACGAACGTCTATCCGGTGCCGCTCGACGCCCAGACCTGGACGCTGCTCGGCACGGGTGACCCGCGGTACGGTGCGGCTGTCGACTGGGCGCTCGCGAACCTCATGGCCACCGACGGGCCGTATACCGGCCCGTCCATCAGTCACGTCGACACCTCCAAGGTGTGGTTCGAGGGCAGCGGACACCTGGCACTGGCCCTGAAGCTGAGGGGCGGAGCGGGCGACGCCGACCGCGCGGAGGCGCTGCTGAGCAGCATCCGACTCGGCCAGCGCGACGCGGCGAACGGAGACGGCAAGGGCATCGTGGCGACGTCGACCGACGGCCTGGATTCCGGCTTCGGCGACCTCTACTACGCCAGCCTGCACACCGGCGCGACGGCGTGGTACCTGCTCGCGGCCGCGGGGGACAACCCCTTCAGCCTTCCCGTCGACTGAGCGGCGCCGACTCCCGCCGGACGCGATTGCGATTGCGAGGTCGGTTTCGCTTTTTCAGACCGATGCGGGGTCGAAAAGGCATCCGATTCGGTCGTTTCCGATGCGGAACTGACCCCGGCTGTGTGCGGGGTGCGGAATCGACCCCGGGTAGGAGTGCGGATGCCGCGTCGACCGGCCCCAGCCCTGGCGGGCTGCTGACCGGCGCGCCCGCGTGCCCTTCGGTGCTCAGGCGGTGCTTACGCGGCGACGCGCACGACCGCGGCGACCGCGCTCGTGAAGAAGTCGAGTCCGTCGAGGCCCGAGCGCATGGCGGCCGAGGTGTCGGGGCCGAAGCCGGCCTCGGTGGCGTGCTCGGGGTGCGGCATGAGCCCCACGACGTTGCCCGCCTCGTTGGTGAGTCCGGCGATGTCGCGCAGCGATCCGTTGGGGTTGACGCCCGCATAGCGGAAGGCCACGAGACCCTCGCCCTCGAGACGGTCGAGCGTCTCTTCGTCGGCGATGTAGCCGCCGTCGGCGTTCTTCAGCGGGATCGTGATCTCCTGGCCGGTGCGGAAGCGGTTCGTCCACGCCGTGTCGGAGTTCTCGACGATGAGCTTCTGGTCGCGACGCACGAAGTGCTGGTGGTCGTTGCGGATCAGACCGCCGGGCAGCAGGTGCGCCTCGACGAGCATCTGGAAGCCGTTGCAGATGCCGAGGATCGGCATGCCCTTGGCGGCTGCGTCCTTGACCTCGCTCATGATCGGCGACAGCGCGGCGATCGCTCCGGCGCGCAGGTAGTCGCCGTAGCTGAAGCCACCGGGCAGCACCAGGGCATCGACGCCTTCGAGGTCGTGCGAACCGTGCCAGAGGGCGACGGGCTCGGCGCCGGCGATGCGCACGGCGCGCTGAGCGTCGCGGTCGTCGAGCGAGCCGGGGAAGGTGATGACGCCGATGCGGACGCTCACGCAGCGACCTCGATGCCCACGACGTCTTCGATCACGGAGTTGGAGAGCACCTCGTCGGCGATGCGACGGGCCTCGGCGAGGATCTCGTCGGTGACCTCGCCCTCGACGGTGAGCTCGAAGCGCTTGCCGATGCGGACATCGGTGAAGCCCTCGACGCCCAGACGGGAGAATGCGCCAGAGACGGCCTTCCCCTGCGGGTCGAGCAGTTCGGGCTTGGGCATGACGTCGACGACGATGGTGGGCATGTGGATCCTCCTGGCGGCCGCAGGCCGCAGCTATCGGTCGTTGAGCGACGAGCGCAGCGAGGAGTCGAAACGCGGGAGTCGCGGGCGGACGGGCGCGACCAGTCTACCGGCTCGCGGCAGGCGCCTTGAGCGAGAGCGCGAGCGTCAGGCGTGGAAGACGGTGTGCAGGTCTCCGATGGCCTCGCGGCCGCCCAGGCCGTCGATCTCGAACAGCACCGAGATCCCGACGACGTGGCTGCCGAGGCGCTCCACGAGCTCGCGTCCTGCGGCGAGCGTGCCACCCGTGGCGAGCACGTCGTCGATCAGCAGCACGCGGGATCCTGCGGGCAGGTCGTCGTGCATCTCGATCGTCGCCGTGCCGTACTCGAGCGCGTAGTCGACGGATGCTGCGGGCCGGGGGAGCTTGCCGGCCTTGCGGATCGGGATGAGTCCCACGCCGGCGGCGATGGCGGCCGCCCCGGCGAGGATGAACCCCCGCGCCTCGATGCCCGCGACCACGTCGAACTGCCCTGCGAACGGCGCGATGATCGCGTCGGTCGTGGCCTGAAGCGCCTCGGCGTCGGCGAGCAGCGGTGTGATGTCGCGGAAGATGATCCCCGCCTCCGGGTAGTCCGGGATGCTGCGGATCAGCGATTCGGCGCGGACGAGGGCGGGGGAGAGTTCGGTGTCGGGCACCGGTCAAGGGTACGCCAACACGGGGGCTTGACATTCGTGGGAGCGCTCCCATAGAGTCTCTCATCAATGCGTGGGAGCGCTCCCACGAGAGTTCCACGCATTGCCCCGACGCACCACACGCACCACAACCGCACGACCCACCACAAAGGAGTGAACTGTGAACACACGTGCCCGCAAGCGGATCCTGACGGCAGCAGCCGTCGCATCCGTCTCTGCCCTGGCCCTCGCCGGCTGCGCCTCTGCCGACTCGGGAGACAGCGCCACCGGTGACGAGAAGGTCACGCTGACCGTCACGACGTTCGGCACCTTCGGATACGACGACCTCTACGACGAGTACGAGAAGGCGAACCCGAACGTCACGATCGAGGCGACCAACATCGACACTGGCGGCAACGCCCGCACCGACGCGTTCACGAAGATCGCGGCAGGCTCGGGCCTCAGCGACGTCGTCGCGATCGAGGAGGGCTGGCTCGGCGCCATCATGGACGTCTCCGACACCTTCGTCGACCTGCGCGACTACGGCATCGAAGACCGCAAGGCCGACTGGGTCGACTGGAAGTACGGACAGGCGACCGATGCCGAGGGCCGCGTGATCGGCTACGGCACCGACATCGGCCCGAGCGGCATCTGCTACAACGGCGCAGCCTTCGAGGCAGCAGGACTCCCGAGCGACCGCGAGTCGGTGGCCGAGCTGCTGAACGGCGACTGGGAGAACTACTTCGCGGTGGGCGCCGAGTACACGGCGAAGACCGGCAAGGCCTGGTACGACCACTCCGGCTTCGTCTGGAACGCCATGGTCAACCAGCTCGACGAGGGCTACTACACCTCCGATGGCGAGCTCAACGTCGAGGACAACGCCGAGCTCAAAGAGCGCTTCGAACTGCTCGGCTCCGCGACCGAGGGCGGCCAGTCCGCCGCGCAGACCGCATGGGACTGGAACGGTGGCAAGTCGTTCGTCGACGGCACCTTCGCCACGTTCGTCTGCCCCGGCTGGATGCTCGGAGTCGTGCAGGGTCAGGTCGAGGCCGGAGGCGGCGACGCGTCGACCGGCTGGGACTTCGCCGACGTGTTCCCCGGCGGAGCAGCCAACTGGGGCGGCGCCTTCCTGTCGATCCCCGAGAGCTCCGAGCACAAGGAAGCCGCGGCCGACCTGGCCGACTGGCTGACGCAGCCCGAGCAGCAGGTCAAGCAGTCCGCCGCCGCGGGCAACTTCCCCTCCACCGTCGAGGCACAGGAGACGCTCTCCGCAGAGGCGACGCCGAACGCGTTCTTCAACGACGCGCCCACCGGCGCCATCCTCGCCGAGCGTGCGAAGGGTGTCGTGGCGCAGTTCAAGGGCGCCGATGACTCGGTGATCCAGGAGAACGTCTTCGGTCCGGCCCTCAGCGGCCTCGACCGCGGCGAGACCGACACCCAGGGCGCCTGGGATGCCGCGGTCAAGCTCCTGAACGAGCTGGTCGACTGACCCTCCGGTCGTTGAGCGAGCGCAGCGGAGCCGCCCGAGACGAAACGCTCACCGCGTCTCGTCTCGGGGCTTCGCTCCTCGCTCAACGACCGACGACTCTCCGGTCGTTGAGCGAGCACGGCGGAGCCGAGCGAGACGACACGCGCCACTCAGACGAAGGAACCCCTCATGACCCTCACAGCGGAACGCCGCGAGACGGCATCCGATGCGCCGAAGGCGGATGCCGCCGGCCGGCGTCCCTGGCGGCACCGCCTCTCGCGGTTCGACCAGAACGCGTCCCCGTACTTCTACATCTCGCCGTTCTTCCTGCTGTTCGGGCTGGTCGGACTCTTCCCTCTGCTCTACACGGTGTGGGTGGCCGTGCACGAGTGGGACCTGCTCAAGGGGCAGGGTGAGTTCATCGGCGCAGGGAACTTCATCGAGATCCTCGGCGACGCGATGTTCTGGAACTCGATCTTCAACACCCTGAGCATCTTCCTGCTGTCGGCGATCCCGCAGCTCGCGGTTGCCCTGGTGATCGCCTACCTGCTCGATCGCGGCCTCCGCGCCCCCACCTTCTGGCGCATGAGCATCCTCATCCCGTTCGTGGTCACGCCCGTCGCCGTCGCCATCATCTTCTCGAGCATCTTCAACGAGGCCGACGGCCTCGCCAACAACCTGCTCAACCTGATCGGCATCGCCGACCAGCAGTGGAAGCACGACACCGCGCTCTCGCACCTGGCGATCGCCGTGATGGTGAACTTCCGCTGGACCGGCTACAACGCCCTCATCCTGCTCGCCGCCATGCAGGCGGTGCCTCGCGACCTCTACGAGTCGGCCGCGCTCGACGGCGCAGGAGCCGCGCGTCGCTTCTTCTCGATCACGATCCCCACGATCCGCCCGACCCTCATCTTCGTGATCATCACGGCCACGATCGGCGGTCTGCAGATCTTCGCCGAGCCCCGTCTGTTCGACGTCTCGACCGCGGGCGGAATCGGCGGCAGCGACCGACAGTTCCAGACCACGGTGCTGTTCCTGTGGGAGCTCGCCTTCTTCCGTCGAGACCTCGGCGAAGCATCCGCCGTCGCGATCCTGCTGTTCCTGCTCATCGTGGGCATCGGAGTGATCAACTTCCTCATCTCGAGGCGGATCTCGACAGGCGATGCTCCCCAGAACCGTGCCGCGCGACGGCGCGCACGCACCGCCGCGGCCGCAGCCGCGACGGCCGCAGCCGCAGGCTCGACGATCGCCACCACTACCGAGGAGAACGCGCGATGACCGCCACACAGGCGCTGAGCGTCCCCGAGAAGATCCGCAGGCGCCGAGGCGCCGTCGGCGGAAACGCCGGAATCGGCAGCCGCCCCGGATTCCTCACCTACGGGCTGCTCGCCGCATTCATCATCGGCAGCGTCTACCCGCTGTGGTGGTCGGTCGTCGTGGCGAGCGGCACCAACTCGACGCGCGGCGAGACCCTGCCGTTGATCCCCGGCGGCAACTTCCTCGCCAACGCCGCCAAGGTGTTCGACGCGATCCCGTTCTGGCTGGCGCTCGGGAACTCGTTCCTCATCTCCGGCATCATCACGCTGTCGGTCGTGACGTTCTCGACGCTCGCCGGATACGCGTTCGCCAAGCTCCGCTTCAAGGGACGCGACGGACTGATGATCTTCGTGATCGCGACCATGGCGATCCCGACGCAGCTCGGCATCATCCCCCTGTTCATGCTGATGCGCGAGCTCGGCTGGACGGGATCGATCGGCGCGGTCATCGTGCCGACCCTGGTCACCGCCTTCGGCGTCTTCTTCATGCGGCAGTACCTGGTCGACGTGATCCCCGACGAGCTGATCGAGGCCGCGCGCATGGACGGCGCCAACCAGTTCCGCACGTTCCTCACCGTCGGCCTCCCGGCGGCTCGGCCCGCCATGGCGATCCTCGGGCTCTTCACCTTCATGACCGCGTGGACCGACTACCTGTGGCCGCTGATCGTGCTCTCCCCGCAGAACCCGACTCTGCAGACGGCGCTCAGCCAGCTGCAGTCCGGCTATTACATCGACTACTCGATCGTGCTCGCCGGTGCGGTGCTCGCGACCCTTCCGCTGCTCGTCCTCTTCGTGGTGGCGGGCCGGCAGCTGGTCAGTGGCATCATGGCGGGCGCGGTGAAAGGATGACCCCTATGACCCGCGCCTTCCCCGAGAACTTCCTGTTCGGCGCCGCGACAGCGGCGTACCAGATCGAGGGGGCCGCTTTCGAAGACGGGCGCACCGCGTCGATCTGGGATGCCTTCAGCCGCGAGCCGGGTGCGGTCATCGGCGGGGACAACGGCGACGTGGCGTGCGACCACTATCACCGCTACCCGCAGGACGTCGCGCTCATGAAGGAGCTCGGGCTGCAGACCTACCGCTTCTCGACCTCGTGGTCGCGGGTGCGTCCTGACGGCGGCGCGGTCAACGCGAAGGGCGTCGACTTCTACGAGCGCCTCGTCGACGAGCTGCTCGCGAACGACATCCTGCCGTGGCTGACCCTGTATCACTGGGACATGCCGCAGGCGCTGCAGGAGACCGGCGGCTGGACGAACCGCGACACCGTCGGACGCTTCCTCGAGTACGCGGGCACGATGCACGACGCACTGGGCGACCGTGTGAACGTGTGGACGACGCTGAACGAGCCCTGGTGCTCGTCGTTCCTCTCCTACACGGGCGGCGAGCACGCTCCCGGGCACACGAGCGTCGCCGAGGGGCTGCTCTCGGCCCACCACCTGCTGCTCGCCCACGGCGAGACGGTGCGCGAGCTGCGCGGTCGGGATGCGAGCCTCAACCTCGGCATCACCCTGAACCACACCGTCGCAGACCCGGCAGATCCGGCGAATCCCGCCGACGTCGACGCGGCTCGTCGGGTCGACGGCCAGTTCAACCGCTGGTTCCTCGACCCGATCTACCGCGGCGTGTACCCCGACGACATCATCAGGGACATCAGGGCGGTGGATGCCGACGCGGTGTCGCGCTTCACGGATGCCGTCCATGACGGCGATCTCGCCGTGATCTCGCAGCCCATCGACACGCAGGGCGTCAACTACTACCACGGTGACTTCGTGTCGGGCACGGCGCCGGCGGAGATGCCGGTCAGCGGCGGGCCCGCGACGGATCGCCCCGCACGCAGCCCCTACCCGTCGAGCGATGGCATCTACGCGGTCGAACGCGGACTGCCGCGCACCGCCCAGAACTGGGAGGTGCAGCCCGAGGGGCTGACCCGTCTGCTGCAGCGCGTGTGGACCGACTACGCCGAGCCCGCAGGAACCGTGCTCTACATGACCGAGAACGGTGCTGCCTACGACGACGTCGCCGTGGTCGAAGACGGCGAGACCCGTGTGCACGACGCCGACCGCACCGAGTTCCTGCGGCTGCACCTCGCGGCCGTGCTCGACGCGGCAGATGCCGGCGTCGATGTGCGCGGCTACTTCTACTGGTCGATGTTCGACAACTTCGAATGGGCATGGGGCTACGACAAGCGCTTCGGCATCGTGCGCGTCGACTACGACACCCAGGAGCGGAGTCTGAAGGACTCCGGTCGGGAGTACGCTCGCATCATCGCCGCCCGCGCTCTCTGACGCCGGCAGCGACAGTCGAGAGCATCCGGTCTCGCGGCCGGACAGAGGGGAGAGCCGTGTCGTCACGAGCGACCATCGAAGAGGTGGCATCGGCCGCAGGGGTGTCGAGATCGACGGTGTCGCGGGTCGTCAACGGCTCGACGGCGGTGAGCCCTGAGGCCCTCGAGTCGGTGAAGCGCGCGATCGAGGAGCTCAGCTACGTGCCCAATCGCGCGGCTCGCTCGCTCGCGTCGAGGCAGACTCACGCGATCGCGCTGATCGTGCCCGAAGACACCACGCGCTTCTTCGGCGACCCGTTCTTCGCGTCGATCGTCGCGGGCATCACGGGTGCGCTCCGGGGGTCGGACTACCTGCTCAACCTGCTCATCGCGAGCGACGATCCCGGCGACAAGATGACCAGCTTCGTGCGCAACGGCGGTGTCGACGGTGCGCTCATCGTGTCTCACCACACCAGCGACGCCTTCATCGACCGGGTCGCCGACGCCGTGCCCGTGGTCTGGGGTGGCCGACCGGTGCGGATCCGCGAGGGTGACTACGTGGTCGACGTCGACAACGTCGCCGGAGCTCGCACGGCCACCCAGCATCTGATCGAGACCGGCCGCACACGCATCGCGACGATCTCGGGACCCATGACGATGGTCTCGTCGGTCGACCGTGTGCAGGGCTTCCGCGGCGCACTGGCGGACGCCGGGCTCTCGCCGTTCGCCGAAGAGGCGGGTGACTACAGCGAGGCCAGCGGAGCGGATGCGGCGCGCCGCATCCTCGCCGAGGGCCGCCCCGACGCGATCTTCGTCGCCAGCGACCTCATGGCCCGTGGCGCCCTGACGGCGCTGCGCTCCGCCGGCATCCGCGTTCCCGAAGACGTCGCGCTCGTCGGATTCGACGACTCGTCCGTCGCGCTGAGCACCGAACCGCAGCTGACCACGATGCGACAGCCGATGTATGCGCAGGGGGAGGCGATGGCCGGAGTGCTGCTCTCGCGCCTCGCCGGTCGCGACCCCGCGCACACGACGATCCTTCCGACCGAGCTCGTGGTGCGCGCCTCGTCGTAGCCGCTCCACGCGATCCGCGTCTCCGCCGGCGCGGAAGTGAACACGGATGCGGACCATACGCCCCTCCAGGTCGGCCCGCATCCGTGGGTCTGGGTCGGTCAGGTGATCCGGTACTGGTGACGGCGCCGAGACCGCTGATCGATGACCGCGGGCCACGGCATCGTCGCCCACGGGCCGTTCCGCTTCGCGGTGGATGCACTCGCGAAGACGGGCGACGAATCGCCGTACTTCTCGAACGAGTCCTCGTCGAGATCGCCGTCGCTCCAGTGCATGACGCGTCCGGCGATGTAGCTCAGGCCGAAATCGGCCCACGACACGAACGACGGGCGGGTGTCGACGCTGATCCGGTGGATGATGCGACGCGCCTCGGCGACGTCGGCGTATCCGAGCGCCACACCCCAGGTCGTCATCACCACGGCCTGGCCGAGTGCGTACGCGTCGAGGGTGCGGACGTAGAGGTCGGGCGTCACGACGTCTTGGACGACTCGCCTGCGCACCTCCTGCTCGATGTGCTCGATGCCGCGGACGAAAGGTCGTGCGTCGCGTCGGTCCCCGCCCTCATCGGCGATCGCGGCGAGCCACTCCTCCGTCGTCGGCACCCGCCCGAGGGCTGTGTGCAGGTCGTTGCGCACGGCGAGATGGAGCATCCAGGCATGACGTCGTCGTCGCACCGTGGTCAGGTGGTCGATCATGCCGAGCCAGTCCGCGCGATCGTGGATGCCCCACTGCTCGGCGAGCAGCGACTTCTCCTCGGTTCCGAGGCCGGGGGCCGTCGGGTCGTTCCACGGGCCGGACGGCAGGCTGCTGATCTGCAGCAGGCCCAGGGCGATCTCGTTCGCCTCGGTGTCATCCGTGGAGTACAGCTCGGAGGGTGCGAGCCTCTGGGGTCGCATGAACCATCCTGTCGCGCTCATCACACTCCTGAGGGTGAGGCCTGGCGTAGCTCATAGCTTGAACAGCTATTCAGTCGCTAATATATAGCGTCCGGGGGGAGAAATCGAAGTCGTCCGATGCTGGGGAGCGGGACACGAATGGCACGTTCAGACGAACACAACCGGGCGGCGCGTGAACGATCCCGCGAAGCCATCCTGCGGGCAGCGGTCGATCTGTTCGCCGAGCGCGGCGTCTCGGGCGCGAGCATCGCTGAGATCACGCGGCGAGCCGGAGTGGCTCAGGGCCTCGCGAACTATCACTTCGGGAACAAGGAGCGGCTGATCGCCGCAGTGCTCGACCGGTGGTTCGAGACGCTGTTCGGCATCCCCCAGGCCGAGGGGTCGGCCGACGACCGTCTCGCCGGCATCATCGACGGCGCCCTCACCGCCACGGGCTACGCCCTTCCGGTGCAGCGCGCGGTCTTCGCGATGCAGCAGCAGCCGACCACCCACCGCCTGTATGCGGAGGCCGAAGAGCGCCACGCGGAGGAGGCGAGGGCGTCGGAGGACATCGTTCGCGGGGTCTTCCGCGAACGCGGCGCCGCGGATCCGGCGCTCGAGGAGATCATGCTGCGCAGCACCCTCGAGGGCATCTTCATGAAGTACGCCGTCTACGGCGACACGTATCCTCTCGAAGACGCTCGCCGCTGGATGCACCGGCTCTACGGGCTCCCCGAGCCGCAGGCGCCGCTTCCTCTCCAGCTCGCCCCGCGGGACCCCGACGCGAGGACCAGAGCGTCCGGCGCGCTGCGCGCGGAGGAATGACCCCGGCACCGACATCGATCGGCGAGGGTCGGGATCAGCCCAGCTGCATCCGGGCGAACGCACCGAGCACGACGCGTTCCGACTGCACGAGGTAGCGCTCGAGCTCGGCCGCGCCTTCCTGCGCACCCTGCGTGAGGAAGGTGTCGAGCACCGCGCGGTTCTTGCGCACGAACGGCTCGTGGAGCGATCGCGGATCGTCGATCTTCAGGAACGCCAGCCGCAGCTCGGCCGCCAGGTCGCGATAGGTGCGGGCCAGGCGGGGGCTGTCGGCGAGATCGACCAGGGCGACGTGGAATGCCATATTGGCGCTGCCCACCTCGCGCCAGGCGCCCGCGTCGTCGTGGACGGCATCCTGGGCGGCCTTCTCGGCGGCGAGCACCGCCTGCTGCATCCGCTGCACCGAGGGGTGCTCGGGCTCGGAATGCAGGAGCGCCGTGCACTCGATGACGCGGCGTGCTCGGTAGATGTCGATGACGTCGGCTATCGAGGGCGACGCGACGGAGACGCCCCGGTGCGGCACGTGCTCGAGAAGACCCTGCTCGGAGAGCGCGCGGAACGCCTCTCGCAGCGTGTTGCGCGCGACGCCGAAGTGCTCGGCGAGGGCCGATTCCGACAGCCGTGAACCGGGGGCGAAGGCGCCGTCGATGATCTGCTGACGGAGCGCATCGGCGAGCATGCCCTGCTGGTTCATGCCTTCATCGTAGGCGGCGGGCGCGGCGGATCGTTCGAGGAGGCGACCGCGGCATCACGCGAACGCAACTCGGTCGTAGCACAGCTGAAACAAAGTTGTTGAACAATATTGCTCGATCCGTTCTACACTGGATGTCACTCGACACCCACCAACGACGATGGGAAATCCCCCGCAATGTCAGAGAACACCGCAGCCCCGCTGTCCGCAGAAGACGAAGTCCGCCTCGCCGGAGCCAAGAGGCGGGCAGGCCGCAGCGCCGTGATCGGCGCGATCTTCCTGATGGCCACCAGCGCCATCGGCCCAGGATTCATCACCCAGACGGCCACGTTCACCGCGACGATGGGGGCCGCCTTCGCGTTCGCGATCCTCGTCTCGATCCTCATCGACATCGCAGTGCAGCTGAACGTCTGGCGCATGATCACCTCATCGGGCAAGCGCGCCGGAGAGCTCGCCAACAGCGCCATCCCGTTCTCCGGACACCTGATCGCCGTGCTCGTCGTGATCGGCGGCCTGGCCTTCAACATCGGCAACATCGCGGGTGGCGGACTGGGCCTCAACGCCCTGCTCGGCATCGATCCCAAGCTCGGCGGAGCACTCACCGCGGCCCTCGCGATCATCATCTTCCTCGTCAAGAAGGCGGGCCCGGTGATGGACGTCGTGCTGATCGTGCTCGGCGTGGGAATGATCGTGATGACCGTGATCGTCGCGGTGATCGCCCAGCCGCCGATCGGCGAGGCCCTGCGACAGACGTTCGTACCCGACGAACTGAACTTCGCCACGATCACCACGATCGTCGGCGGAACGGTCGGCGGATACATCACCTACTCGGGCGCCCACCGCTACCTCGACTCCGGACACACCGGTCCGGAGCAGGCCGGCCCGGTGATGCGCGCCGCGGCGAACGGCATCCTCGTCACCGGCATCATGCGCTACGTGCTGTTCCTCGCGATCCTCGGTGTGGTCGCCTCCGGCGTCTCGCTCGACCTGTCGAGCCAGGCCGCCAACCCGGCAGGACAGGCCTTCGGCGCCGTGCTCGGCGACGCGGGGCTGCGCATCTTCGGCGCGATCTTCTGGGCCGCGGCCATCAGCTCGGTGATCGGCGCCGCATACACGTCGGCGACCTTCCTCTCGACCTTCACGAAGAAGCTCAGGGGCGGCTGGCCGCTGCAGCTGGCCACCGTCGCCTTCATCGTCGTGTCGCTGATCGTCTACCTGTCGATCGGCACGGCCCCTGCTGCGATCCTGGTGTTCGTCGGCGGCTTCAACGGCCTCATCCTCCCCATCGGCCTCACGGTCTTCATGTACATCGGCTGGTTCCGTCGTGACCTGCTCGGCTCGAAGAAGTACCCGCTGTGGCTGCTCATCGCGGGCACGGTCGTGACGCTGCTCACCTGGTACATGGGCATCGTCTCGGTCGGCCCGATCTTCGCCTTCCTCGGAACCGGAGCGTGACCCCATGGCATCGATCGACCTGAACTCGGACCTCGGCGAGAACGTCGCCGACCGGATCGTCAGCGACGACGAGAGCATGCTCGACCTCGTGACGAGTGCGAACGTGGCGTGCGGCTTCCACGCGGGCAGCCCCGAGGGCATCCGCGCGACCCTCGCCAGCGCGGTGGCCGGAGGCGTCGTGATCGGCGCGCACCCCGGCTACCGCGACTACGAGAACTTCGGCCGCACGAAGGTCGACATCGATTCGGCCACCCTGCAGGCCCACGTCGAGTACCAGCTCGGGGCGCTGATAGGTCTCGCCGCAGCCGTCGGCGGAAAGGTCGCCTACGTCAAGCCGCACGGAGCGCTCTACAACACGATCGCCCGCGATGAGCGGCAGTCGAAGGACGTGGTGGCGGCCATCCGCGCGATCGATCCGAGCCTCGTGCTGCTGGGCCTGGCCGGAGGTGTCGTGCTCGACGTCGCCGAGCGCGCGGGGCTGCAGACTGCCGCAGAGGCCTTCGCCGATCGGGCGTATCAGCCCGACGGGCAGCTCGTCTCGCGCACCGAGCCCGGGTCTGTGCTGCACGATCCCGCGGCGGTCGCCGAGCGCATGGTGCGCCTGGCCGGCGAGGGAGTGATCCGCGCGATCGACGGCACCGACGTGCCCGTCAGCGCGCAGTCGATCTGCGTGCACGGAGACAGCCCTGGTTCGGTGGCCATGGCGGCAGAGACGAAGCGGATGCTGCAGCAGGCGGGCATCACGATCGCACCGTTCGCGGGCGTCTGACATGACCGTCCTCGCCACCGCAGCCCAGCTCGCCGACGCGCGCGCGGCCCGTGCCGCCATCCGGGCAGGGCACGCCGAGCCGACCAGCGGGGTCGCGGTCGGGCTGACACAGGCCAATCTCATCTCCGTGCCCGGGGACTGGGCCTTCGAGACCCTGCTCTTCGCACAGCGCAATCCGAAGCCGTGCCCCGTGCTCGAGGTCATCGAGCAGGGAGAGGTGGAGTCACGGCTCGCGCCGGGCAGCGACATCCGCACGGACATCGGCCGGTATCGCATCTGGCGCGACGGCGAGCTGGCCGAGGAGGTCGCCGACGCGACGGCGGCCTGGGCGGAGCATCCGGACCTCGTCTCGTTCCTCATCGGATGCAGCTTCACGTTCGAGTCCGGACTCGTCGAGGCCGGCATCCCGATCCGTCATCAGGAGCTCGGTCGCAATGTGCCGATGTACCGCACCTCGGTGCCCTGCGCACCGGCGGGTCGCCTGAGCGGTGAGATGGTCGTGTCGATGAGGCCGATCGCGGCGGACCGAGTGGCGGATGCCGTGCAGATCTCCGGCCGAACCCCCGCTGTGCACGGTGCTCCGGTGCACGTCGGCGACCCGGCATCCCTCGGAGTCCTCGACCTCGCCCGCCCCGACTTCGGGGATGCCCCCGAGGTGCGCGACGGCGAAGTGCCGGTGTTCTGGGCCTGCGGCGTCACCCCTCAGGCCGCGATCATGGCCTCGAAGCCGCCGTTCGCCATCACCCACGCACCGGGGTACATGTTCATCACCGACGTGCCGGATGCCGAGTACCTCGTCTGATGCGCATCCTCACCGCATCCGATCACGCGCTTCTCGTCGAGGCGGCCGACCTCGACGAGGCGATGCGCCTGAACCTCGCCTGGGACGGAGTGCGCGGTGTGGTCGAGCGCATCCCCGGCGCTCGCACCGTGCTCGTGCGCTTCGATCCGCTCGTCGTCTCGGCCGGCGATCTCGCAGAGGCGCTCGCGGCGACGGACATCGACACCGCTCACCTGCCGGTCACCGGCGAGGTCACGGTGCCGGTGCGGTACGACGGCGAAGACCTCCACGAGGCCGCAGCCCTGCTGGGCGTGTCGGCGGCAGAGCTCGTGAATCGTCATCTCGGTGCCGATTGGAAGGTGGCCTTCTCGGGCTTCGCTCCCGGTTTCGGCTATGTGGTGAGCAGCGATCCTCTGTTCGACGTGCCGCGCCGCTCGTCGCCCCGCACGCGTGTGCCCGCAGGGTCCGTGGCGCTCGCCGGGCAGTTCACCGGGGTGTACCCGCGTGAGAGTCCCGGTGGGTGGCAGCTCATCGGTCGCACGGATGCCCTGATGTGGGACATCGACCGCGACCCGCCTGCGCTGCTGTCGCCGGGCACGACCGTGCGGTTCGAACGCGTGCGCGAGCAGGTCGTGACGTCGGGCGACGCAGACGAACGGGCCGACGAGCGAGGTGTCGCCGATCGACCCGCCGTCGCCGGTGCGCCGGACCCGGGTTCTCCCATGCCGGCCGCAGTCGAGATCGTGCGGCCGTCACTGCAGCTGCTGGTGCAGGATGCCGGTCGCCCGGGTTTCGCGGCACTCGGCGTCTCGGCGTCAGGCGTCGCCGATCGTCGTGCGATGCGAGACGCGAACCGTGCCGTGGGCAACGAGACCGGTGCCGCCGTGCTCGAGAGCGTCGGGGGCGCGGTGCTGCGCTTCCGGGGTGCCGGGGTCGCCGCCGTCGCGGGTGCCGTCGGATCCCTCGAGCTGATCGATGCCGGTGGCGTGGCGCGTCAGATCGCCCATGGAGTGCCCTTCGCCACCGTCGACGGTGACGAGCTCACTCTCGGGCACCCCGCGAGCGGGCTGCGCTACGTCATCGCCGTCCGCGGCGGTGTGGCGGCGGAACCGGCGCTGGACAGCCGCGCGAGCGACACCCTCGCCGGTCTCGGCCCGGCGGCGCTCGCCGCAGGCGACGTGCTCCGTGTCGGCGATCGCGCACCGCATCCCGTCGAGCCCGATGCGATGCCGCGGGCCCTCCCCGCACCCGGCGAGCTGGTCGAGCTCGAGATCACCCTCGGTCCTCGCGACGACTGGTTCACGACGGCAGCGCTCGCCACCCTCACCGCTCAGGAGTGGACTGCGACCCCGCGCTCGGATCGGGTCGGCATCAGGCTCGAGGGAGTCGTGCCCCTGGAACGGTCGGTCGGCGGGGAGCTGCCCAGCGAGGGTGCTGTCACCGGGGCGATCCAGGTGCCTCCGGACGGTCAGCCCGTGCTGTTCCTGCCCGACCATCCGCTCACCGGCGGGTATCCGATCATCGGCGCCCTCACCGATCGCAGCCTCGACCTCGCCGGGCAGCTGCCGCCCGGTGCGCGAGTTCGTTTCATCGTCAAGGAGACCTCATGACCAAGGTGCTGATCGCGAATCGCGGAGAGATCGCCGTGCGCGTCATCCGCGCCTGCGCCGAAGCCGGATACACGTCGATCGCGGTCTACGCCGATCAGGACGCCGACGCCCTGCACGTGCGACTCGCCGACGAGGCGCTGGGTCTGGGGGGAGACACCGCTGCCGCCACGTACCTCTCCATCGATGCGCTACTCGCTGCGGCGCGGAAGAGCGGGGCGGATGCCGTGCACCCCGGCTACGGATTCCTCTCGGAGAGCGCGGAGTTCGCGCGGGCCGTGGAAGGCTCAGGGCTCGTCTGGATCGGACCCTCGCCCGACAGCATCGATGCGCTCGGTGACAAGATGACCGCGCGCCGGATCGCGCAGCGCGTCGGAGCACCGTTGGCGGCCGGCACCGACCAGCCCCTCGCCGGCCCTGCGGAGGCCGTGTCCTTCGCCGAGCAGCACGGGCTTCCGATCGCCATCAAGGCGGCATTCGGCGGTGGCGGGCGAGGCCTGAAGGTGGTGCGGGAGCTGTCGGAGGTCGCCGACGCCTTCGACGCCGCGACCCGGGAGGCCATCGCCGCCTTCGGCCGCGGCGAGTGCTTCGTCGAGCGGTTCCTCGAGAGCCCGCGTCACATCGAGGTGCAGGTGCTCGGCGACGGGCTCGGCGGCATCGTGGTCGTCGGCGACCGGGACTGCTCGATGCAGCGACGCAATCAGAAGCTCATCGAGGAGGCCCCGGCGCCGGGGCTGTCGAGTGACCAGCGCACGCGATTCCACGACGCGGCCAGAGCGATCTGCGCCGAGGTGCAGTACCGCGGTGCGGGAACCGTCGAGTTCCTGCTCGCCGCAGACGGCACGATCTCCTTCCTCGAGGTGAACACCCGCCTGCAGGTGGAGCACCCGGTCACCGAAGAGGTCACCGGCACGGATCTCGTGCGAGAGCAGTTCCGCATCGCGTTCGGAGAGGGCATCTCGTTCACCGAGACCCCGACGCCGACAGGGCACGCCTTCGAGTTCCGCATCAACGCGGAAGACCCGGGTCGCGGGTTCCTTCCGAGTCCCGGTCGTGTGGAGTCGCTGCGGATCCCCGGCGGACCCGGTGTGCGCTGGGACAGCGGGATCGAGGCGGGCGACGCCGTTCAGCCGGCGTTCGACTCGATGATCGCGAAGCTCATCGTGCACGCCGACAGCCGTGATGCGGCACTCGTGCGGGCCCGGCGGGCGCTGCGCGAGCTCGTGGTCGAGGGGCCGGCCACCGTCATCCCGTTCGATCTGCTCGCGCTCGACGACGCGGCGTTCGCCACCGACACCTTCGCGGTGCACACGCAGTGGATCGAGAGCACGTTGCTGCCGAGGCTCGAGCCTCAGCTGCGCCCGGCTCCCGCTCCGGATGCCGCACTCCAGCGCTTCCCCGTCGAGATCGACGGACGTCGGGTCGTGCTCGGGCTGCCGATCGCCCTGCTCGCGGGACTCGGCGGGCTGGCGGATTCCGGGCCCGCGCCCTCCGCATCCGACCCGGCCGAACTGCGCTCGCGGGCGCCCGGCACACTCGTGCGCTGGCTCGCTGATGACGGCGCGCACGTCGCCGAGGGCGATCCGGTCGCCGTGCTCGACGCGATGAAGATGGAGACCACGGTCGCCGCTCATCGCGCCGGCATCCTGTCGCACCGCGCCGAGCTCTCAGCGGCGATCGCGCCGGACGGAGTCATCGCCGTCATCGACTGAGCGCGATTGCCGCCTGATCGCGATCGCCGCCTGATCGCGATCGCCGCCGGACGCGAAGATCCCGGACGCCGCAGCTGCAGCATCCGGGATCTTCGGGTTCGCGGGTCGAGCGTGGTTATGCGGGGTCGCCGCCCAGCGGACCCACGGCCTCGAGCGGCCTCGGGTCGTCGGCGCCGGTCTTGCGCGCGCGAGCGATCGCGTTGCCCACGTGGTAGATCAGGAGAGCTGCGACCGTGCCGAGCACGATGCCGCCGAACGCGAAGTCGCCGAGCTGCATCGAGAACCCGGCGATGCCGATCACGAGTGACACCGCGGCGGTGTACTGGTTCACCGGACGCGAGAAGTCGACCTTGCTGTCGACCCAGATCTTGATGCCGATGATGCCGATCAGGCCGTAGAGCGCGGTCGTCGCACCCCCGAGCACGCCCGCGGGGATCGAGTTGAACACCTCGCCGACCTTGGGCGAGAACGCCAGCAGGATCGCGAAGAGGCCGGCGACCCAGTAGACGGCGGTCGAGTAGACGCGGGTCGCGGCCATGACGCCGATGTTCTCGCCGTACGTCGTCGTGCCCGACCCGCCGAAGCCGCCGGCGATCGTCGTGGCGACGCCGTCGGCGATCAGGGCGCGGCCGGTGTGCCTGTTGATCGCGGGGTCCTCCGTCATCGTGGCGACACCGCGCACGTGGCCGACGTTCTCGGCGACGAGCACCAGCACGACCGGCAGGAACATGGCGATGGTCGACCACGTGCCGGGCGCGACGAAGTCGGGGAGCTGGAACTCGGGCAGGCCCACCCACGGCGCGTCGGCGATGAGCTCTGCGGGCGTCTTGCCTCCGCGCAGCGCGTTGGGCACCTCGAACGACCCGGTGAAGGCGGCGTAGATGAAGCCCACCGCGACGCCGAGGAAGATCGAGATGCGCCCGAGGAATCCGCGGAAGAGCACCGCGAACAGGATGATCGCGACGAGGGTGATGGTCGCGGTCACGGGGTCGAGCTGGAAGTTGTTCCACGCGGTGGGGGCGAGGTTGAAGCCGATGAGCGCGACGATCGCACCGGCGACCACCGGAGGCATCAGCGCGTCGACCCAGCGCAGGCCGGCGAACTGCACGACCAGGCCCACGACGGTGAGCAGGATGCCGACCGCGACGACTCCCGCCAGGGCGGATCCGGTGCCGCCGGCGGCGACCGCGGCGGTGATCGGCGCGATGAACGCGAACGACGATCCGAGGTAGCTGGGCAGCTGGTTCTTGGTGATCAGCAGGAAGATGAGGGTGCCGAGACCGCTGAACAGCAGCGTGGTCGAGACCGGGAAGCCGGTCAGCGTCGGCACCAGGAACGTGGCGCCGAACATCGCGACGACGTGCTGGGCGCCGATCGCGATCGTGGCCGGCCAGTTCAGGCGCTCTTCGGGCTTGACGACGGCGCCGGGTTCGACCGTGCGGCCGTTTCCGTGGGTCTTCCACAGGGGCATGCGGGCTCCTCAGGATCGGGGGGAGTGGGAGTGCTGGAGCAACACTACCGATTCCTGAGTGTTCCCTGGGTGCGCGCGGTCGCTCCTTCGGGCGGACTTCTGCGCCTCGGGAGGGGAATTCCCGAGAATCTCTCCTCCCGAGGCGCAGTTTCCCTCCCGAGAGGGTGCGCGCGTCAGGCCCCGAGGCGCTCGATCAGCTCGCGGTAGCGCGCGGCGGTGCGCTCGACGATGTCCTCGGGAAGCACGGGCGGCTCGCCCTGCTTGTCCCAGTTCGAGGCCAGCCAGTCGCGCACGATCTGCTTGTCGAAGCTCGCCATGCGCTCGCTCGGGGTCGAGCCGGTGCGCCAGGCCTCGGCATCCCAGTAGCGCGACGAGTCGCTCGTCAGCACCTCGTCGGCCAGGTGCAGCACGCCGTCGGCATCCGTCCCGAACTCGAACTTGGTGTCGGCGAGGATCAGACCCTTCTCCTCGGCGATCGCAGCGGCCCGCGTGTAGAGGGCGAGTGAGACGTCGCGCAGCTCGGCCGCGCGGTCGGCGCCGACGAGCTCGACGGTCTGCTCGAAGGTGATGTTCTCGTCGTGCTCGCCCATCGGCGCCTTGTAGGCCGGTGTGAACAGCGGCTCGGGCAGGCGGTCGCCGTTCTCCAGACCGGCGGGCAGCGGGATGCCGCACACGGTGCCGCTCTCGGTGTATTCGGCCCAGCCGGAGCCGGTGATGTAGCCGCGCACGACGCACTCGACCGGCAGCATCTCCAGCGACTGCGCGAGCATGGCCCGGTCGGCGACGCTCGCCGGGATGTCGCCCTCGGCGAGGTGGTTCGGAACGTCGCTCAGGTGGCTGAACCACCAGCGGCTGAGACGCGTGAGCAGTGCGCCCTTCTGGGGGATGCCCGGTGACAGCACGAAGTCGAACGCGCTCACCCGGTCGGAGGCGACGACGAGGATGCGGGTGTCGGCGGCGTCATCCGAGGCGTAGAGGTCGCGGACCTTGCCCGAGTAGATGTGGCGCCAGCCGGGGATGGTCTGCGCGGTGCTGTCCGAAGGAGTGGTCACCCGCCCATTATCCCGGTAGACGGCGCCGGTGTCGTGTCAAGGGCTGGTGCGAACGGCGCGGCATCGGCGACGCTCGAATCGACGGAGCGGAGGAGTCATGACGAAGGACCTGTCTACGGGTGACCGGGTGAGCTGGAACACGCCCCAAGGACGAACGCACGGCACGGTGGAGGAGAAGCGGACGAAGGACTTCCGCTTCGCCGGTCAGAGCTTCACGGCTTCGGACGATGAGCCTGCGTACATCGTGAAGTCCGAGAAGAGCGGCGAGAAGGCCGCGCACAAGGGCTCGGCGCTGCGGAGGCTGAGCAGCTGAGCGACCCCGGAGGGCGGCGCCCGGTGTCTGCGGGGGTGCCTAGCCTGGACTCGTGACCGACGACACCTTGACCCCACGCCTGCGCCTGTCGCGCCCCGTCGCCGCCGACCTCGACGAGGTCTTCGCGATCCAGAGCGATCCGCGGGTGTGGACGCACTATCCGAGCCTGCGTCACACCGACCCCGAGACGACGATCCGGATGATGGAGCGGTGGGAGCGCAGCTGGTCGGATGCCGGTCTCGGATCGTGGGTCGCCCGTCTGCGCGACACCGGAGAGGTCGTCGGCAACGGCGGGTGCACCCTGCTGGGCGGAGCGGTGTGGAACATCGGCTATCGCATCGCCGGGGACCACCACGGTCAGGGGCTGGCGACGGAGCTGGCGCAGGCCGGAGTCGAGAGAGCGAGGGCGATCGCGCCGGATCGGCCCGTCATCGCCTACCTCGTCGAGCACAACCATGCCTCTGCTCGCGTCGCCGGGAAGCTGGGACTCGACCTCGTGCATCGTGCGCCCGACGCGGGCAACCCCGACCCCGGGGTGGTGCGGCTCGTGTACGCGGATCGGCCGCTCACGCCGGAACAGCTCGCGGCCGCCTTGGCGTAGATCGGCCGCAGTCGGCATCCGTCTTGTCGACCGGCCTGAAGGGGCGTATAGTCCACGTGGACTATTTGAGGTGGAGCACGTGTCGAAGGAACCTGCGGAGCGGTTGACCCCGATGGGGGTGATGGTGCTCGCGCTGCTGCGCGAGGGCGACATGCACCCCTATGAGATGGTGCGTCTGATGCGCGCTCGCCGCGACGAGCGTCTGCTCGCCGTCACCAACGGGACGCTCTATCACACGGTCGGTCGTCTGCAGCGTGGCGGACTCATCGACGAGGTGGGCACCGATCGAGAGGGCAATCGCCCCGAGCGCACCACCTACACGCTCACGGATGCCGGTCGTGACGCGCTCATCGGCTGGCTCCGCCGCGAGCTGTCGATCATCGACCGCCCCGCCGAGTTCCGGATTGCACTCGCGGAAGCGCACAACCTCGAGCGCCCCGACGTCGTCGACTGCCTCCGCATCCGTCGTGTTGCACTCGCGGAAGGGCATGCTCTGCACCGCGACGGACTGACCGGCGCCCGCCGCAAGGGCGCCCCCGAGCAGGTGCTCGTCGAATTCGAGCGTCAAGAGGTGCTGCTCGATGCCGAGCTGCGCTGGCTCGACTCGCTCCTCGATCGTCTCGAGGCCGAGGCGTTCCCCTGGGGGCCCACGGCTTTCGAGAACACCGACCGCTACCTCGCTCAGCGAAAGGCTGCACAGCAATGACCGACTCTCCCTCGACGGGACGCACGCCCGTGGCATCCTCGTCATCCGGTCCCTCGACCGGCACCTTCGCGGCGGGCCACCGTCCCGCCAGCCCGTGGCCCGCCCTGTGGGCGCTGGTCATCGGCTTCTTCATGATCCTCGTCGACACGACGATCGTCTCGGTGGCGAACCCGGCGATCAAGGCCGCCCTCGACCCCACCACGAACAACCTCGACAACGTGGTGTGGGTCACCAGCGCCTACCTGCTCGCATACGCCGTGCCGCTGCTGATCACCGGACGCCTCGGCGACCGTTTCGGTCCCAAGAACATCTACCTCATCGGCCTCGCGATCTTCACGCTCGCATCGCTCTGGTGCGGACTCTCGGGCTCGCTCGAGATGCTCATCGCGGCGCGCGCCGTGCAGGGGCTCGGCGCCGCCTTCATGACGCCGCAGACCATGGCAGTGATCACCCGCACGTTCCCGCCCGAGCGCCGCGGTGCGGCCATGGGCCTGTGGGGTGCGACCGCCGGTGTCGCCACGCTCGTCGGACCCCTCGTCGGCGGACTGCTCGTCGACGGCTTCGGCTGGGAATGGATCTTCTTCGTGAACATCCCCGTCGGCATCGTCGCCTTCGTGCTCGCCTGGCGGCTCGTGCCCAAGCTGCAGACGAGTCCGCACCGCTTCGACGTCCTCGGTGTCATCCTGAGCGCGGTCGCGCTGTTCCTCATCGTCTTCGGTCTTCAGGAGGGCGAGAAGTTCGACTGGGGTGTGATCTGGGGCCCGATCTCGGTGTGGAGCCTGATCATCACCGGCCTCATCGTGCTCGGGCTGTTCATCGTGCAGCAGGCGCGCACGCGCAGTGAGGCCCTCGTGCCGCTCGCCCTCTTCCGCGACCGCAACTTCTCGGGCGCGAACGTCGCCATCGCCGCGGTCGGGTTCACGGTGACGAGCATGTCGCTGCCGATGATGTTCTTCCTGCAGACCGCTCGCGGCCTCACCCCGACCGAGGCCGCTCTGCTGCTCATCCCGATGGCCGTGCTCTCGGGCGTGCTCGCCCCGTTCGCGGGCAAGCTGCTCGACCGCGTCGACCCGCGCATCATCCTGATCCCGGGTCTCCTCTGCGTCGTCGTCGCCCTCGTCTGGTACTCGACGCTGATCAACATGGGCACCGAGATCTGGATGTTCCTGCTGCCGTCGGCGCTCATGGGCATCGGCAACGCGGGCATGTGGGGGCCGCTCGCGACCACCGCGACCCGCAAGCTGCCGCCGCGCCAGGCGGGCGCCGGCGCGGGCATCTACAACACGACCCGGACCATCGGATCGGTCATCGGCTCGGCATCCATCGCCACGTTCATGCAGTCTCGTCTCGAGGCGAACCTGCCCGGTCTCGCGGATGCCCCGTCGGGCATCAGCGGTGGCGGCTCGCTGCCGCCCGAGGTCGCCGAGGGGTTCGCCGCAGGCATGTCGCAGGCGATCCTGCTTCCCGCGTGCGTGATGGTCGTCGCCCTCGTCGCCTCGCTGTTCCTCGGACGCTACGACAGGGCGGATGCTGCCGCGTCGGCTCCCACGGAGGCGCCCGCGCCTGCGGCGTGACCCACTCCTGCCTGCGAGCCGGGCCTTCCGCACACGCGTGGGGAATGCCCGGTTTGCGGCCGGGAACGCCCCTGTGATGTCATCGGGCGATGACGATCGAGCTCACGAGGCCCACCACCGACCTGTTCGACTCCTGGGCGGCTGCCGTCGCCGAATTCGGCGACGGTCATGTCGACGGTTCAGGTCTGCAGGCACCCGTCACCCCGGATCTCGAGACGCTCGAGGCCCTGATCGAGAAGTCGACGCTGCTCGCCGACACCACGGCCGACCTGCCCGACGACGCCGTGCACAACGATCTGTACTGGATCGTCGACGATGGCGAGGTCGTCGGTTTCCTCTCCTTCCGGCACGAGTTGAACGAATGGCTCCGTGAGGCGGGCGGCCACATCGGCTACTCGGTGCGCGCCTCTCGCCGCCGACAGGGCTACGCCTCTGCGGCGCTGCGTCTCGGGCTCGAACGTGCTCGCGAGATCGGCCTCGAGCGCGTGCTCGTCACCTGCGACGACGACAACGTCGGCTCGTATCGCACGATCGAGGGTGCCGGAGGCGTGCTGCAGGACGTCAGCGACCAGTCGGCGCGGGGGCACGCGATGCTCCGCCGATACTGGATCACCCGCTAGAGGCGAGCGCGCGGACCGCCCTCGGATCACGGCGACACGCCGTCGCCGGTTAGGGTGGATGGTCGACGACCATCCCGGTGGCAGCATCCTGTCGCCCATCCGATCCGAGGAGCACCCGTCGTGATCCCACATCCCTCTCCTGCTTCCGCGCGCCTGCGCGCGTTCGGACGCACCGTCGGGGCGATGGCGCTCACGGCGTTCATCGCGGCCGGTGCGCTGCTCGGCGGCGCGTCCGCGGCCACCGCGGCCGACGACTCCGAGACCTATGTCATCGGCACCGACACGACGTTCGCGCCGTTCGAGTTCACCTCTCCCGAGGGCGAGCTCGTCGGCATCGACATGGATCTGCTGCGCGCGATCGCAGACGACCAGGGCTTCGAGGTCGAGATCCGCCAGCTCGGGTTCGACGCCGCGGTGCAGGCTCTGCAGGCCAACCAGGTCGACGCCGTCATGGCGGGCATGTCGATCACGGAAGAGCGCGAGAAGACGTTCGACTTCAGCGAGCCGTACTTCACCAGCGGCATCCAGCTCGGAGTGCTCGAGTCCAGCGACATCCAGTCGCTCGACGACCTCGACGGCGAAGCGGTGGCGGTCAAGACCGGCACCCAGGGGCAGACGTTCGCCGAGGAGAACCAGGACGAATTCGGCTTCCGCATCACGCCGTACCAGGACACGACCGACATGGTGGATGCCGTCAAGGCCGGCCAGGCCGTCGGCTACTTCGAGGACTTCCCGGTGCTCGCCTACGGCATCCAGCAGGGGTCCGGCTTCCGCCTGATCGGCGAGCCGGAGCTCGGCGGCGAATACGGATTCGCGGTCAACAAGGGCCAGAACCCCGAACTCGTCGAGATGTTCAACGCGGGTCTCGAGAACCTCAAGGCCTCGGGGGAGTACGATGAGATCGTCGACAGCTACCTCGCAGGCGGCGAGGAGAGCACGCAGGCGACCGACATCTTCTCCGTGGCGGTGAAGTACTGGCCCGCTCTGATGGAGGGCCTGTGGCTCACGATCCTCGCGACGCTGGTCGCGATCGTGGCGGCGTTCATCCTCGGGCTCATCTTCGGCTTCGGCCGGGTGTCGGCCTTCGCGCCGTTCCGCTGGGTGGCCACCGCGTACGTCTACGTGTTCCGCGGCACCCCGATCCTGGTGCAGGCGTTCTTCGTGTTCTTCGCCATCCCGCAGCTGTTCCCCGGGCTCACGTTCAACCCGTTCGTCGCGGGCGCCATCACGCTCTCGTTGAACACCGGTGCGTACATGACCGAGATCATCCGCGGCGGCATCCAGGCCGTCGACCCCGGTCAGTCCGAGGCGTCGCGTTCCCTGGGCCTCGGCCACTGGAAGACCATGCGGAAGGTCGTGCTGCCGCAGGCCTTCCGCATCATGATCCCGTCGTTCGTGAACCAGGGCATCATCACCCTCAAGGACACCTCGCTGATCAGCGTGATCGGGCTCGCCGAGCTCACGTTCGTGTCGCGCCAGATCATCGCCTCGACGTACCTGTCGGCCCAGGTGCTGACCATCGTCGCCATCATCTACTTCGTCGTGATCACGCTTCTCACGCTGCTCGCGAACCGCCTGGAGAGGAAGTTCAACGCATGAGCAAGATCGAGGTCAGAGACCTGCACAAGTCGTTCGGCGACAACCACGTGCTCAAGGGCATCGACCTGACGGTCGAAGACGGCGAGGTCATCGCGGTCATCGGTCCGTCCGGGTCGGGAAAGTCCACCCTGCTGCGCTGCCTCAACAAGCTCGAGGAGCCGACGTCGGGTCATGTCATCGTCGACGGCGTCGACCTGACCGACAAGAGCGTGAAGCTCGACGAGGTGCGCCAGCGCATCGGCATGGTGTTCCAGCACTTCAACCTGTTCCCGCACATGACCGTGCTCGAGAACATCACGCTGGCGCCGGTCGAGCTCGGCAAACTGTCGAAGGCCGAGGCGAAGGAGCGGGCGCTCGCTCTGCTCGATCGCGTGGGCCTGGCCGAGAAGGCGGATGCCAAGCCGGCATCGCTCTCGGGCGGTCAGAAGCAGCGCGTGGCGATCGCCCGCGCGCTCGCGATGGACCCCGAGATCATGCTCTTCGATGAGGCCACCAGCGCGCTCGACCCCGAGATGGTCGGCGAGGTGCTGCAGGTGATCCGTGACCTCGCGTCCGGCGGCATGACGATGGTGCTCGTGACGCACGAGATGGGCTTCGCCCGCGAGGTCTCGGGCCGCACGGTGTTCATGGACGGCGGAGTCGTCGTCGAAGAGGCGCCGCCCGCCGAGCTGTTCGGCGCGCCGAAGAACGAGCGCCTGAAGGACTTCCTCTCGAAGGTCCTCTGAGCGTCTTCCGGTGTCGAAGGCCCCCACCCGATTCCGGGTGGGGGCCTTCGTCGTCGGGCGATCAGGGCGACGTGACCGCGGCCGGATGCCGGCGGATCGTGGCGCTCACCAGCGCGGCGACGGCGCAGAGGCCGGCGGCGGCGAACCAGGCGACGGTGTACTGGCCCGTGTGGTCGCGCACCATGCCCGCGAGGAACGAGGCGATGCCGGCGCCGATCTGGTGCGAGGCGAACACCCAGCCGAACACGAGGGGACCCCGATCGCCGAAGACCTCACGGCACAGTGCGATGGTCGGCGGAACCGTCGCCACCCAGTCGAGGCCGTAGATCACGATGAACACGACGATGCTCGGCTGCACCTCGGCCGACAGCAGGCTCGGCAGGAACAGCAGGCTCACGCCGCGCAGCGCGTAGTACGCGGCCAACAGGATGCGAGGGTTCACCCGGTCGGTCAGCCAGCCCGAGAACACCGTGCCGGCGATGTCGAAGATCCCGACCACGGCGAGCAGCCCGGCTGCGGTCGTCGTCGGCATCCCGTGGTCGTGCGCGCTGGGGATGAAGTGGGTGCCGATCAGGCCGTTGGTCGTGGCGCCGCAGATCGCGAATCCGATCGCGAGCGCCCAGAACGTCTTGGTGCGCGCGGCGTCGCGCAGTGTGGTGATCGCGAGTCGAGCGGCTCCCCACGCGCTGCCCTTCGGTCGTGCGGTCACGGTGACGGGTCCGCTGTCTCCGTAGCGGTTGACGCCGAGATCGCTCGGACGGTTGCGCACGAAGATCCAGACCAGGGGGACGACCGCGAGCGCACCCCCGGCGATGATCAGCGATGCCCCTCGCCAGCCGATGTCCTCGGCCGCCGCGGCGATCACCGGCAGGAAGATCAGCTGCCCGGTGGCGCTTCCGGCCGTGAGCACGCCCGACACGAGGCCGCGCCTGGTCGCGAACCAGGTGTCGGTGATCGTGGCCGCGAACACCAGCGCCATCGACCCGGTGCCGAGTCCGATGAGCACGCCCCACGTCAGGATGAGCTGCGCCGGGGTGGCGACGAAGACGCTCAGCGCAGCACCCGCTCCGATCACGAGCAGAGCGGTCACGGTGACGGCGCGGATGCCGAAGCGCTGCATGAGGGCGGCGGCGAACGGTGCTGTGAGGCCGAACAGCAGCAGGTTGACCGTGACGGCGAGAGAGAGCTCGGCCGTGGTCCAGCCGAACTCGTCCTGCAGAGGCAGCATCAGCACCCCTGGTGCAGCACGGAACCCGGCGGCTCCGATCAGTGCGATCAGTGCGACGAGTGCGACGATCCATGCGGGATGGATGCGGCGCTGCGGCATCGCGGGCGGCGTGGGTGTCGGAAGGTCGGTCGGCTCCTCGACCGATTCGGCGGTCATGCGGCGGTGCCTGATGCGAGCGCGAACGGCTCGCCGCCCATGCTGCGACGCGACCACCGGGTGGTGTCTGCGTCGAGCGGGGCGGCGCAGGTCGTGCACCAGTCTGCGGATGCCGCGAGCTCGCCGCAGCGCCCGCAGCTGACGGTCAGCCCCCAGGGGCCGTCGGGATCGGTGACGCGCGTGAATCTCGCGTAGGCGTGGAGGATCGGGAGGGTCTCTCGGCCGACCTCCGTCAGGAGATACCCCCGTTCGTCGTCGCGCCGCACGAGGCCCGCCTCGGTCATCGAGGCGAGGCGCCGGGCGAGCACGGAGTCGGCGGCTCCCGTGGCATCGCGCAGCTCATCGAAGCGGGTGCGACCCGAGAACAGCTCGCGCAGGATCAGAAGCACCCACGGGTCGGCGAGCACATCGGCGGAGCGGGCGATCGGACACGTGGCTGTCGACCAGTCGGAGCGGAGCGGCATCCAGTCACTTTCTTGAAGAAAGTTGTTGGTGTCAAGAGTCCGCGTCCGGAAAGGCGGAGTACCTGCGCGAGTCGGCAGGAAAACGACGAAGGGGCGAGCTACTCCGCGACGCGGGCCGCGATGTCGGTGCGGAAGTGCGAACCCTCGAGAGAGATGCGGCCGATGGCCTCGTATGCCCGGTCGCGCGCGGTGCGGAAGTCCGATGCCACAGCGACGACGTTCAGCACGCGCCCACCGGTGGCGATCAGCGAGCCGCCGGGCGCATCGGGGCTCGCGGTCGCAGCGTGCACGAGACGGACGCCCTCGACGGCCGCGGCGTCGGCCAGGCCCTCGATCGGGCGACCGGTCTGCGGAGCCTCGGGGTAGCCCTCGCTGGCCAGGACGACGGTGATGGCGACATCGTCGCTGAAGACCGGCTCGGGCTGGTCTTCGAGAGTGCCGGATGCCGCGGCGAACAGCAGCTCCGACAGCGGCGTCACGAGACGAGGCAGCACGATCTGGGTCTCGGGGTCGCCGAAGCGGGCGTTGAACTCGATCACGCGCACACCGGCGGGAGTCAGGATGAGCCCGGCGTAGAGCAGGCCTATGAACGGGGTGCCCTCCTCGTCGAGCTGACGGATCACGGGCAGGGCGACATCTCGGGTGACCTCTTCGACGAAGGCCTGCTCGCTGCCGAACTGGTCGGCCAGCCACGGCAGCGGCGAGTATGCGCCCATGCCCCCGGTGTTGGGACCTGCGTCGCCGTCGAGCGCACGCTTGAAGTCCTGCGCGGGGCTGAGCGCCCGCACGGTGTCGCCGTCGCTCAGGAAGAACAGCGAGACCTCGGGGCCTGAGAGGAACTCCTCGATGAGCACGGGGCCCGAGGACAGATAGTGCTCGGCGTGCGCGAGCGCCTCGGCGCGGTCGGACGTCACGATGACGCCCTTGCCTGCCGCCAGTCCATCGGCCTTCACCACATGGGGGGCTCCGAGGTCGTCGAACGCGGCCTCGACCTGGGCGGTCGTGGTGGCGCGCACCGCTCGTCCGGTGGGCACGCCGGCCGCATCCATGATCCGCTTGGCGAACGACTTGGATCCCTCGAGCTGCGCCGCAGCCTTGCCGGGGCCGAACACCGGAATGCCGTGCGCGCGCAGCACATCGGCGACACCGGCGACCAGCGGGGCCTCCGGGCCGACCACCACGAGGTCGACGGCGTGCTCGTTGGCGAAGGAGGTCACCGCGGCGCCGTCGAGCATGTCGAGGGTGACGGGCGTCGCGTCCTGCGCGATCCCGGCGTTGCCGGGGGCGACGAAGATCTCGTGCTCCGCGGTCTCTGCTCGCAGGGCGAGGATGATCGCGTGCTCACGGGCACCGGAACCGAGGACGAGAATCTTCACCCGTCCAGACTACCGAGGCGGACGCGCGCGTTTCGGCGGGTTGCGGCTCAGAGCTCGACCGGGCGCTCCGCCGACCGGTCCCACGGCATGGTCCAGCCTGCGGCGTCGAACAGCGCATCGAGCACCATCGCCGTGAAACCCCACACGATCGTGCCGTCGACGTCGAACGCCGGCCCCTTCCAGGCGCGACCCATGCGGTGAATGGTCGATGTGAACCGGGTCTTGGGGTCGAGCAGCTGTGCCACGGGCACACGGAACACGTCGACCGTCTCGGCGTGATCCACGGCCGCGACGCGCGATGGCGAACGCCACCAGCCGAGCACGGGGGTGACCATGTGGTTGCTCGCGGCGAGCGGGATCTCGGCAAGAGTGGCGAGGATCTCGACGCCGGCCGGGTCGAGACCGGTCTCCTCTTCGGCCTCGCGCAGGGCGGTGGCGACGGCATCCGCATCCGCATCCTCGGCCCGGCCGCCGGGGAACGACACCTGGCCGGGGTGCGACGACAGCGTGGCCGCTCGGCGCTGCAGCAGCACGTCGAGGTCGGCGGCCATGGTCGTGGCGTCGGTCTGAGCCGGGGTGCTGTCGAGCTTGCCGAACAGCACGAGCACGGACGCCGGATGCGCGCTGCCGTCGACCGGTGGCACAGGCCCCGTCCAGCCCTCACTGCGCTTCGCCGCGGCGAGCAGCTCGGCTCTCGCGCCGTGCAGGGTGTCGGGATTCTGGCTCATCGCCTCGAGCCTATGCCTGCGAAGAGCCTCCAGGGCAGTGCTGCGCTCGGCGTACCCTGTTCCCATGCCCTCCAGGAAGATCGACATCATCGATGGCCGCGCGGCGCTCGATGAGGTCAGGAGAGCGGATGCCGCGGGCGAGAAGCCGCAGCGCACCCCGCTCGCCACTGCCGTGCGCTATCTGCTGCAGCTGCTCGACGAGAAGGCTCCGGGCAACAGCGTCGAGGTGCGAGTGCCGCCGTTCGGCGCCGTGCAGGTGATCCAGGGCCCTCGGCATACGCGCGGAACCCCTCCGAACGTCGTCGAGATGGACCCGGCGACCTGGATCGCCGTCGCCACGGGCACGGAGCACTGGGCGGATGCCGCGGGCTCGGGCCGGGTGAGCGCATCGGGCACCCGCGCGGACCTCTCGGACGTCCTGCCGCTGCGTCCCTGACCGCAGCACTCGCAGCACCCTGAGCGCCCGCAGGACCCTCAGGTCGAGGGCCCCACCAGAGCGACGTCGAGATGCTCGGAAGACGGGGGAGCGACCCACAGGCAACGGTGGGAGAATGGATGCATGTCCTCCCACGATTCCTCCCAGACGGTCGAGGCGACCGTCCGCCGCGTGCCGCGCTTCGGCGTGTTCATGGGCATCGGCGTCGTGCTCGGCATCATCGCCGCCGGCATCCTGACGATGATGGGCAGTTACGAACCCTCCGACGCGGTCGGCGTCGTCTACCCGCCAGGGCAGGTGTTCGGGTTCCTTCTGCTGTGGACGGTGCCGATCGGCTTCGCCCTCGCGAGCATCGTCGCGCTGATCCTCGAGCGGCTCGCCCGCCGCCATGATCACGTCGTCACGGTCGAGCACGAGACGATCATCGAGAACGACTGACCCGGTCGGTGCGCAGCAGGCCGCGTCAGGCCAGCTCTGCGATGATCGGCCGGATCGCCGCGTCGAACGACACCACGTCGCGGCGCAGCCCGTCGGTCACCGCGACCGTGAGAGCGCCGATCCACCAGATCCCCCGCTGCGAGAACGGCAGCACCTGCACGTTGAGTTCGAACGAATGCGCTCGGCGCCCGATCTCGCGCTCGAACTCGGCGATCGCGCTCGCATAGGCACGGTACGCCTCGCCGCCGATGTTGCCGTTGCCCGACCGGCTCGCCATCGAGCTGCGGATCGACGCGACGTAGCGGTCGTGCGCGACGCGGGCGAAGTGCATCGCCGACTCCGCGTGCGGCGCGATCGCGTCGGCGAGCTGCTCGGCACCGGTCGCAGGCAGGGCCACGAGCGTGTCGAAGCCGTCGACGAGCTCGAGCGGCACGCCGGAGGGGTGCGCCCGAGGTTCGACCGTCATGTCCCAGAAGTCGCGCCACTGCTTCTCGAGCTCGGGCGTCACCTCGACGGCATCCGGCGCTCTGACGGGCAGATCGCGCAGGCTCGGCAGGTCTTCGGGGGCCCGGATGCCGAGGGATTGACGCAGCGCGAGCGCGACGAGCACTGGAACGCTCGCATCCTCGCGGATCAACCACTGCGGCTTGTCGGCCATGGCCCCATCGTAGGAGATCGCGGGCGGGGAGAGGAGGGCCCCGCGGGCGGTAGGCTGGAGGTGTGGCTGCCTCCCCCACCAATCCCTATTCCGAAGCCGGCGTCGATACCGCTGCAGGCGATCTCGCCGTCGAGCTGATGAAGTCTTCCGTGCGCGCTACGCACGGCCCTGAAGTGCTCGGCGGTGTCGGCGGCTTCGCCGGACTGTTCGACGCGAGTGCGCTGCGCGACTTCCGTCGCCCGCTGCTCGCGACCAGCACAGACGGCGTCGGCACGAAGGTCGCCATCGCGCAGGCCATCGACAAGCACGACACGATCGGCCAGGACCTCGTCGGCATGGTGGTCGACGACATCGTCGTGGTGGGCGCGAAGCCGCTCTTCATGACCGACTACATCGCCTGCGGCAAGGTCTTCCCGCAGCGCATCGCCGACATCGTGCGCGGCATCGCCGAGGCGTGCACCGCCACCGGCACCGCGCTCATCGGCGGCGAGACCGCAGAGCACCCCGGGCTCCTCGGCCCGCGCGACTACGACGTGGCAGGCGCCGCGACCGGAGTCGTCGAGGCCGACGGCATCCTGGGGGCCGACCGCGTGCAGGACGGCGACGTCGTGCTCGCCGTCGAGTCCAGCGGACTGCACTCCAACGGCTACTCGCTCGTGCGCCACATCGTCACGAACGCCGGAATCGGCTACGGCGACAACGCCGCCGACTTCGGCAAGACCTGGGGTGAGGCTCTTCTCGAGCCGACGCGCCTCTACACGCTTCCGCTGCTTCGTCTGATCGAGCAGCTCGGCGGCGCGACGGGCGCGGGCGGAGTGCACTCGCTCAGCCACGTCACCGGCGGCGGCATCGCGGCCAACCTCGCCCGTGTGCTCCCGCAGGGCAGCTGGGCCGAGGTCGACCGCAGCACGTGGTCGCCGAGCCCGGTCTTCCGCGTGCTCAGCGACATCGCAGGGTCGACGCTGGAATCCGCCGAGGGCACCTGGAACCTCGGCATCGGATTCCTCGCGATCGTCGCGGCCGACAAGAAGGATGCCGCCATCGCGGCGCTCGCGGCAGACGGCATGCCCGCGTGGCAGGTCGGAACCGTGGGCTTCGGCGCGCGTCCGGCAGGAGAGTTCGAACAGGGCGCCAAGGGCGTCGACGGTGGAGCAGTGCGCCTGGTCGGCGCCTATGCGGACGGAGCGAAGTAAGAGCCCATGTGCGGCATCGTCGGAATGGTGGGCTCTGCCCCGGTCAATCAGGACATCTACGACGCACTCCTGCTGCTGCAGCACCGCGGCCAGGATGCGACGGGAATCGCGACAGCTGAGGCGAACGGCGTCATGCACAACGCCAAGGCGCAGGGCATGGTCCGCGAGGCGTTCCGCACCCGCGACATGCGCGGGCTCCTCGGGAACGTCGGGCTCGGTCACGTGCGCTATGCGACCAAGGGCACGGCGTCGAACGAAGAGGAGATGCAGCCGTTCTACGTGAACGCGCCGTACGGCATCATCCTCATCCACAACGGCAACCTGACGAACACGCGCGAGCTCACGGCCGACATGGCCCAGCGCGACCGCCGTCACCTCAACTCCTCGAGTGACACCGAGCTGCTGCTCAACGTGCTCGCCGGCGAACTGCAGAACACGACGTCGACGGTCGACCTCGACGCCGAGCGGGTGTTCGAGGCCGTCGAGCGCACGCATGAGCGCATCGAGGGCGCCTATGCCGTCATCGCCGTGATCGCGGGCTACGGCCTGCTCGCGTTCCGCGACCCGTTCGGCATCCGCCCCCTCATCCTCGGTCGTCGCCCCTCGACCGTCCCTGGCGCGGAAGGCCGCGACGAATGGGTCGTCGCGAGCGAGTCGCTCGTGCTCGAGAACGCCGACTACGAGGTGGTCCGCGAGGTCGAGCCCGGCGAGGCGATCTTCATCACCAACGAGGGCGAACTGCACAGCAGGCAGTGCGCCAAGGATCCCGTGCTCGCGCCGTGCGCGTTCGAGTACGTCTACCTCGCTCGTCCCGACTCGGTCATGAACGGCGTCTCCGTCTACGAGTCGCGTCTGCGCATGGGCGACAAGCTCGCCGACACGATCGCCAAGCACGTGCCGATGGACAAGATCGACGTCGTCATGCCGATCCCCGACTCGTCTCGCCCCGCGGCCATGGAGGTCGCCCGCAAGCTGGGCATCGAATACCGCGAGGGCTTCTACAAGAACCGCTATGTCGGCCGCACCTTCATCATGCCCGGCCAGGCCGTGCGCAAGAAGAGCGTGCGTCAGAAGCTGAACGCGATGTCGACCGAGTTCCAGGGCAAGAACGTGCTGCTGATCGACGATTCGATCGTGCGGGGCACGACGTCGAAGCAGATCATCCAGATGGCCCGGGATGCCGGTGCCACCTCGGTGACGTTCGCGTCTGCCGCGCCGCCCGTGCGATACCCGCACGTCTACGGCATCAACATGCCGTCGCGCCATGAGCTCATCGCCCACGGACGGACGATCCCCGAGATCGCCACCGAGCTGGGCTGCGACCACCTGGTCTACCAGGAGGTGGAAGACCTCAAGGCTGCGATCACCGAGGGCTCCGTGCTGAACGATCTCGACATGAGCTGCTTCGACGGCCGGTACGTCACCGGCACGGTCTCCGACGAGTACCTCGCGTGGGTGGAGGGGTCGCAGACCTCGTGACCTCGGGTGCGCAGCCGCTCTGGCGTGGTCGCGCCCTCGCGCTGATCGGCATCGTGCTGGTCGCCTTCTCGTTGCGCTCGGCAGTGGCATCCCTGTCACCGGTGCTCGACCACGTCGCCGAGGACTTCGCGGTCTCGTCGGTCGTCGTGGGTCTGATCGGTGCCGCGCCGCCCGTGTGCTTCGCCGTCTTCGGTCTGCTCACTCCGCTGTTCGAGCGCCGGTTCGGGCTCGAGCGCGTGGCCGTGGTCGCGATCGCGCTGATCGCGACCGGGCTGCTGCTGCGCAGCCTCGCCGTCGACTCGACGTCGCTGCTCGCCGCGACGACCGTGGTGTTCGCGGGTGTCGGCTCGGGCAACGTGCTGCTGCCGCCTCTGGTCAAGAAGTACTTCCCCGATCGACTCGGTCTGATGATGACCGTGTACTCGACCACCATGGCCGTGTCGACGTTCGTGCCGCCGCTCGTCGCGGTGCCGCTCGCCGACTCGGCGGGGTGGCGGGTCTCGCTCGGCCTGTGGGGCGTGTTCGCCGCGATCGCTCTGGTGCCGTGGGTGGCGATGCTGGTCACGAGCCGAGCGGATGCCGTCGCCGCCGCGCAGACACGCGTCGATCCCGCCTCGACCGAGGTCGAGCGCGACGGGTACGACGCGGCATCCGTGGCGACCGGCCCGATCGCGACGACGCCTGCGAACCCCCGGGTCTTCGGCCGGCTGTGGCGGTTGCCGATGGCATGGTCCATCGCGCTGGTGTTCGCGGCGTCGTCGACGCTGGCCTACGTCTCCTTCGCCTGGCTGCCCTCGATCATGATCGACGTGGGTGGGGTGACGCCGGCGAATGCGGGGCTGCTGCTCTCACTGTTCGGTCTGATGGGTCTGCCGTGCTCCCTGCTCGTGCCCATCCTCATCGTCCGGTTCCAGGCCACGCGACCCGTGTTCGTCATCTCGATCGCCTGTGGCCTCATCGGACTCCTCGGATTCATCTTCCTCCCGACGGTGGCGCTGCCGATCTGGGTCGTGTTCTTCGGCCTCGCGCCAGGGCTGTTCCCGCTCGCTCTCGTGCTGCTCAGCATCCGCGCGCGCACGCCGGAGAGCGCCGTGGCGCTCAGCGGGTTCGTGCAGAGCATCGGATACGCGGTCGCCGCGGTGTTCCCGCTGTTGATCGGTCTGCTGCACGACATGACCGACAGCTGGCAGATCCCGCTCTGGCTTCTCGTCGGCGTTCTGATCGCGGTGATCCCCGCCGGGTGGATCGCGGGTCGTCGTCGCACCATCGAAGAGGACTGGGAGCGCCGGCACGGTCGCTGGTGACTCGCGGCGAGGTCACGGCACCGGTGCGACCTCAGCGTGCCCTCAGTGCGCCCGCACCTCGTCGCCGACGCTGATGGTGCCGCCGGCCCACTCGGCGGATCCGTCGGCCGCGGCACGCGGCGGAAGCAGCAGCCTGCCGAGCGTCGGCTCATCCTGTCCGAGGTCGTTCGTGAGGGTCTTGAGCACCTTCGCGTCACGGGCTCCGGTGTCGGGATTGGCGTGTGTCGCCAGGCACCGAACGATCGGGCCCGCTGTGCGGAACGACACCCGACCGATGCTCAGCTCACCCGTCCAGTCGAGCTCGGACCACGGGGCGACGTCATCGACGACGACGTTCGAGCGGAATCGCCGGTCATCGATGCCGAAGCCGAGGGCGTCGCTGAGCGCGTCGACGCTGCCGCGACTGTGCACCGAGACGTATCCGCGAGCGCGGTCCTGGAACCTCGACGTCACACCGTCGCCCACCAGCACGAGCGGCAGTCGTCCTGGGCGTCGGATGCGCCGGCCCTCCGCGCTTGCGAGCACGAACTCGGTCACGGCATCCGCGAGCTCCACACGGCCGGCGTCATCGAGTCCCGCCTCGACGAGCACTGCTCCGGCGTGCTCGATCCGCACGCGCTGCCGAGCGTCGTCGTAGTCGGTGCGCAGTGCCGCGAGCCCGGGGAAGTCCTGCAGCGAGAGGCCCTTCGCCTTCGGCCAGTGGTCGAGGCCGTCGTGGTGCTCCGGGGCCGTCGCCTCGGCGAAGCGGAACGCCAGCACGCGATCGCCCGCGATCCGGCCGTCGGCTTGCACGGTCAGCGAATCGACGGATTCGGGAGTGAAGCCCTTGATCGGGTGACGGAAGAGCGAGACGACACGAGCCATGAGGAGATCCTCTCAGGCTGTTAGGGGTCCGTCCGTCACCGACAGGACATCGGCAGCGACGGGTTCCGGCATTCCGGGCACGACGAAACCCCCGTGCATCGCACGGGGGAGTCGACGACGATCGAATCGGCGGTCAGGCCTTTTCGAGTTCGTCCTCGTCTTCGTCTGCATACTCGTCGGCCCACTTGTCGACATATGCGTCTTCAGCGTCGCTCGGGTGCGCGAGTTCGCGCTCGAGCGCCGAGTAGTTCACCGACGGACTGAACGACTTCAGTTCGCGGGCGATCTTGGTGTGTTTCGCCTTTTGACGGCCACGGCCCATGCCTGAGACCCCCTCACGAGTTAAGCTGCGGGCAACCATCTGCCCGAGTCATTCACGACACCGGCTGAGGGCCGGTAAGAGTAGCATTCAGAATAGCACGCGGCCAGACCGCACTGGCCCGTTGGCAGCTGGTGAAGGGAGCGATCCTCATGACCGACAACACCTCGACGCCCACCGACGAGGCCGCACAGAACGCGACACTGCAGAACGCCGTGATCGTCGGGATGCAGCCGGGGCAGCCCACGCGGGTGATCGAAGAAGCAGCGCGGTTCGCGCGGCTCCTCCGGGTGCCTCTCGTGGTGGCCCACGTCGACGTCACCCGCTTCGTCACCTACGAAGATCCCGATGGCTATGTGCACTCGGCGCCCATCGACATCAACATCGACGCCGGAGCAGCCGAGTTCGAGGCCGTGCAGGCCGAAGCCACTGCGGCGCTCGACGGCACAGGCCTGACGTGGACGGCCCGCCAGCTCGTCGGCGACCCTGCCCTCGCCATCAAGCAGCTCGCCACCAAGCTCGACGCCCAGCTGATCGTCGTCGGCACACGCAAACGTGGCATCGGCGAGTCGATCCGCGAGTTCTTCACGGGATCCGTCGCCGCCCGCCTCGCGCATCGCCAGCACAGGCCCGTGCTCGTCGTGCCCCTGCAGGACCCGGTTCCCGACACTCAGCCCGAGATCTGGACCGAGTAGGTCTCGGCCGACCCCTTCCGGTTCGGATGGCTGGCCGATCGCCGCACGGCTGGCGTCTTCCCGGACGGCCCAGCCAACCGGCAAGACGCCAGCCCACCGCACGACAGAAGCCCCTCTCGTCGAGTGACGGGAGGGGCTTCGGACGTGCGACGGGGTGAGGTCAGCGCCCGAGCGATGCCAGAGCGGTCGTGATCCCTCGGGCCGCGGCATCCAGCCCGTCCTCCAGCTGCGTGACGACGGATGCCGGCAGAGTGCCGCCCTTCGCCACGTGAGTGCGGAGGTCGGTGCGCACGCGCGCGCGGAAGGCGTTGATGACGGCATCCGCTCGGTGCAGCTCCTCGCGAGTGACGGTGCGCTCGTCGTCGCCCGCGGTGCGCGGGCGGGACTTGGATGCGGCGCGGTCGTCCTTCTCAGCCGTGGCCAGGTCTGCGCGAAGGCTCTTCATGGCCTCCTTGACGCTCTGACGCACCTCGTTGGCGATCAGTCGCACCGAGTCGGTGAGACCCGCCTCGATGCCGGCGAGGTCGCCCTCGCGTGACGCGAGCTCGGCGCGTCCGGCATCCGTGATCGCGTAGATCGTGGTGCGGCCGTCGACGGTCTTGCTGACCAGACCCTCCTCCTCGAGCTTCGCGAGCCGCGGATAGATGGTGCCGGCGCTGGGCGTGTAGGTGCCTCCCGTGCGATCGGTGAGAGCCTGGATGATGCCGTAGCCATGCTGGGGCGCCTCGGCGAGCAGCGAGAGCAGGTAGAGCCTGAGATCGCCGTGGGAGAACACTGCGGGACTCATGCTTCCTCCCATTCGGGGTCGTTCTCGATCGAGCTGGGCGTGCGGCGAAGGACCGTGACGCCGCCCGAGACGGAGTTCGCGCGCAGGTCGACGAAACGTCCGGCCAGCTCACCGGTCGAGCCGGTGTAGTTGTTGATCCCGGAGGAGCCACGCTCGACGCCGTCGATCAGCAGTCGTCCGCTCAGCGAGCGCACGACGTAGTTCGCGGCGAGTGACTCGTCGAGGCGCACGGTGGTGCCGCCGGAGACCGAGTTGACGTTGATGGCGTTCACGTCGCCGGCGGCGTCGACCAGCGTCGACCCCGAGACGATGTCGACGGTGGCGCGGCGGATGGTGCCGGTGACGGCGACATCTCCCGAGACGCTGTTCGCGTTGATCGAGCCGGTGAGGCCGCGCACCTGCACGTCGCCGGACACCGAGTTGACCGTGAGGTCGCCGATGAGGGTGTCGACGATGAGGTCACCCGAGACGGTGTTGAGGCGGGCGTCGTTGCGGATGCCCGAGACGAGAGCTCCGGCGCTGACGACGCCGAGGTTCAGGGCGATCGAGCGGGGCACGGCGACGCTGACCTCGGCCTTGGGGCCGCCCGAGCCGAAGTTGCGGAACACCTCGAGGAAGTTGTCCCAGCCGAGCTGCGGGTGGTCGATCTCGACCTCGCCGTCGTTCGCCTCGATGCGGAGGTCTTTGGTGGTGACACCGTGCACCTCGATGCGGATGCCGGGTTCGTCGTGTGCGATGACATCGACCTGACCGCCGACCAGACCGATCTTCAGCCGGGTGACGTTCTCGATGTCGATGACGCGTTCTTCGCCGGGGGCGATGAGCCACTTCTCGGTCATGTCTGCTTCTCCTGGTTCGAGGGAACACGATATATCGTGTGTGGCAAGAGTAACACGATATATCTCGATCTTGTCAAGGGTGTCTTTGGTCGCGGGCCGTCTGCAGGATCCGGGCACGTTGGCAGGACGGTTCGGGGGAGATGGTCCTGCAGTCGTGCTTCGGTCCTGCAAACGGTACGGGTGGGGTGCGGAAACGGCGACCTCAGACGAGGGGTGGAGTGTGCCAGATGCGGTCGATGTAGTCGCGGATCGAGCGGTCGGACGAGAAGAACCCGGTGCGGGCGACGTTGAGGATCGCGGAGCGGGTCCAGGAATCCTGGTCGGCGTATGCGGCATCCACCCGATCCTGCGCGGTGATGTACGTCGCATAGTCGGCGAGCACCATGAAGCGGTCCTCGTAGAGCAGGTTCGAGACGACGGGTTCGAACACCGAGCGGTCGCCGCGAGAGAAGGCGCCGGATGCGATCAGGTCGAGCGCCCGACGGAGGCCGTCATCGGCCTGGTAGAACTCCTGCGGCCGATAGCCGCGAGTGCTCAGCGCCTCGACCTCGGGCTCGCTCATGCCGAAGAGATAGAAGTTGTCGTCGCCGACGAGCTCGCGGATCTCGACGTTGGCCCCGTCATCCGTGCCGATGGTGAGCGCGCCGTTCAGCGCGAACTTCATGTTGCCGGTGCCAGACGCCTCCTTGCCGGCGAGCGAGATCTGCTCCGACAGGTCGGCGGCGGGGATCACGCGTTCGGCCAGAGTCACGTTGTAGTTCGGCGGGAAGACGACCTTCAGTCGACCCTCGAGTCGCGGGTCGGTGTTCACCACCTCGCCCACGGCGTTGATCAGGTGGATGATGCGCTTCGCCATCGCGTATCCGGGCGCGGCCTTCGCGCCGAAGATCGCCGTTCGCGGCACGACGTCAGACACGGCGATGCGCCCCGAGATCACGCCCTCGTAGGTGGTGACGATGTGCAGCACCTTCAGCAGCTGGCGCTTGTACTCGTGCAGACGCTTGACCATGACGTCGAGCATGTGGCCGTCGCTGATCTCGACGCCGTCCCGTTCGCGCAGCACCTCGCTCAGGCGGCGCTTGTTCGCGGCCTTGACCCGGGCGAACGCCGAGCGGAATTCGGCATCGTCGGCGAACGGCTCGAGCTCATGCAGCCGTTCGAGCTCAGTCGTCCAGCCGTCTCCGATCGCCGCGGTGATGAGGGACGAGAGCTCGGGGTTCGCGAGACGCAGGAACCGACGCGGGGTGACGCCGTTCGTGACGTTCGTGAACTTGCCGGGGAAGAACGCGTCGAAGTCGCTGAGCACCTTCTCGCGAAGCAGCTGCGAGTGCAGCTCGGCGACGCCGTTGACCTTCGCGCCGGCGACGGTCGCGAGGTACGCCATGCGCACCGAGCGCTCCGGATGCTCGGCGATGATCGACATGTTGCGCACGAGCATCTCGTCGTCGCCGAAGCGCTCGCGCACCGCCACGAGGAACTCGTCGTTGATGCGGTAGATGATCTCGAGGTGGCGCGGCAGCAGTCTGCCCAGCAGCTCGACCGGCCAGACCTCGAGCGCCTCGGGAAGCAGAGTGTGGCACGTGTAGGCGAAGCACTGCTGGGTGATCGCCCACGCGGCATCCCACTCGAGGTGCTTCTCGTCGATGAGCACGCGCATGAACTCGGGCACCGCGATCACCGGGTGGGTGTCGTTGAGCTGGAAGATCACGCGCTCGGGGAGGTTCGCCAGGTCGAAGCCGTCGGCGAGCATGTTGTCGAGGAAGTCGTGGATGGATGCGGCGACGAAGAAGTACTGCTGCTGCAGGCGCAGTTCCTTGCCCTGCGGGGTGGAGTCTTCGGGGTAGAGCACCTTCGAGATGTTCTCGGCGAACGTCTGCGCTCGCACGGCCTCTTCGTAGTCGCCCGAGTTGAAGATGCGCAGGTCGAAGGCGCTCGTGGCGACCGCGCTCCACAGCCGGAGGGTGTTGACGCGGCCGTTCCGGAATCCGGGGACCATGTAGTTGTAGGGCACGGCCTGCACGTTCCACGCGGGGACCCACCGGCTGCGCGTGACGCCGTCGTCGTCGTATTTCTCGGTGTGGCCGCCGAACGCGATCGTCTGCGCGTCTTCGGGTCGCGCGAACTCCCACGGGGAGCCGAGCGCAAGCCAGGCGTCGGGCTGCTCGACCTGCTGACCGTCGACGAACGTCTGACGGAAGATCCCGTACTCGTAGCGGATGCCGTAGCCGATGCTCGGCACAGCCATCGTGGCGAGCGAGTCGATGAAGCAGGCGGCGAGGCGCCCGAGTCCGCCGTTGCCGAGACCTGGCTCGACCTCGTGCGCGCGCAGCTCGTCGAGCGAGACGCCGCACGACGCCAGGGCTTCGCCGGCGACCTCGGTGAGGTCGGCCGCGAGCAGGTTGTTGTCGAGCTGACGGCCCAGCAGGTACTCGGCCGAGAGGTAGCAGACGCCCTTCGCCTGCACCTCCTTCTGGTGCCGCACGTCTTCGAGCCAGCGTGCCATCAGGTACTCGCGCACCGTGTGGGCGAGCGCGAGATAGCGGTCATTCGCGCTGGATGCCGACAGCGCGACGCCGCGGTCGAAGTTGAGGTTGTGCAGGAAGCGCTCGACGAACTCATCCGCAGTGCTCGGCGGAGCGATCACGGGAGCGAGGGCGAGCGGATGCAGAGGGGAGTGTGATTCGGGCACGAGACGACCGTAGCGAGCGACGAGCCGATTCGTGTGACGCGCGGATGAAGAATATCGGTTGGGCAGCAAGCTTGACCTTGACGCAACGTCAACTTCTACCGTGGAGATATCGAAGAACGGATCCACGGAAGGAGGACTCGATGACCGGTCGTGATTGGTCGATCCAGGAGATCGCCCGACTCGCGGGCACCACCAGCAGAACGCTGCGTCACTACGACGACGTGGGCCTGCTGTCACCCTCGCGCATCGCGCACAACGGCTATCGCCACTACGACGAGGCCGCGCTCGTGCGCCTGCAGCGCATCCTGCTGCTGCGTGAGCTCGGACTCGGTCTGCCGCAGATCGCGGAGGTGCTGAACCCGGTGAATGCGCGGCAGAGCGAGGAGTCCGCTCTCGAGACACACCTCGCGCTGCTGCGCGAGGAGCAGAACCGGCTGGCGCGGCAGATCGCGTCGGTCGAGAACACCATCAACGCACTGAAAGGAGGTGAAGAACTCATGGCAGAGAACATGTTCGACGGCTTCGACCACACCCAGTACAAGGAGGAGGTCGAAGAGCGCTGGGGTCGCAAGGCCTACGCCGACAGCGACCGCTGGTGGCGCGGGATGACCGATGCCGAGCGCGCCGACTGGCAGCAGCGTGTGTCCGACCTCGGTCGCGACTGGATCGCCGCCGCAGAGAGCGGCATCGACCCGGCATCCGCCGAGGCTCAGGATGTCGCTCGGCGCCACGTCGAGTGGCTCACCGGCATCCCCGGAACCCCCGCGGCCGTGCCGGGTGGTGACGTGAAGGGATACGTGATCGGGCTCGGAGAGATGTACGTCGCCGACCCGCGCTTCGGCGCGAACTACGCGACGTCGGCCGGCGGCACGCAGGGAGCGGAGTTCGTCCGCGACGCCCTCCGCATCTACGCGGACGGCAACCTGTGACCCATCCCGGTCGTTGAGCGACGACGACGGAGTCGACGGAGACGAAATGTAGTGGGCCGGTCTCGTTTCGGTGGGGCGTTTCGTCTCGCTCGGCTTCGCCGTGCTCGCTCAACGACCGGGGAGCGACGAGACGCCCCGCTTTGCACAGATCGAGACACCAGGGCAAGGCCGAGAGCGGATGCCGGGGGTGGGCGTAGGGTCGGGTCATGGGCCACCGCCGCAGACGCACCGACGCCGCGCCGCTCTTCGCCGCGGCGGCCGTCGCCTACACCGCGAACGTCGCCCTCGGGACGGCGGTCGCCGCCAAGGTCATCGACACGAGCAACTTCCGCTGGCTGCACCATGCGATCTACGTCGCCACCTGCGCCACCGCTGCCGCCGCGTTCTCGGCGATCATCTGGGGCCGGCCGACGCATGCGAGCCGCCGCGCCGCCCTGGCGCTCGCGCCCGCCGCCGCTCCCCTCGCCGCCATCCCCTACCTGGGCACGCACAGCCGACGGCATCCGCTCGTCGCGCTCGCCGCGGCCCCCTTCATCGTCGCGGGCCTCATCTGCTCGCGCCTCGCCACCGACCGGAAGTGAACGCATGGAACTGCTCGACGCCATCCGCCGCCGCAAGACCACGAACGGGCCGTTCCTGCCCGACCCGGTGTCGGAGGAGCATCAGCGCATCCTGCTCGAGGCGGCCGGTCGTGCCCCTTCGCAGCTGAACAGCCAGCCGTGGCGGTTCGTGGTCATCGAGAACCGCGACACCATCGATCAGATCGCGCGCATCTCGGGCGAGAGCATGACCGAGGCCATGTCGAATGGGACGTTCTTCGAGCGCTACAAGCCGTACTTCCGGTTCAGCCAGGCCGAGATGGAAGAGAAGCGCAGCGGGATGCTGTTCGACAAGCTCCCTGCAGCGCTCCGCCCGTTCACGAGCCAGGTGTTCACCAAGCGCGGCCAGAAGCTGATGAACACGTTCGGGGTGCCCAAGACCCTGGGCGAGGAGAACCACAAGCTGGTCGGCGGCTCGCCGCTGCTGCTCGGTGTGATGCTTGATCGCAGTGAGTACCGGCCCGGCCAGCTCTCGTCGTTCTACTCGGTGTTCAGCATGGGCGCCGCGATGGAGAACGTCTGGCTCACCACGGTCGAGCTCGGCATGGGCATCCAGTTCATCTCGTTCCCGATGGAGGTCCCCGGGCGGTGGGAGGAGATCATCGACCTGCTCCATGTGCCCGATGACCTCGAGCTCATGGCGGTCTACCGCCTCGGCTATCTGCCACCCGAGCAGCGCCGCCCGGCGATCGACTGGTCGAGCCATCAGCGCAAGCTCGCCTCGCAGTATGTGTTCCGTGAGAACTGCGACGAGCCCCAGCAGGGCTGGGACGCGCCGCCGCCGGGTGCGGGCGCCCCGCCGACGAGCTGAGCGTCAGCCCCCGCTCTTGCGGGGGAGGACCTTCAGATCCTGCAGCGCCGGGCCCTCGATGCGGGTGCCGTCGGCGGCGAACCGCGAGGCGTGCAGCGGGCAGTCCCAGGTGCACTCGGCATCGTTCCAGTCGAGCACTCCGCCCAGGTGCGGGCAGACGGCCGAGACCGCGCGGGTGACTCCGTCGACCGTCGAGATTCCGACCGGGCGTCCGCTGCGGTTGGCGACCACACCCTCGCCCTCCGCTGGCTTCGGAACCGGCACGGGGTTGCGCTCGGCCTCGACCCATCCGCTCGTCGCGGCGGCCGCCACCTTCGCTCCTTCTGCGGCTCCTCGGGCGAGATCGGCCGGCACCGTCAGCCTCGTGCCGAGCTTGACCATCCATGACGGCCGATCGTGCCAGTTGGCGCCGAGGATCTCTGCGGTCAGACGCAGAGCAGCGGCCGGCGCGTTCGACAGCCCCCATTTGGCGTAGCCGGTCGCGAAGCGGATGCTGCCGAATCCTCGCGGCATCGCGCCCACGAACGGGATCTGGTTGTGCGACTCGTAGTCCTGCGCCGACCAGCGGTGTGTCTCCTCGGCATCCGGAAAGTACTGCTTCGTCCAGTCGATCAGATCGTCGACCGCGGCGGCCTCGCTGTCGGAGCGCCCGACCGGATGCCCGTTGCCGCCGACGATGAGCTGCGCCGTGCCGCCGGGGCCGTCGGCGGGCGAGACCGGACGGATCGACCGGCTGGGGGAGTCGAGCGAGATGAAGGTCGACTCCGGCACGTCGCCTGCGACGCGGAACGAGACGCAGTAAGACCGGAAGGCGCGCATCTTCGCGAAGTACAGCCCGCGGTCGAGGATCGGATAGCCCGTCGCGATCACGATGTGCTCCGCGAACATGGGCCCGACCGGGGTCTCGACGCGCGGCTCGGGAAGGACGTGGGTGGCGGTGACCCGGGTTCCCGTGTGCAACGTGCCGCCGGTCGCGAGCAGCTCCTCGGCGAGCGCCTGCGTCACGAGCGCAGGGTCGATGGTCACCTGGTCGTCGAGCGCGACGGCGCTGACGACGGGGAATGCCGCCTCCGAGAGCTCCTCCCGAGTGAGCATCCTGGTCGCGAGGCCCGCTTCGCGCGCCGCCTCGTGCACCTCGCGCACCGAGTCGACGCCGTTCGGATCCTGCGCGTAGGAGTGGTCGGCTCGCCGCTCGTACGAGACGCCCGCGTAGTCGGCGAAGCCGACCAGCCAGTCCATGCCCTCGCGGTTGCCTTCGACGTACGCCTGCACGAGGGAAGCGGAGTGATGCCTGCGGATCTCGGCGAGCCGCTTGCCCTGCAGCAGGGTGAGCTTGCCGGTGTTGCCGCCGGTCGCCAGCTCGGCGACCTCCCCCGCCTCGATCACCGCCACGTCGAGCCCCGCGCGCGTGAGCATGACTGCGGTGGTGAGGCCGGTGAGGCCCGCACCGACGATGATCACGTCGTGCCGTGCGCCGGGATCGAACGGTGTGCCGATGGGCGGGGTCCGGTCGAGCTTCCACAGTGGCTTCATGGCGTCAGTCTTCGCCCCGACGCCGCGCAACCACACCCGGTTGACAATCAGCGGATGCGTTGCAATGGCGCGGCTAGAGTTGTCGCGTGACTCTCCGCAGCCTCCTCCTCGTCTTCGCGGGAGGCAGCATCGGCACGGCGGCGCGGCTCGCGGTCGCGCTCTGGATTCCGGATGCCGGAGGCTTCCCGGTCGCCACCCTCACCGTCAACGTGCTCGGGGCGCTGCTGATCGGCATCCTCGCCGCTCGGCTGCCGCAGACCACGGGCCTGCGGGTGTTCCTCGGCACCGGCGTGCTCGGCGGCTTCACGACCTACAGCGCGTTCATGACCGGTGCGGTGGAACTCTGGGCGGATGCTCCGCTGCTCGCCTTCGTCTACGCCGCGGCCAGTCTCGTTCTCGGCCTTGCCGCGGCCGCGGCGGGGCTGCGTCTCGGCCGACCTCGTCCGCCCGCCCGCCTCGACGGAGCAGCAGCCGCATGAGCCCGCTGCTGTTCATCGGAGCCGCACTCGCCGGAGGCGTGGGAGCAGCGCTGCGCTATCTCGTCGACCTCGGTGTCGCGAGGGTCGCGGGTCGGCGCTTCCCGTGGGGCATACTCCTCGTGAACCTCAGCGGGTCGTTCGCACTGGGCGTCATCACCGCGGCGCTTCCTGACGGCGCGTTCCTGCTCGGAGCCGGTCTGCTCGGGGGATACACCACGTTCAGCACGGCGATGCTAGACACGGTCGCGCTGTGGCGCGACGGCGAGCGAACGGCATCCGCATTCAATGCCGTGGGGATGCTGCTGCTCGGTCTGCTCGCGGCAGGGCTGGGGATCGCGCTCGGCTCGATGCTCTGACGACGACGCGGGTCTGCCCCCCCTCGCAGTGAGATTCATGCTTGACCCGATCGTCCGCACCGGGCTAGTCTCCTTGCTAATCGTTTAACTGCTAATCGTTTAACACGAGAATCCGACGCAGCGACGATCCCCTGCACCCGTCGAAGGAGACACCGATGCCCCGCACTTCCCCCCGCGCCCTCGGCGCCCTCGCCGCCTCTGCGGCAGCCGTCCTCGCGCTCAGCGCCTGCTCGTCGTCGGCCGGGGGCGAGAGCTCGTCCGGCGGCGATGTCACCCTCAGCTACGCCATCTGGGACGAGAACCAGAAGCCCGCCATGGAGGACATCGCCGCGGCGTTCGAGAAGGAGAACCCGAACGTCACGATCGACATTCAGGTGACGCCCTACAAGGAGTACTTCACCAAGCTTCAGACCGCGGCCACCGGCGGATCCGCGGCCGACGTGTTCTGGATGAACGGCCCGAACTTCCAGCTCTACGCCTCGAACGGCCAGCTCGCGCCGCTGGACGATGCGGGGGTGGATGCCGCCGACTACCCGCAGGGCCTCATCGACCTCTACACCTTCGACGGAAAGCTCTACGGCGCTCCCAAGGACTTCGACACCGTCGCCCTCTGGTACAACAAGGAGCTCTTCGACGCGGCCGGCGTCGAGTACCCGAGCGCAGGCTGGACCTGGGATGACTTCACCGCGGCGGCCGCCGCGCTGACCGACCCTGCCACGGGGCAGTTCGGTGTCGCAGCCAGCCAGTACGGGCAGGAGAACTTCTACAACTCGATCGCCCAGGCAGGTGGCGAGGTCATCTCGGCAGACGGAACCGAGAGCGGCTACGGCTCGCCCGAGGCGCTCGCCGGCATCGAGCTGTGGACCGACCTCATCGAGGCCGGTTCCTCGCCGACAGCGCAGCAGATGACCGACACCAACCCCGAGGACTTCTTCCTCTCGGGCAAGGTCGCCATGTTCCAGAACGGTTCGTGGGCCGCCATCGCCTACGGAGACAACGCCGACATCGCCGACAAGGTCGACGTGGCGCCGCTGCCCGAGGGCCCCGACGGCAACCAGAGCGTGATCCACGGCGTGGGCAACGTCGCCAACGCGAAGAGCCCGCACGTCGCAGAGGCCAAGGCGTTCGCGGCCTTCGCCAGCGGCGAGGAGGCCGCCGAGATCCAGGCAGAGACCGGCACGGTGATCCCCGCGTTCAACGGCACCCAGCAGGGGTGGGTCGACGCACTGCCGCAGTACGACCTGCAGGTCTACATCGACGCGCTCGATTCCGCGGTGCCCTACCCGGTCTCGAAGAGCACGTCCGCGTGGACCAGCATCGAGAGCGAGGTGCTCTCGCAGGTGTGGTCGGGCGCCGTCGCCCCCGCAGAGGGCCTGAAGGACCTGGCCGAGCAGATGCAGACCGCGCTGGACGCCGAGCAGGAGTAACCGGACATGACCGTCGTCGCGTCACCCACGCGCGCCCAGGCAGAGCGGATGCCGGAGGCCTCGAGCCCCGGCATCCGCCGCCGGCGACGCAATCCCGGTGCCTCCCCGTGGTGGGCTCTCGTCTTCCTCGGGCCGACCGCACTCGGCATCGCCGTCTTCTACCTGTGGCCGACGGTGCGCACGCTCATCATCTCCTTCACGAAGTCCGGCCCCTTCGGCGGCTCCGAATGGGTGGGGATGGAGAACTATGCCCGCCTGTTCCAAGACCCCGAGCTGATCGGCGCCCTGCGCAACACCGCGCTCTACACGGTCATCGCCCTCATCGGCATCCCGCTCGCCGTGGGCATCGCCGCGCTGCTGAACACCGCGGGGCTCAAGGGGCGCAGCGCCTACCGCACGCTCTACTTCATCCCGGTCGTGACGATGCCCGCCGCGATCGCGCTGGTGTGGCGCATGATCTACAACGGCGACTACGGCGTGCTCAACGCAGCCCTCGGCTCGGTCGGCATCGAGGGTCGCAGCTGGCTCACCGACCCGAACACCGCCCTCGTCGCCATCTCGGTCGTCGGCATCTGGGCGGGTCTCGGCACCAACATCGTCATCTTCCTCGCCGGCCTCCAGGGCATTCCCGACACGATCATGGAGGCGGCCGACCTCGACGGTGCGGGACCGGTGCGCAAGTTCTTCTCCATCACCATCCCGCTGCTGTCGCCGTCGATCTTCTTCGTCAGTGTCATCAGCGTGATCGGCGCGCTGCAGGTGTTCGACCTCATCTACATGATGCTCGGCCGCAGCAACCCGGCCATGCCCAACACCCGCACGGTCGTCTACCTGTTCTACGAAGCGGGGTTCCTCGACAACGACCGGGGGTACGCCGCCGCCATCGCCTTCCTGCTGCTCGTGATCATCCTCGTGCTCACGGTCGTGCAGTTCCGTCTGCAGAAGAAGTGGGTGCACTATGAGTGACGTCTCGCTCGACACGCGTGCCATCGTCGGCGCTCCGACCGGTCGCTCGGCCGCCCGTCCCGGAAAGCCTCGCAACAGGGGGCTCTGGATCGTCCACGTCGTGCTCCTCGTCGGCGCGATCCTCATGGTCTTCCCGTTCATCTGGCAGCTGCTGACCTCGTTCAAGACGCTGTCCGACTCGGTGCAGGTGCCGCCGAGCCTGCTGCCGCGCGAGTGGGTGTTCACGAACTTCGGCGAGGTCTTCGAGTCGATGCCCTTCGCGCAGATGTTCGCCAACTCGGTGCTGCTCACTGTGGGGCGCACGGTCGGGCAGGTCGTGCTGTGCACGATGGCTGGCTATGCCTTCGCCCGCATCCCTTTCCCCGGCCGCAACGCCCTGTTCGTGGTCTTCCTGTCGGTGCTGATGGTCCCCTCGCAGCTGTACCTGCTGCCGCAGTACGAGATCATCCAGGCGCTCGGGTGGCTGAACACTCTGCAGGCGCTGATCGTGCCCGGCATCTTCAGTGCATTCGGCACGTTCCTGATGCGCCAGTTCTTCATGTCGATGCCCGCCGAACTCGAGGAGGCGGCCCGCATCGACGGAGCGAATCCGTGGCAGACCTTCTGGCGGATCATGGTTCCGCTCGCGAAGCCTGGCATCATCGCTCTCGTGGTGTTCACTGTGCTGTGGTCCTGGAACGATCTGCTCTGGCCGTTGATCGTGACGACCGACCCCGCCAAGATGCCGCTGTCGGTCGGGCTCTCGCAGCTCGTCGGCATCCACGGCACCGACTACCCGGTGCTGATGGCAGGAGCGCTGCTCGCGACCCTGCCGATGCTGGTCACCTTCATGATCCTGCAGCGGCAGTTCATCCAGGGCATCGCCTTCAGCGGATCGAAGGGCTGACCCATGGCAGAGCGCAGGCAGCAGTCGGCGACCGCACGGCGGCCGACCCTGAAGATGGTCGCAGAGCGCGCAGGCGTCTCGACGGCCACGGTGTCGTACGTGTTCTCGGGGCGCTCGGGCGCGGCATCGGGGGCGGGCGTCGCCGAGGCCACCGCGGCCAGGGTGCTCGCTGCGGCCGACGAGCTCAACTATCGACCGAACATCGCCGCGCGGACGATCCGCACCGGGCGCAGCGGCATGGTGCAGCTCTCGCTGCACATGCTGAGCGACCCGTGGTCGCTCGCGGTGGCCGACGCCGTGAACGCCGAGGCGAACAGGCACGGTCTCACGACGCTCATCCTCGCCGACGGCGACTGGCATGCGGCCCTGGACAGGGTCGAGAGCGACGTCGCCTATCTCGACGGCGTCGGGATCGACGAGGATGCCGAGCGCAAGCTCGCCGACCTCGTGCAGCGCGGGCAGCGGCTCGTCGTGTTCTCGGAGCACCTCGAACCCGCGGGCTTCGACGTCGTGCGGTCGGATGCGATCCCGGGGTGCGAGCTCGCGATGGAGCACCTGCTCGAGCGGCACACGGCGATCGGGTGTCTCGCCGCCGAGGGCGCAGTGCGCCTCGCGCCGACGCAGGTCACCAGATACACGCCGTACCTCGAGAAGATGGGCGGTGCCGGCCTCGAGGTCGATCCGGACTGGACCGTCACATACACCGAGGGGCAGGCCAGCGCGTTCGCGGCGGCCGTGCAGCTGCTGTCGAAGGACGACCGGCCTTCTGCGATCTACGCGACCACCGACTTCGCGGCCATCGCGGCGATCAACGCGGCGCACATGCTCGGGCTCCGCGTGCCGCACGACGTCGCCGTGATCGGCGTCGGCAACACCCCTGACGCGCAGCTCGTCGCCCCCACGCTGACCACGGTCGGCCCGACCGACTTCTACGACAGGCAGGCGCGCATCATCATCGACCGCGCGCTCGCCGCAGACGATTCTCCCGGGCAGCTGCACGAGTTCGCCTGGTCGCTGTTCCCCGGGGCGTCGACCGACCTCGACGCCCCCTCCTCTCACTCGCGCTGACGCCGCCGTCTGCGCGCACATCTCTACTCACAGAAGGACCACCGTGGATCTCACCATCGGAATCATCGGCTTCGGCGCGCGCGCCACACTGCGCGAGGAGGTGCACCGCCCCGGCCAGGGGTCGCGCATCACCGCGGTCTGCGACCCGTCGGAGCGCGCCCGCGACGACGCTCGACGCCTCCTTCCGGATGCTCTCATCACCGACTCGCTCGACGAGCTGCTCACCTCGGGTGTCGATGCTGTGATGGTGCTGACGCCGGATGACACGCATGCGGCGCTCAGCATCCGGGCCCTCGAAGCGGGCGTCGCGGTGTTCTGCGAGAAGCCGCTCGCGATCGACCTCGCCGACGCCGACGCGATGCTCGAGACCGCTCGCCGAACGGGCAGCCGCCTCTACATTGGCCACAACATGCGGCACATGCCGGTGATCACGCTGATGCGCGGACTCATCCAGGACGGCCGGATCGGTGACGTCAAGGCCGTGTGGGTGCGCCACTTCGTCGGGCACGGAGGCGACTACTACTTCAAGGACTGGCACGCCGACCGCCGCCGGACCACAGGTCTTCTTCTGCAGAAGGGGGCGCACGACATTGACATCATCCACTGGCTGGCGGGTGCCTACACCGAGCAGGTCGCCGCGATGGGCGAGCTCAGCGTCTACGGCGACATCACCGACCGGCGGGATCGCACGGGCGAGCGCATGCCCGACTGGTTCAGCGTCGACAACTGGCCGCCCACGTCGCTCACCGGGCTCAACCCGGTGATCGACGTCGAGGACATCTCGATGGTCAACATGCGGCTGTCCGGTGGCATCCTCGCCTCGTACCAGCAGTGCCACTTCACACCCGACTACTGGCGCAACTACACGGTGATCGGCACCGAGGGGCGCATCGAGAACGTCGGCGACACCGCCGGCAGCGAGGTCAGGTTGTGGAACCGCCGTCACCGCGGTGCGGCCGACGCCGACGAGACGTTCCTCGTCCCCGAGTCGGAGGGTGCAGGGCACGACGGGGCAGACGCGCTGCTCGTCGCCGAGTTCCTGCGCTTCGTGCGCGACGGAGGAGCCACCGAGACCTCGCCGGTGGCCGCGCGCGAAGCGGTGGCGGCCGGAATCCTCGCCACCGAGTCGCTGCGCGGCGACGGCTCGGCGATCACGGTCCCTCAACTGGACGAAGACCTCGTCGCCTACTTCGAGCGCGGCCAGGTCGAGTAGGCGGCGCGAGCGGCAGCTGTCGCACCAGCGGCGCCCTGAGCGAACCCCCAGGTTCGGAATGCAGAATGTACAAAAGTACATGTACGCCCGTACAGGGGTGATCGCTGGGAGTCCGGAATGAGCGATGGCACGCGCCGCCGCCGCGACCCTGAAGCGCGCCGTCGAGAGATCGTCACCGCGGCAGCCGAGCTGATCGTCGAGATCGGCGTCGACGCTCTCACCCACCGCAAGGTCGCCGCGCGCGCCGGGGTTCCACTCGGCTCGACGACCCAGTACTTCGCCACCCTCGACGACCTGCGCGAGGCGGCGATCGGGGCGTTGGCCGTCGAGATCGAGGCGCGCATCGACGCGACCCGGCAAGCCGTGATCATCGAGGGAGTGACGCCCGAGGGGATCGCCCGCCTGGTGCGCCGAGGGCTCGACGACGCGCGTGCGGTGCAGGCCGACCGTGCCGTCGTCACCGCGGCCGTGCACGACCCGCGCGTCCGACAGTTCGCCCGGCTCTGGTCCGACGAGATCGTCGGCTTCATCGCCCCCGTTCACGGAGTGGACAGGGCCAGGGCCGCAGCCGTCTTCATCGACGGCGTACTCTGGCACTCTCAGATCCACGACGAGCCGCTCGACGAAGAGCTCATCCGCGACGCCCTCGCCGGGATCCTCACTCCTCAGGCGTCCACTTCAGCATCCACCGCCGCAGCATCCGCCTGATCAGCAGAGAGAGAACCCGCCTTGTCGAACCTCGCCGTCCTGAGCCTCAAGAACCGCGCACTGATCGCGTTGATCACGATCGTCGCCGCCGTGTTCGGCGGGCTCGCTCTGACGAACCTCAAGCAGGAGCTCATCCCGTCGCTCGAGCTGCCCAACCTGATGGTCATGACGACCTACCCCGGCGCCTCGCCCGAGGTCGTCGAGAACGACGTCTCGACGCCCATCGAGTCGGCGATCCAGGGTGTTCCGGGCCTTGAAGGCACCACTGCCACCAGCACGACGAACGCCTCGATCGTGCAAGCCACGTTCGCCTACGGAACGAACCTCGCGACGGCAGAGCAGAAGATCCAGCAGGCGATCAACCGCATCTCGGGTCAGCTTCCCGAAGACGTGAGCCCGCAGGTGCTGACGGTGTCGATCGACGACTTCCCGGTGATCCAGGTCGCCGTGACCGGCTTCGAGGATGCCGAGAACGCGCAGGCGGAGCTCCAGAACGTCGCGATCCCCGAGCTCGAGGACGTCGACGGCGTCAACGCCGCGGAGATCATCGGCGGCGTCGGCCAGCGCATCACGATCACGCCCGACGTCGCGAAGCTCGCTGCGGTCGGTCAGAGCACGCAGGCCATCACCACGGCGCTGCAGCAGAACGGCACGCTGTTCCCCGGCGGCGACATCACCGAGAACGGTCAGACGCTCACCGTGCAGACCGGTGCGAAGATCACGTCTGTCGATGAGCTGGCGGCGCTGCCGCTCGTCGGCACGAGCGAGACGATCGGCGACGTCGCCACCGTCGTGCAGGAGACCGACCCCGTCTCGTCGATCTCGCGCGTCGACGGCAAGGACGCCCTGTCGATCTCGATCACCAAGCTGCCGGCGGCGAACACCGTCGAGGTGTCGCAGGGGGTCATCGCCGCGCTCGACACGCTCGAAGAGGCGTTCCCCGACGCGAAGTTCACGATCATCTTCGACCAGGCGCCCTTCATCCAGCAGTCCATCGAGACCCTCGCCACAGAGGGCCTGCTCGGACTCGTCTTCGCCGTGATCGTCATCCTCGTGTTCCTGATGTCGATCCGCTCGACGCTGGTCACGGCGATCTCTATCCCGACCAGCGTGCTGATCACCTTCATCGGTCTGCAGGCGTTCGGGTACTCGCTGAACATCCTCACCCTCGGCGCGCTCACGATCGCGATCGGCCGCGTGGTCGACGACTCGATCGTCGTGATCGAGAACATCAAGAGGCACTACGTCGGCGACGCCGACAAGGGAGACGCGATCCGGCTGGCCGTGCGCGAGGTGGCGATGGCCGTCACCTCGTCGACCATCACCACGGTCGCCGTGTTCCTGCCGATCGTGTTCGTCGGTGACATGGTCGGCGAGCTGTTCCGACCGTTCGCCATGACGGTGTCGATCGCGATGGTCGCCTCACTGCTGGTGTCGCTGACCATCGTGCCGGTGCTCGCCTACTGGTTCCTCCGCCCGGGCAAGCCGCTGCTCGACGAGAACGGCGTGCAGATCGACCCGGAAGACCCCGATGCGCCGCCGACGCGGCTCCAGAAGGCATACCGCCCGATCCTCGGGTGGACGCTGAAGCACTCCGGGCTGACCGTGATCCTCGCGGTCGTCGTGCTCGGCGCGACGCTCGCCGCCGCACCGCTGATGAAGATCAACTTCCTCAGCGACTCGGGCCAGAACACCATGACCGTCACGCAGGACCTCGGTCCGACCGCGAGCCTCGAGACCAAGTCGGAGGCGGCGATCGCCGTCGAGGACGCACTGCTCGACATCGACGGCATCACCCACGTGCAGGCCTCGATCGGCTCGAGCGGATCCGCTCTGCGCGACGCGTTCTCCGGCGGAGCCGGCGTGACCTACTCGGTGCTCACCGACGCGGATGCCGACCAGGAGAAGCTCCGCGCCGATGTGCAGGATGCCATCGAGGGACTCACCGACGTCGGAGAGGTGTCGGTCGCCGCGTCTGCCGGACTCGGCTCGAGCGACATCGAGATCACGGTCTCGGCATCCGACTCCGAAGACCTGCAGACCGCGACGACCGCCGTCATCGACGAGCTCGACGGTCGAGACGGCATCGGACAGGTCACCGACAACCTCGCCGCAGCGCTGCCCTACCTCGCCGTGGTCGTCGACCGTGACGCCGCGGCGCAGCGCGGACTGTCCGAAGTGGCCGTCGGATCGATCGTCTCGAACACGATGCGTCCGGAGCAGGTCGGAACCGTCGAGATCGACGACACCGCGCTGACGGTCTACCTCGCAGCGTCCGAGCCGCCGACCACCGCGCAGGCCCTGCGCGAGCTGGCCGTCCCGAGCGCGACCGGTGTGGTGCAGCTGCAGGACATCGCCACCGTCGAGGAGCGCAACGGCCCGACCTCGATCACCACCGAGCAGGGACGCCGCACCGCCACGATCACGGTGCCCCCGGCATCCGACAACCTCGCCGTGGCGACCCAGTCGGTCACCGAGGCGCTCGCTGCGGTCGACCTGCCTGACGGCGCATCGGCCGAGGTCGGCGGAGTCGCCTCGCAGCAGGCCGACTCGTTCTCGCAGCTCGGACTCGCGATGCTCGCCGCGATCCTGATCGTCTACGTCGTCATGGTCGCGACGTTCAAGTCGCTGCGGCAGCCGCTGCTGCTGCTCGTGTCGGTGCCGTTCGCGGCGACGGGCGCCATCCTGCTGCAGATCGTGACGGGAGTGCCGCTCGGCGTCGCGTCGCTGATCGGTGTGCTGATGCTCATCGGCATCGTGGTGACGAACGCGATCGTGCTCATCGACCTCGTGAACCAGTACCGGGAGAAGGGGCTGTCGACCATCGACGCCGTGAAGGCCGGTGGCGAGAAGCGTCTGCGACCCATTCTCATGACAGCGCTCGCGACGATCCTCGCGCTGACACCGATGGCGCTCGGCATCACGGGTCATGGCGGCTTCATCTCGCAGCCGCTCGCGATCGTGGTGATCGGCGGACTCCTCTCGTCGACCGTGCTCACGCTGATCGTGCTGCCGACGCTCTACAACCTCGTGGAGGGTGCGAAAGAGCGACGCCGGGCCCGCAAGGCGGGTTCGGGTGACGACGGGTCTGCGCCGACGAAGGATGCCGAGCCGTCGGACGGGCCCGTGCCTGCCGATGGCCTGGCGCTTGCGGGCGCCTCCAGCGGAGGTGCCGCTCCGGCCTCGGAGTGGCCGCACGCGAACCAGCTGACGCGGCGCGAGCTTCGCGAGCGCGGCGAGTAGCCGCATCCGCCGTCCACGATTCAGCACGACTGAGCTCGATGCCCGCCCGGAAGCGTTTCCGGGCGGGCATCGGCGCGTTTCTTGCTGAGTTGTGAACCGGGGCGGTCGAGCTCAGTCGAGCGTGATGCCCCATTCGAGGGTCCAGGTCTCACCGGGATTCAGGCGGCGCAGGCCGACTCCGCTGTTCAGTGCATCGGCCGGCGCGGTCATGGGCTCGATCGCGACGGCGAGGGACTGCCCCGGATACTTGTCGGTCGTGTAGACCTGCACGACGTCGAATCCCGCACCCTGCCAGAGGGTGAGTCGACGCCCGTCGGGTGCGGTGAGTGAGTGCCGAACGAGTCCGTCGGCGTCGCGCTCGAGGTCGGTGAACCCGGTGTCGAGAGAGATGTCGCCGAGGCGCACGCCGTCGCGAAGCACCCCCTCGGCCGGGCGCGTGCCCACGGGCAGCATGCGCTCGTCGGTGTCGATGGCAGTCTGCGCCGGAACCCGCAGCACGAGCTCATGGGGATCCACGTCGCCGATCGTGAGGAACGGGTGCGTGCCGAGCGCGACCGGTGCTTCGGTGGCAGAGCGGTTGGTCAGCGCGTGCGTCACGTCGATCCCGTCGGCGCGCAGCACGTAGGTGACACTCGTCTCGATCAGATACGGGTAGCCCGTCTGCGGGAAGATCGTCGCGCTCAGCGTCGTCGCCGACGCGGAATCCGCGATGTCGTAGGCCGCGAAACGCAGCAGGCCGTGACTCGCGTTGCCGAACTTCGGCTCGGTGATCGCCAGCTGCCGCTCGGTGCCCTCGTCGTTCCAGAGTCCGTCCCTGACCCGGTTCGGCCAGGGCGCGAGCACCACGCCGGAGCAGGAGGGGGTGGGCGAGTCGAGCGGATACGGAGCGATCAGATCGACAGCGCCGATGCGGAGGGAGCGGAGCGAGGCGCCGACCTGCGCGATCTGAGCGCTGACGTCGCCGAGCTGGAGGTGCACCTGTGTGCCGGTGGGGGATGCGGAGTTCACTCCGCAATCGTATGGCGACCCGCATCCGCCATGGGGCAGGGGAGTCTTTCAGGTGCGACCGCTACACTTGATGCGTCGGCTTCGGACACCCGCGCAGTGCGCGGACGTTTTTGTGTAAGAAGTGTGAGTCCAGGGGCCGATGGTGAGCGTCGCTCGACGCTAATCAACCATCACATGAATGGCCCCGGCCGCTGACAGTCCGGAAACCCCGCGTGGTCGCATCCCACCGCGCGCAGGGTACCGCGCGTGTGCGCGGCGCCGTTCTCGTGGCGAGAACTCAGAAGGACACACTCATGCCCAAGAACAAGAAGCCCCGCGGCGGACGCCCCTCCGCCAACTTCGAGCCGCGTTACGGCGCGAACAAGACGTCGTTCCACGACCGCCACAACGGTGGCCGTGACGGCGCGCGCGACACCCGCGATTCGCGTGATGCACGCGGTGGACGTGCGGATGCCGGTGAGCGGCGCACTCCCGCGGCCGGATACGACCGTCGTCCCGGCAGCCGCAGCGTCGGCCACCGCGGCTACCGCCCGGCCGAAGAGGGCGCCGCACCCAAGCAGCGCTGGTCGTCGCAGGAGCGTGCGGGTCGCGACGAGTCGCGCGGCATCCGCAACCGTGCCGAGTCGGGTCGCCGTGAGGCACCGCACAGCCGTGAAGACCGTCCGCGCTACAACGACCGCTCTTCCGCGGGCTTCGACCGTCCGCGCCGCGATGACCGCGGCGGACAGCGTCCGACCGGTCCTGGTACGTACCGTGATGAGCGTGGCGGCCAGCGCGACGAGCGTCCGCGCCGTGACGACCGCGGTGCCGGCACGCAGCGCCAGGGCTTCCGCGACGGCGATCACCGCGACGGCGGACGTCCGGGTCGCGACGACCGCCGTGACCAGCGTTCCGGTGGCTTCCGCGACGACCGCGGTGGCCAGCGCTTCAACCGCGACGACCGCCCTGCCCGCTCGGGCGACCGCACCGAGCGTCCGCGCTTCGACCGCGCAGCATCCGAGCGTCCCCGCTTCGACCGTGACGACCGTCCTCGTCGCGACGACCGTGGCGCAGGCCCGCGTCGTGATGACCGTGGCGGTGCCGAGCGTTCTGAGCGCTCCTACGACGCCGACCGTGCGCGTCGTGCCTTCGACCGTGACCGCACTCAGCGTTCGATCGAGGGTGGCCGCGACGAGCGTTCGCGTCCCTCGACCGGTGGCGCGTACCGCACCGATCGTCCCCGCCCGCTGACGTCGGACACCCGTGGACGGCCGTCGCGCAACGAGCGCCCCAGCCGCAACGACTGGAACGCCACATCGAGTGCGGCCCCCGCCAAGAAGTTCGAGCCGACCGACGACGTCGTGCACGAGCGCCTCGAGGCGAAGTCCGTGGCGGCCGTCGAGGTCGACGGTGTGACCTTCGGCGACCTCGGTCTCGGATCCAACATCGTCGAGACCCTCGCCGGCATGGGCGCGGCGACGCCGTTCCCGATCCAGGCTGCCAGCATCCCGGCAGTGCTCAAGGGTCGCGATGTCCTCGCCCGCGGTCGCACCGGCTCGGGAAAGACCATCGCGTTCGGTGCTCCGCTCGTCGAGCGTGTGCTGCAGTCGCAGGCGGGCAAGCGCCGCGAATTCGGCCGCAAGCCCCGCGCGATCATCCTCGCTCCGACGCGCGAGCTGGCGCTGCAGATCGACGGCACGATCCAGCCGATCGCCCGCAGCGTCGGCCTGTTCACCACGCAGATCTACGGTGGTGTGCCCCAGGGCCGCCAGGTGGGCGCGCTGAAGAAGGGCGTCGACATCGTCATCGGCACACCCGGTCGCATCGAGGACCTGATCAACCAGGGCAAGCTCGACCTCTCGGACTGCCGGATCGCCGTTCTCGACGAGGCCGACCACATGTGCGAGCTCGGATTCGTCGAGCCCGTGCAGCGCATCCTGCGTCACACGGCCGACGGCAGCCAGAAGCTTCTCTTCTCGGCCACGCTCGACCGTGAGGTCGCGGCCCTCGTCGATGAGTTCCTCGTCGACCCGGCCGTCTACGAGGTCGCAGGTGAAGACCAGGAGTCGAGCACCATCGAGCACCGCGTGCTCGTCATCGAGCACCGCGACAAGGCCGACATCCTCACGTCGCTGGTCGACCGCGCGGGCAAGACCCTCGTCTTCGCCCGCACCCGTGCGTATGCCGACATGCTCGCCGAGCAGTTCGACGACGCCGGCATCCCCGCGGTCTCGCTGCACGGTGACCTCAACCAGGCCAAGCGCACGCGCAACCTCGAGCGTCTGACGTCGGGCCGCGTGAACGTGCTCGTCGCCACCGACGTCGCCGCCCGCGGCATCCACGTCGACGACATCGATCTGGTCGTCCAGGCCGACGCACCCGACGAGTACAAGACGTACCTGCACCGCTCGGGCCGCACCGGTCGCGCCGGTCGCTCGGGCCGCGTCGTCACGCTGATCACGCGTCAGCGTCAGCGTCGCATGACCGAGCTGCTGCAGCGCGCCGAGATCGACGCTCCGTTCGAGAACGCTCGTCTGAACGACGACCTGATCGAGGAGATCGCCGGTCGCATGCCGACCGCGTCAGACCTCACGGCCTGATCCGCAGCGACGAAGGCCCTGTCCCCGCATCCGCGGGGGCGGGGCCTTCGTCATGTTCGTCCGGTTCGCCGGGGCTGTGTGCGTCGCCGGATCGGCGGCACGGGGCGTGGGGTCCCACCCTCTTCGGCGCGTGTGATCTGCTTCGGCGCGTGGGGCGACGTCTTCGGGAGGAGATCTGCGCCTCGGGAGGACTCATCGGTCGGAATCGTCCGCCGGAAGCGCAGTCGTCCGCCCGAAGCGCAGTCGTCCGCCGGAAGCGCAGTCCTCCGCCCGAAGCGCAGTCGTCCGCCCGAAGCGCAGTCGTCCGCCCGAAGCGCAGTCGTCCGCCCGAAGCGGAATCGTCCGCCCGAAGCGCAGTCCTCCGCCCGACGCTCAGCCGAGCTGGTGCTCGTGGATCGCTGTCGTCAACGTCGTGCCGTTGAGGTCGAGGTAGAGCACCTGCTCGGTGACGGTGAGCGTCATGGTGTTGCGGCGCTCGATGAGCGGTGCGGCGGAGTCGATGAACCCCGCATCGAAGCTGAAGACCCGGATGTCCTCCGAGCGGTGGATGCGCTTGTCTGCCCAGGGGGCCATGACCTTCGCGGGGTCGCGATGCGTGTAGACGACTGTGCGCTCTGCCAGTCGGCTGCCGTAGTGCAGGCGCTCGGCATCGGGCGCTCCGATCTCGATCCAGGCCGTGATCTGGCCGGTGAGGTCGCGGACGAGGACGGCCGGCTCGTCGGTCTGCGAGATCCCGCCGCCGAATGCGATGCCTTCTGCGAACTCGAGTCCGTAAGCGAGCACGCGGGTGAGCATGTACGCATCGGTCTCCGACGGATGCCGTGCCGCACGCAGCGAGAAGTCGTCGTACACACCGCGATCCATGTCGGCCAGTTGGACTTCGAACGTGTGCATGGTGGAGCCGATAGCCATAACGTCCGAGCCTACGCGCCCGGGGCGATGGTCGCCGACGCGTCCTGTTCCCTCAGAACAGCATCGGCTGCGCAGGGGCAGGCGACGGGGTGAACGCCGGCGCCGGGCGCCCGTGCGGCGCGGACGCGCGGATACCGCGCACCGGGTAGTCGTCTTCGTGCTGGCCGTCGAGGCCGTGCAGCCTGATGAGCGGCCGTGCCCGCTTGGCGAGCCATTGGCGATAGCCTTTCGGCGCTTCGGCTGAGACGCCCGGATACAGTCCGCGGTACGACGAGACCAGGTCGGGACGGAACTCGCCGAGCCACTGCATGAACCAGGGTTTCACACCCGCGCGCAGGTGGAGAGCGCCGTAGATGACGCGATTCGCTCCCGCCTCTTTGATGCGTCGCAGCGCTGTGTCGATCGCCTCGACGGAGTCCGTCATGTGGGGCATGATCGGCATCAGGAACACGGTCACCTTGAAGCCCGCATCCCGGAGCGCTCGCACCGTGTCGAGCCGAGCCTGCGTCGTCGGGGTGCCCGGTTCGATCGCCTTCTGCAGCTCGTCGTCGTACATCGCGATCGACATCTGGATGTCGACGGGCACCCGCTGGGCCGCCTTCACCAGCAATGGGATGTCTCGCCGGATCAGCGTTCCCTTGGTGAGTATCGACATCGGGGTGCCCGACGCGGCGAGGGCGTCGATGATCCCCGGCATCAGCTTGTACCGGCCCTCGGCGCGCTGATACGGGTCGGTGTTCGTCCCCAGAGCGACGGTCTCGTGCTCCCAGCTGCCTTTGCGCAGCTCTCTCTCCAGCACTTCGACGACGTTCACCTTCACGACGATCTGAGAGTCGAAGTCCGAGCCGCCATCGAGATCGAGGTACTCGTGGGTGCCCCGAGCGAAGCAGTACACACATGCATGACTGCATCCGCGATACGGGTTGATGGTCCAGGCGAACGGCATGCGCGATGCGCCGGGAACATGGTTGAGCGCGGACTTCGACAGCACCTCATGGAACGTCATGCCCGCGAAGTCGGGAGTGGTCACCGTGCGGAGCACCCCTGTGCGCGCCTCAAGGCCGGGCAGGGCGGCATCATCGACGTCGCCGAGTTTCTGCCCTTGCCACCGCATGCCGATAATTCGAACATACTTACGATGGAACGTCAACCCGGGGTGGGAGTTCTGTTCGATCGGACTTAAGGGACAATGGAAGCATGTTCTTCCCGCCGCAGCCTCAGCATGCGGCACAGCGCTCTCCGATCCGCGGACCCGCCTTGCCCATCGGTCTTGCGGTGACGGCGATCGGCGTCCTGCTGTCGATCGCGGGCGCGCCCATCGCCGCATCCGCGCCCGCGGAGATGGCGATGCCGGAGCCGCTGGTGGTGCAGGAGGTGCCGGCGGTCGAGGTCGGTGCGACCACCGCGGCCGATCCGTGTTCGGAGCCGAGCGTGCTCGAGGCGATAGCGGTCGCCGACGATTCGGCGATCATCGCCGGCTTCGGCGGCGGCGAGAGCTTCCGGGCCGCCGTCGTCGCGGGCAACGCGCCCTGCATCGCGCTCGACGACCCCGCTCATGTCTGGGTGGTCGTGAACAAGGCGCGTCCCCTCGCTCCGCTCTCTTTCGCGCCTTCGTCCCTCGCCGACCTTCCGCTGCAGATGACGACTCGCTCGGGGCAGGCCCGCACAGACGTCGCCGCGGCAGTCGGAGAGATGGCCGATGCCGCCGCCGCCGAGGGAGCGGGCCGCATCGGCGCGAACAACGGTTACCGGTCATACGACCTGCAGGTCGCGACCCACGCATCGCATGTGCGCAACAGCGGCCAGGCCGGGGCGGATGCCTCGTCGGCGCGTGCCGGGCACAGCGAGCATCAGACCGGTCTCGCACTCGATCTCGTGGCCTGCGACTCGTCGTGCGGAGCCATCGAGTCGTTCGGGGCGACCGTGCAGGGCGAGTGGATCGCGGCGAACGCCTGGGAATACGGCTTCATCGTCCGATACGAGCAGATCGGTTCGGGGATCACCGGGTACAAGCCGGAGCCGTGGCATCTGCGCTACCTCGGACGCGAGCTCGCGGCCGCCTACCATCAGGGCGGATATCACACGCTGGAGGAGTTCTTCGGGCTCCCCGCCGCTCCCGATTACACCCACTGACCGCGTCTCGCGCATGTCCGGATCGGCTCGATTGCGGCATCCGACAATCGCGGTACCCAGTCCCACGGATTGTGGGATGCATTCTCACAACGGGCTGTCATGGTGTCGGCGACCCGGCATAGAATCGCCGGAGCAAAGACGCACGAACGTTCAGGAGGACGCAATGGAACGCGACATCTACGAAGAGGATCACGAGGCATTCCGCGACCTCGTCAAGGACTTCGTCAAGCGCCACGTGAGCAACGAGGCGATCGAGCGGTGGGATGCCGCGGGCGAGATCGACCGGGCGACCATGCTGGCGGCGGGCGAGGCGGGCCTGATCGGACTGTCCGTGCCCGAGGAGTTCGGCGGAGCCGGGATGCTGCAGGACTACCGATTCCGCACGGTCGTGATGGAGGAGGTCATCGCCTCCGGCGCGGGTTCGCTGGCCGGTGCCTTCGGCATCCAGGACGATCTGGCTGTGCCGTACCTCGTGCACATGGGCACGCAGGAGCAGAAGGAGAAGTGGCTGCCCCGCATGGCCACCGGCGAGGTTCTGGGTGCGCTCGCCATGACCGACCCCGGCGCCGGCTCCGACCTGCGCGGCATCAAGACCAACGCCAAGAAGGTCGACGGCGGCTACATCCTCAACGGCGCCAAGACGTTCATCTCCTCCGGCTCGACGGCCGACGTCGTCGTGACCTTCGTCAAGACCGGCGAGGGCAACCGTCCCGACGCCTTCAGCCTGCTGCTCGTCGAGAAGGGCATGGAGGGCTTCGACCAGGGCAAGAAGCTCAGCAAGATGGGCTTCCACGGCTGGGACACGGCTGAGCTCAGCTTCACCGACGTGTTCATCCCCGACGAGAACCTCATCAGCGGCAAGGAGGGGCAGGGCTTCATCCAGCTGATGCTCAACCTGCCGCTCGAGCGCCTCTCGATCGGCGTCGCCGCGGCCGCGGCCGCTCAGGCCGCCCTCGACTGGACCGTCGCCTACACGAAGGACCGCGAGGCGTTCGGCGAGCGCATCGCCGACTTCCAGAACACCCGCTTCCGGCTCGCCGACATGGCGGCGACCACCGACGCGATGTGGGCGTACATCGACCGCGCACTGCTCGCCTACAAGAACAGCACGCTCAGCGCCGAGGACGCCGCGAAGGTCAAGTTCTGGGCGACCGAGCGCGAGTGGGAGGTGCTCGACATGGGTGTGCAGCTGCACGGCGGCTACGGCTACATCATGGAGTACCCGATCGCCCGGGCCTTCACCGATGCCCGCGTGCACCGCATCTACGGCGGCACGAACGAGATCATGCGCGACCTCGTCGGTCGTCAGATCGTCGGCAAGCGCTGACGCATCGGAGATTCGAAGGGCCCCTGATGTCGGCATCCGGGGCCCTTTCTCGTGGTGCCGGGTCCACCCCGAGTCGGCTCGTGGGCGAGTGGATCGGCTTCGCTCCGCGCATATTCCGCGGGCAGGAGCGACGCACCGGAGCCGGATGCCGGAGCACGGCTCGCCGCGAGTCGGCATCCGAAGCTGTGTCCGGACGACAGGCACCTGACGGGTCCTGCCCCGGTCAGCGCGGCAGCCGTGCTCCCACGCCGGCCTTCCGCAGCCGGTCGGCGATCAGGATGCCGAGGGCAGTCGCCCCGAGGCAGCTGGCGAGGGTCACGGCGAAGAACGTGGCCTGCAGGGGCAGCTCGAAGCTGCCGAGGTTGAACGACGTCCAGGCGAGCACCGGGTAGACGATGCCGACGATCGCGGCGCCCAGATAGTGCAACCAGGTTCCCCAGTAGCGCCAGAGCACGAAGAGGAACGGCAGCTCGGTGAACGCCGCCCACCACAGGTTGGTGGCGACGCTGCTGAAGCCGTATCCCGAGAACGGGACGATGACGAGTCCGGCCAGCAGGCCCACCAGCAGACCGACGAGAGGGCGGCGCAGCAGACGCAGGGCGATGACCGAGGGGAGCAGCCAGAGTCCGGCGAGCCCGACGCTGACGAACGGGAGACCGGGGAAGAGGATCGTCGAGATCCAGTTCGCCGGCGCGAGCAGCGCTCCACCGGCGACACCGAGCGCGGCACATGTCAGGAGGATCGCCGTCGGGAACCGGAAGCGCGAGCGTCCGCCGCCGGTGCGTGGTCGATTCTGCATCCCAGAAGGCGATTTCGGATGCGTTTCTGACCGCTCACCACCGTCGGGGGCCGAATCCGCGTAGGGGTTCGAGTCCGCGGCATCCGCTCCGGGCATGCCATCCGCGCCGCTCATGCGAGGGGCTCCGCTGCCGCTTCGCGGGCTGCCTTCGACGTCGGCGACGCAGCGCCGATCTTCCAGTACCCGCAGAAGCTGACGTCGTTCTTGTCTACGCCGCGCTCGCCCACGAGGTGCTTGCGCGCACCGGATGCGAGCGACTGCTCGCCCGCCGCGTAGGCGTGGAACGGCGCGTCGGGGAGCGTCAGCTCGCGCAGTCGAGCCAGAGCGAAAGACCCGGGGTCGAACTCGTGCGGGCGCACGAGCCAGACCAGGTCGACACCGGCCGGATGCGGGAAGTCGAGCGCGTCCTCCTCGGACGGCACCTCGATGATCGCCGTGCCCGTGGCGTGCGCGGGCAGCGACGCGCAGATCGAGGCGATCGCCGGCAGCGCCGTCTCGTCGCCGATCAGCACGACGCGGTCCGTTCCGCGCTGCGGGTTGAACGTCAGTCCCTCGTCGATGATCAGCACGTGCTCGCCGGGCGCGCATGTCTCCGCCCATCGCGAGGCGGGCCCGGCCGTGCCGTCGGCCGCAGACCCATGCAGCACGAAGTCGACGTCGATCTCGGCGCCCGACTCCGCCGTCGCCGGGCGGTGTGCGCGCACGCTGTAGTTGCGCATGACGGGGCGTTCGCCGTCGGGGATGCGCAGGAACTTGAGATACCCGAACATCTTGTTCGCCTTCGCGGGCACCCGGTCGAGGCCCGCGTCGCCGCCGATCGGCAGGAACAGGCGGAACCACTGGTCGAATCCCATCGGGTGGAACTTCTCGATCTCGCCTCCCCCGAGGGTGACTCTCATCCAGTGCTCGGAGAGGCGCTGGGTGCGCAGCACGCTGAGGTGGATGAGCTCGGACGATTCGGGCTTGACCAGTTTGCTGTATGCCATGCGGGCGCCTTTCAGGGCAGCTGCCAGGGGAAGAAGAGCACGAAGATCGCGGCGGATGCGGTGATCGACGCGATGATGAAGACGGTGTCGCGGGTGCGGAACGGCACGAGATGACGCTCGGTGCGTGTCGGGTGGGCGCCGAAGGCGCGGGAGTCCATGGCGAGAGCGACACGCTCGGCGTGGCGGATCGCTCCGGCGAGCAACGGCACGATGTAGCCCCAGCCTCGGGCGATGCGTGCGAACGGACCGCTGCCGCCGTGATGACCGCGCACCCGATGCGCGGCACGGATCACAGCGAGCTCGTGGCCGAAGCGCGGCACGAAGCGGAAGGCGGCGAGGGCCGTGTAGCCGATCCGGTAGGGCACGCGCAGCTGCTGCACGCTGGCGCGCACGAGGTCGGGGCCGGTGGTGGTCAGGCCTCCTACGAGCGCCAGAGCGACGATCGCACCGAGTCGGAGGGCGGTGGCGAAACCGATCTCAAGAGCGCCCCGGTGCAGCGTCCACTCGCCGATCTGCAGCGCGGCACGGGTGTCGTCGACGAGCGACGCATCGACCCACAGCGAGAACCCGACACCGATCGCGAGCATGCCGACCGGCAGCGCGACGAACAGCAGCGCGGCCGTGCGCCAGGTCACGCGGGAACCCGCGACGATCAGCGCGAGAGACAGCACCAAGAAGGCGGCGGGTGTCGCGAGGTCGCGCACGAAGATCAGCAGCACCATGGCCGGGGCGACTCCGGCGACCTTCGCCAGCGGGTTGAGCGCATAGAGGAACTGGCGCGGAGAGGACGCCGAGACGGCGGCGTACGGGTCGAAGACGTGCGCGCTCATGCGATCGCCTGCCCCGCTTCGGCCAGCACGCGCTGCAGCGCCGGGAGCCGGAGCCCCGCCTCGACGAACGGCGCCTCATCGCGGAAGAGCTCGTCGGTGCGATCGGCGGCGTGCACTCGACCGTCCTTGAGGATGACGGTGTGCGACGTGTGCTCGGCGACGAGCTGGATGTCGTGGGTCACGATGACGATCGTCGTTCCCTCAGCGCGCAGATCGCGCAGCAGCGCGAGGAGCTCGGAGGCCCGCGCGCGATCCTGACCGAAGGTCGGCTCGTCGAGCGCCAGCACCTGCGGACGGGTGATGAGGGCCGTGCCGACCGAGAGGCGTCGCTTCTCTCCGCCCGACAGCAGGAACGGGTGCACGTCGGCTTTGGCTTCGAGTCCGAAGCGGGAGAGCATGGCATCGACGCGCTCGCGCGTCTCGGCATCCGGGGTGTGCCGCAGACGAAGCCCGTGGGCCAGCTCGTCGAACACCGTGTGGGCGATGAACTGGTGCTCGGGATTCTGGAACACGAACCCGATGCGGCTCGCGAGCTCACGCGGCGACGCCGAGCCGGGGTCGATGCCGTCGACCGTCACCTGACGCTTCGGCGGCGGCACGACTCCGGCCAGCGCCTGCAGCAGGGTGGTCTTGCCTGCGCCGTTCGTGCCGATGATCGCGGTGAGGGTTCCCGGCTCGATGTCGAGATCGATGCCGTGCAGGATCTCGGTGCGGTGGCGGCGCACGGTGAGGCCGCGGGCGCTGATGATCGGTGCGGTGTCGCCGGTCTCGGTCGTCGAGCCGCGACCTGCGTCCGTCTGCAGGACCGTGGCGCGAACGTCGGGCGAAACAGCGTCGTCTGGTCCTGCATCCGTGCCTCGGTCCTGCAGACGGTTCGGGCGGGAGGCGGCGGACGACGTCGCGCCCGGGCCCTGCAGGTGGTTCACCCGCGTCACGGTCAGCGCCGCGGCGAGCTCGGAGGGCGTGAGGGGGAGTTCGTCGAAGTGCGCCCCCGCATCCTGCATCCGCAGTGCAGCCAGAGTCGCACCCGGCAACCAGACCCCCATGGTCATGAGCTCGGGGGCGTGCGTGCGGATGATCTCGGCCGCCGGGCCGTCGAACGCCACGCGTCCGGCACGGTCGAGCACGATCGTGCGGGTGACGAAGCCCATCGCCGCGTCGAGGTTGTGCTCGACGAGCAGGATGGCCCGATCGCCGGCGGCGACCACATCGGTCAGTGCGGCATAGACATCGTCGATGCCCTGCGGGTCGAGGTTCGCGGTCGGCTCGTCGAGCACGATCAGGGGCGACCCCATGGCCAGTGCGCACGCGATCGCGAGGCGCTGACGCCCGCCGCCCGACAGCCGGTCGGGGTTCTCGTCCCGTCGCTCCCACAGGCCGACGCGACCGAGAGCGTCCGCTGTCCTTGCGTGCACCTCGTCGAGGGGGAGCAGCAGATTCTCGGGTCCGAACGCGACCTCGTCGTAGACGGTGCCGGTGACGATCTGCGCATCCGGGTCTTGGAAGACCATCGCGACGTGGGTGCTCAACGACGCGGTGTCGGCTTCGATCGTGCTGACGCCGCCGGCGTCGACCGCGCCCGTCATGGTCGCCGGCACGGCATGCGGGACGAGCCCGTTGAGTGCGAGCGTGAGCGTCGACTTGCCCGAACCGGAGGGGCCGAGGAGCAGCACGACCTCACCGGTGCCGATGTCGAACGTGACGTCGTGGGGCGAGGGGCGCACCGCACCGGCGTGGGTGATCGAGAGGTCACGCACGCTGAGAAGGGGCGCGGATGAGCGCACGGCATAACCCCGGTTTCGGCGGATCGGTACCGTTCTAACTTAGCTGAGCCTTACCTGAATCGCCACGCGCCGGATCAGCCGCGATCGACGCTCAGCGCCGGGCCACGCCTGCCCGGCTCAGGGCGCCGCCGATCGCCAACCCCACGGCCGTCCAGGCGATGGGGCCGAGCACCGAGATCACGAGATAGGCGATCTGCGCCCATGGCGGCAGCACGGCCAGGTGAGCGGCGAAGAACACCACGACCGCCACGATGACCCCGATGACCCCGGCCGAGATGAAGAAGCGCCACGCCCCCCACGAGCGGTACCGCGTGAGTGCGGCGATGCCCTCCTGGATCGCGCCGAACAGCAGCGCGGTGCCGATGAAGCGCAGCGTCCAGGCCGGGTTGAAGGCGCTCGAGATGAGCGCGGCGATGACGTGCGTGACGAGCGCGACCAGGGGGCGGCGCAGCACCTCCTGGGCGATGATGCCCGGAAGGACGTGCGAGCCGAGGACGAGGCCGTAGAGGAATGCCGGGCCCGCGAGAACAGGGAGCGTGATCCAGCCGGCGATCCCTCCGAGGAGGCCCGTGGCGACGCCGATCGCGGCGCAGACCAGCAGCACGCGGGTCGTCAGGACGGGGGAGGATGCCACTCGTCCAGCCTAGTGTCGACCATCGGCGACACGGCTGGCCGTTCGTCCAGGAATAATCCCCGACTCTGGTGTGTGGACGGAAGCCCGGCGTAGCTTGAACGGCGGTGCGGCAACGCAGTCGCACCGTGATCATCGGGAGAAGCGCATGGGTCGAACACCCCTCCGGATGGCAGCGGCCACAACCCTGGCAACGCTGTTCATCGCATCGACGGCAACCGCAGGCTACGCAAGCACGAAGGAGGTGAACCACCCCACCCCGGTCGAAGGCACGCCCGGTCACTACATCGTCGTGCTGAAGTCCGATCCACTCGCGAGCTACACCGGCGACGTCAACGGCCTCAAGGCGACGAAGCCGGCCGAGGGCGAGCAGCTCGAGAGGCAGTCGCAGGATTCGCAGCGCTATGTCGAGCATCTCGAGTCCGAGCAGCAGACGATCGCGCAAGAGGTCGGGGTCACCCCGGAGAACACCTACCAGGTGGTGCTCAACGGCTTCAGCGCCGAGCTGTCGGGAGAGCAGGTCGACAAGCTCCGTGCGTCGAAGGACGTCTACGGCGTCTACCCCGACTTCATCCGTCACCCCGACGCGCAGACCTCGACGGACTTCCTCGGTCTCGGCGACGACAAGAAGGGCCGCGGCGGCGTCTGGCAGCAGACCGGCGGTGTCGACAAGGCCGGCGAGGGCGTGGTCGTGGGTGTCATCGACACCGGCATCGCCCCCGAGCACCCGTCGTTCGAGGGCAAGAACCTCAAGAAGCAGCCCAAGAAGGACAAGCGCCACAAGGGGAATCAGCCGTACACCGACGGCACCTACGTCTACTTCGACAAGTCCGACGGCGGTCAGTTCCAGGGAACGATGGTCGAGGCCCAGGAATGGGACAAGGGCGACTACTCGACGAAGCTCATCGGCGCCCAGTACTTCTACACCGGCGCCGAGGCGGCAGGATTCGACTTCCAGTACGACTACCTCTCGCCGCGTGACGGCGATGGCCACGGTTCGCACACCGCGAGCACGGCGGCCGGCAACTTCGGTGTGAAGGCCTCGATCGAGGACGTCGACTTCGGCAGGATCTCGGGGGTCGCACCCGGTGCCAAGGTCGCGGCCTACAAGGCCTGCTACGTCGGACCCGACGAGGCGGTCACGACCGACGACATCTGTGCCGGCAGCGACCTGATCGCCGCGATCGACCAGGCCGTCGCCGACGGGGTCGACGTGATCAACTACTCGATCGGCGGCGGAGCCGCGTCGACCGTGCTCGCGCCGGAGGACATCGCGTTCTTCAACGCGGCCGCCGCGGGCGTCTTCGTGGCGACCAGCGCCGGCAACGACGGCCCCGACCCGGTCACGGCCGATCACGCGTCTCCGTGGTACACCACGGTCGCCGCCTCGACGATCCCCACGTGGGAGGGCACCGTGCAGTTCGACGGCTTCGCCCAGGCCGGTGCGTCGGTGAGCGTGCCCTTCGGCACGACGGTCACCGGCCCGTCGATCTACGCGGGCGATGCGCCGGCTGCAGGTCAGGCCGCCGCCGATGCCGCGCTGTGCCTCCCCGGCACGCTCGATGTCGCGAAGGTCACCGGTCACATCGTGGTCTGCGACCGAGGCGGCAACGCTCGCGCCGAGAAGTCGCAGGTCGTGAAGGATGCCGGTGGCATGGGCGTCGTGCTCGTCAACGTGCCCGGTGCCGCCGACTCGCTCGACAACGACTTCCATGCCGTGCCGACCGTGCACCTCGCCTCGGTGCATCGCGCAGCGGTGCTCGCCTACGTGCAGGGCGGCGTCGACCGTCCGATCACGCTCGTGGGTGAGAACACGACCGGAGTGGTGACGCCCGTGCCGCAGATCGCCGGATTCTCGAGCCGCGGCCCGATGCTGGCAGACGGCAGCGACATCATGAAGCCCGACATCGCCGCCCCGGGTGTCGCGATCCTCGCGGCCACGCAGAACGCTCCCGGAGAGGCGCCGACGTTCGGCATCCTGTCCGGCACGTCGATGGCCTCTCCGCACATCGCCGGTCTCGCGGCGCTCTATCTCGGCGAGCGGCCGAACGCCAAGCCCGCCGAGATCAAGTCCGCGATGATGACCACCGCATACGACACGGTGAACCCCGACGGCTCTGCCAACAAGGACCCGTTCCAGCAGGGCGCGGGTCAGGTCGACCCGAAGCGCTACTTCAACCCGGGTCTGCTCTATCTGAACGACGTGCCCGACTGGGTGGCGTTCCTCGAGGGCAAGGGCCTGGCCGACTTCCCCGGCGAGCCGATCGACGGCAGCGACCTGAACGTCGCGTCGTTCTCGATCGGATCGCTCGCCAGCGCGCAGACGGTCACTCGCACGGTCACAGCGACGGAGAAGGGCACGTTCACGGCATCCGTCGATCTGCCCGGCGTGAACGTGACGGTGGAGCCGTCGACGCTGAAGTTCGACAAGCCGGGCCAGACCGCGACCTATACGGTCACGTTCGACAACCAGAGCGCACCGGTCGAGCAGTGGGCGACCGGATCGCTCACCTGGACGAGCAAGAAGAACACGGTGCGATCGCCGATCGCGGTGTTCCCCGTCACGGCGGATGCTCCGGCCGAGGTCGAGGGCACGGGAGTCGACGGTTCGACCACGGTCGACATCACTCCCGGCGTCGACGGCGCTCTCGCGCTCGGGGTGTCGGGCCTCACGCCGTTCACGCTGCTGGAGGACCCGGACGGCCGGGTCGTCGGCCACTCGGGTGACGAGGCATCGGGAGACGCGAACAAGGACGTGTCGTGGATCGTCGACGTGCCGGAGGGCACGACGCTCTCGCGCTTCGACCTCGACTCGTCGGATGACACCGGCAGCGACCTCGACCTCACGGTCTATCGGGTCGTGAGCCCCGACGACCTGCGCTACTACGAGCGCTGGCAGTCGGCGACGGGGTCGGCCGACGAGCGGGTGACGCTTCCTGCACCGACGGCCGGCACCTACCTGGTGGTCGCGAACGTCTACTCGACCTCGGCGCCGATGACGTGGGACATGACCTACGCCAACGTGCAGCCCGAGGGCGAGGGGGCGTTCACGGCGACCCCGAACCCGATCGAGGCCGTGCGCGGCCAGGCGACGAGCTACGAGCTCAGCTGGACCGGCCTCACCGCCGGCACCCGCTATCTCGGACTCGTGCAATACGGTGAGTCCGCCGTGCGCACGATCGTCACGGTCGACGCGCAGTAGCAGTCACAGGCGACGCCCCGTGCTCTTCGGAGCGCGGGGCGTCGTCATGCGCTGTGGAGTCAGATCTTCCGACCGCGGGGCATGAGCCGCACGTCGGGCAGGGGAGGTGCGGGGATGCGCACGTCGTGCCCCTCGACGACGCCGAAGCGAGCGGATGCCGCCTCCCACTCGGTGCGCGCCTCGACGATCTCGTCGTGATCACGTCCGGCGAAGTTCCACCACATGACGATCTCGTCGGCGAACGGCTCGCCTCCGATGAGGAAGAGCAGGGCACCCTGCACGCTCGTCACCTCGACGGCATCGCGCGAGTCGCCCAGGTAGAGCATCTCGTTCTGGGTCATCCCGTGCGTCGCCACGTCTGCATCTCCCTCGACGAGCATGAGGGCGTGCTCCCATTCGGGGCGCAGCGGTAGCCGGACGCGGGTGCCGGCCGGCACCACGATCTCGGCGCCGACGATGGGTGTGTGCACGGTGGCCGGTGAGGTGACGCCGGCGAACTCACCGAGAACCACGGTGGCCGTGGCCGACGAGCCTTCGTCGGCCCGAAGCGAGACCTGAGGGAGATCGGTGTGGCGCTCGAAGCCGCCCGCTCCCTGGCGTGCGCCGTCGGGCAGGACCACCCAGAACTGCAGGGCGTCGAGGGGGATGGGGTCATCGCCGATCGAGTACTCGGAGTGCGAGATGCCGTTGCCGGCGGTCATCAGGTTGAGCTGCCCGCGTCGCAGGTCGGCGTCGCTGCCGAGCGAGTCGCGGTGACGGATCTCTCCGACCAGCGGCCAGGTGACCGTCTGCAATCCGATGTGGGGGTGCGGCTCGACCCGCATGCGGGTGTCGGCCGGTCCGAACCGGTCGAGGAAGCACCAGGCCCCGATCGTCGGCAGGTTGCGGTGCGGCAGAACACGCAGCACATTCATGCCGCGCACCCCGCCGAGAGGCACCTCGCGCGGTTCGAGGACGATGCGACGTTCGCCGATCCGTGCTTCGCCGTGGACGTCATCGGATGGGGTCGCGATAACGGTCATCCGATTCTCCTTCGCTCAGGGGCGTCTGCGCACCGGCACTCCGGTGGACTCCTAGGCTCGCCCCATGATGTCTCGACGTTCTCCCATTATCCTGCTCGCCCTCGGCGCCTCGGCGGTGGTGCTGTCGGGTTGCGCCTCAGGCGGCGATGCCGGGTTCTGCGGCCCGCTCCATGACGAGCATGAGGCGGCGGCGGTCGCGTTCGTCGCGCTGGTCCCGGGGATGAACACGGAAGCGGACGTGCAGACGCGGCTCAGCCTCGTCGAGGAGCTCGAGCCGACCCCGGAGCTCGCCGATGACCTGACGGCCTGGACCGACTACCTCACGGTGGGTGCGGAATCGATCGATGACGATCCCACCGCGGTCATCGAGGCGTACGACGACAACGCCAAAGCATCAGGAGAAGCCCTGTTCGAGTACTACATGGGCACCTGTCTGCAGTAGTCGAGCCCTGGAGTCAGGTCATCCCCATCAGGCCATTCCCGCCAGGCCATTCGCCCAGGTCCGAATCCGGTCACGCCTCGGCCGGTGCGGTACCGGGGCGCTTCGGCCAGCGGATCTCGGCGCCGGCGATCTCGTGCGTCGTCAGGTACTTCGCGATGTACGGGCACAGCGGCACGATCGCATCGCCGGAGGCGGCGGCATCCGTCAGCGCCCTCTCGGCGAGGATGCCGGCGAGGCCCTGCCCCTGGAATGCGGGGTCGATCTCGGTGTGGATGAAGCGGATCGCGCCGGGGCGCACATCGAACTCGGCGTAGCCGGCGAGCGTGCCGTCCGAGCGGATCTCGTAGCGGGATTCTGCGTCGTCGCGGGTGACGGTGATGTCGGTCATCGGGATCTCCTTCAGGCGTCTGCGTCCAACCTACGCCCGTGGAGTTGTGGAGGGGCGGGCCGAGGTCGGCGGGGGTCGTTACGCTGGAGGGATGCCGCAGACTCCCCGTGACCCGTACGAGGATCTGCCGTACGCAGACGAGCCCTGGGACGGCGCAGGATGGGAGCCCTCCGAGCCGCCGGAGCCCATGGACTGGGAGCCGCAGGGCGCCGGGTTCGAGCCTCCGCTCGACTGGGGTCCCGGTCCCGTGACGCCCGTGACGACGAAGGTCGGGCGGTCGGCGTCCCGCGCGACGGCATCCGCCGCAACGTCCTCTGCGGCATCCGCTCCCGCGGTGCGGCGTGCCACCCCCAGCCGCTATCCGTCGGCGGCCGAGGCGCTGCACACGGTGTTCGGCTACGACGAGTTCCGCGGCGACCAGGCCGCGATCGTCGATCAGGTCATCGGCGGCGGCGACGCGGTCGTGCTCATGCCGACCGGTGGCGGAAAGAGCGTCACCTATCAGGTTCCCGCTCTCGTGCGCGAGGGCACGGGTCTCGTGATCAGCCCGCTCATCGCCCTCATGCACGATCAGGTCGACGCCCTTCGGGCTAACGGCGTCAACGCCGCGTATCTCAACTCCACGCAGGGGATCGACGAGCGGCGCGAGGTCGAACGGGCGTACGTCGCCGGTGAGCTCGACCTCATCTACGTCGCCCCCGAGCGGCTGTCCTCGCCGCAGACCACGGCGCTGCTGCAACGAGGCACACTCAGCGTGATCGCGATCGACGAGGCGCACTGCGTGTCGCAGTGGGGCCACGACTTCCGCCCCGACTACCTCGCACTCGGCGACCTCGGCGAGCGGTTCCCCGGCGTTCCGCGCATGGCGCTCACGGCGACCGCCACCCGTGCGACGCACAAAGAGCTCACCGAGCGACTGAGGCTCGACACGGCGAAGCACTACGTCGCCAGCTTCGATCGGCCGAACATCCAATACCGCATCGTGCCCAAGGTCGATCCGCGCAAGCAGCTGGTCTCTTTCATCCGCGCGCAGCCGGAGGGCTCGGTGGGCATCGTCTATGCGCTGAGCCGCAAGTCGGTCGAGCAGACGGCGACGTATCTCGCGGCGCAGGGCTTCGACGCCCTGCCGTACCACGCGGGCCTTCCCGCCGAGGTGCGGGCGAAGAACCAGTCGCGGTTCCTGCGCGAAGACGGTGTGGTGATGGTCGCGACGATCGCCTTCGGCATGGGCATCGACAAGCCCGACGTGCGCTTCGTCGCCCACATCGACCTGCCGAAGTCCGTCGAGGGGTACTACCAGGAGACCGGGCGTGCGGGCCGCGACGGCGAACCGTCGATCGCGTGGATGGCCTACGGGCTCGGCGACGTGGTGCAGCAGCGGCGCATGATCGATCAGAGCCCGGGCGACCGCACCTTCAAGATGCGGATGGGACAGCACCTCGACGCGATGCTGGCGCTGTGCGAGACGGTCGAGTGCCGTCGACAGAATCTGCTCGGCTACTTCGGACAGGAGTCCCGGCCCTGCGGCAACTGCGACACCTGCCTCGAGACGCCGGAGACCTTCGACGGGCTCGTCCCCGCGCAGAAGCTGCTCTCGACGATCGTGCGCCTCAAGCGCGAGCGCAACCAGTCGTTCGGCGCCGGTCACCTGATCGACATCCTGCGCGGGGCCTCGACCGAGCGCATCCGCCAGCAGGGCCACGAGAAGCTCGCGACCTACGGCATCGGCGCCGACCTCTCGGATCAGGACTGGCGCAGCGTCATCCGTCAGCTGCTCGCGCGCGGCATCATCGTGGCGCAGGGCGATTACGGCACGCTCGCCCCCGGCGAGCAGTCGGTCGGCGTGTTGAAGGGCGAGACCCCTGTGCCGCTGCGCAAGGACACGATCGGGCGACCGGCGTCCTCACCGCGGGCCCGCAAGGCGAGTGCGGCGGATGCACTCGACGCCGGCGACCGTCCGCTGTTCGAGGCGTTGCGCGCGTGGCGTGCCGAGACCGCACGGGAGCAGGGGGTTCCCGCCTACATCGTCTTCGGCGATGCCACGCTGCGCGCTCTGGCCGAGCACCGGCCGGCCTCGCTCGCCGACCTCGACGGCATCACCGGCATCGGCGCCAAGAAGCGCGACGCCTACGGCGAGGGCGTGCTTGCGGTGATCGCCGCGGCCTGACGCCGTCTGAGGCCTCCGGCAGGACGTCGCACGCGTCAGCGCAGCGGAAGAACGTCGTCGAGATGGGCGCGCAGGTGGGCGGTGATGTCGACCGCGTCCCTGTCGTACAGCCATTGATACTGCAGCCCGTCCCACATCGCGACGAGCCAGACGGCCTCGTGCTCGGGGTCGCGATGCTCCGACAGGTCCCCGTCGACCTGCGCGAGCCGGAAGAGCTCGGCGAAGTAGCCGATGACCTCCTCGAAGCGCTCGGCGAAGTAGTCGTGGGCGGGGTGCGTCGCGGGAACGGCCTCGCACGACAGCACCGCATACACCTCGATCAGGCCCGGCTCGTCGAGTGCGCTGACGCGCGCGCCGGTGGGGAGATCGCGCAGTGCGGCCCCGGCGCGTTCGGGATGCTCGTCCTCGCTGCGCTCCTGAATGGCGCGGTCGCGCTCGGTGAGCACGGCGCTCAGCAGCAGCTCCTTCGAGGGGTAGTGGTGCAGGAGCGTCGACTTCGACACCCCGACAGCCTTGGCGATGTCGCTGAGACTCGTGTCGCCGTATCCTCCCCGCGAGAACAGATGCATCGCGTCCGCGAGGATCTGCGCCCGACGGCGTCGACCGACTGCATAACCGGGCTCGTTGTCGCCAGCGCCCTCGACGAGCGCCGCCGACATGGCGGGCAACGGACCCGCGGCCACGTCTGCGGGTGCGGGCTGGGCAGGGTCGCGCCAACCGACGGGCAGCGCCCACAGCGATTCGCGCTCCTCGAGCATCTGCACGACATCGACGCGGTCGGGAAGGTACTGCGAGATCAGCTGCAGCCCGTCCCAGCCGGCCATGTGACGGGTGGTCTCGTCTGACACATCTCTGCCGGCGTCGATGGTACCGTGCAGCGCCGCGTCCTCGAGCACCTCCGAGCTCAGCTCACGCAGACGGGCGTATCGCTGTCGCATCCGCTCGTGGGCCGGATGCTCGGGGGCCGACGCCTCGCCCGTGAGTGCGGCGAAGAGCTCCAGGTAACCCGGGGTGCGCGCGTTGCGCCGTGCAACGTCGGCGAAGATCAGCTCGCCCGAGTCCGATGCCGCCCCGACCAGATCGAACGCCCTCTCGTTCTCCTCCTCGAATCCGGCGACGACTTCGGCGAGCAGGTCGTCCTTCGAGGCGAAGTGGCCGAGGAGGCCGGGGTGGCTCACGGATGCCGCGGCGGCGATGTCGCGCAGGGACGTCGAGCGGTACCCGTTCGAGATGAACAACTCGCGGGCGGCGTCCACGATCCGCTGGCGCGTGGCCGCGGCGCGCGCCTGACGCGAGCCTGTCGTCGTCGCTGTCGTCATCGCTCCCCCTTCCCCCTCATTCTCTCTCATTACCAGTCGGTAGACATTCACTTACCAAACGGTCGAGATTCGTGTATCGTCTTCCTCACGTCCGGTCGCAGATGACCGACGAACCTTGCCCGAAAGGATCCCCCGTGACAGAGCTGTCATCGGCCGCGACTGCGGCTGCCGTCGGTACCACCGGCTTCAAAGTCCCCGGCACCACGCCGCTGAAGACGCCCCGCGGATATACGCCCGGACTCGCCGCCGTGAACTTCGGCGTCTACCTGGCGCTTCTCACCCCCGTGATGGTGTCGATGGCGTTCAAGATCCAGCGCCTCGACCCCACGAACACCGAGGCGAGCCTCGGCCTCGTGATGGGAGTCGGCGCTGCATTCGCGCTCATCGCGAACCCGCTGGTGGGGCGTCTCTCCGACCGCACGACCTCGAAGTGGGGCATGCGCCGCCCCTGGATCCTCGGCGGAGCGATCGTCGGTCTCGGCGGCTTCGCGATCATCGGCGCCGCGACCTCGGTGCTCGTCGTGCTGCTGGCCTGGTGCCTCGTGCAGGCGTCGATGAACGCGGTGCTCGCTGCAGCCAATGCCACGCTGCCCGACCAGGTGCCGGTCTCGAGCCGCGGCAAGGTCTCGGGCATCATCGGCATCACGACACCCATCGGCATCCTCGCCGGCAGCTTCATCGTGAACTTCCTCCCCGGTGACTTCGAGCGGTTCTTCGTCCCCGGTGCGATCGCGCTGATCCTGGTCGTCGTGTTCGTGCTCACGCTGAAGGATCGTCGACTCACCGAGAAGCCGGCCACACGCTTCACTGTTGGCACGTTCTTCGGCTCGTTCGTTTTCAACCCCCGCAAGCACCCGGACTTCGGCTGGACCTGGCTGACCAAGTTCTTCGTCATGTTCGGCTACGCGGGCATCGCCACCTTCCTTCCCCTGTACCTCGTCAACAAGTTCGAGCTCGACGAGCAGGGGGCGGTCGGCACGATCCTCATCGCGAACCTCGCGTCGATGGCGGCGATGGCCATCTCCGCCCCGCTCGGAGGGTTCCTGTCCGACAGGATCGGCAAGCGGCGACCGTTCGTCGCGATCGCCGGAGTGATCATGGTCGTCGGCCTCGTGATCCTGGCCCTGGCACCCTCGATCCCGGTCGTGATCGTCGCGCAGGCCATCATCGGCCTGGGTGCCGGCTCGTTCCTGTCGGTCGACCTCGCCCTCGCCACCGAGGTGCTGCCGAATCCCGACGATGTCGCCAAGGACCTCGGCGTGCTGAACATCGCGAACGCTCTTCCGCAGTCGATCGCTCCCGCCATCGCGCCGAGCATCATCGCACTCGGGGCGGCGACCCCGCTCGGCGGATACACCACCTGGTACCTGTTCGGGGCGCTCGTCGCGCTCGCCGGCGCCGTTCTCGTCTACCGCATCAAGGGAGTCAAGTGACCATGACGAACACCGATGTCATCACCGCGCGACCATGGCTCGACACGAGTCTGGCGATCGATGAGCGCGTGCAGCTGCTCCTCGATGAGATGACCATCGTGGAGAAGGCCGGGCTGTTCTTCCACACGATGATCGCGATCGGCGACCTCGACGAGGCGAACCCGATCTTCGGCACCCCGAGCGCGCGCGAGTTCGTCGAGGTCAAGAACATGACGCACTTCAATCTGCTGGGTGCCGCGACCACCGGGCGCGAGATCGCGGCGTGGCAGAACGAGCTGCAGCGGCTCGCCGCCTCGACGAGACTCGGCATCCCGGTCACTCTGTCGACCGACCCGCGGCATTCGTTCAGCGAGAACCCCGGGGCATCGATCCTCGCAGGGCCGTTCTCGCAGTGGCCGGAGACACTCGGTCTCGCAGCCACTCGAGACCCTGAGCTGGTGGAGCGTTTCGCTGATATCGCTCGACAGGAATATACGGCCGTCGGTCTGCGTGTGGCGCTCCATCCGCAGGTCGATCTCGCCACCGAACCACGGTGGGCACGGCAGACCGCGACCTTCGGGGAGGACCCTGAACTGACAGGCATTCTCGGAGCGGCATATATCCGTGGATTCCAAGGCGACTCCTTCGGCCCCGGATCCGTGTCGACGATGACGAAGCACTTCCCGGGAGGAGGGCCGCAACTCGACGGGGAGGATCCGCATTTCCCCTACGGCCGTGAGCAGGTCTACCCGGGCGACGAGTTCGAGCTGCACCTCAAGCCCTTCGAAGACGCCCTCGCCGCGGGCACCCGACAGATGATGCCGTACTACGGCATGCCCGTGGGAACCGAATACGAAGAGGTCGGCTTCGGCTTCAACAGATCGGTCATCACGGGCCTGCTGCGCGAGCGCTTCGGGTTCGACGGGGTCGTGTGCACCGACTGGGGACTGATCAACGACGCCGAGATCTTCGGGCAGCCGTTCCCCGCTCGGGCGTGGGGCGTCGAAGACCTGACGCCGCGCGAGCGCATGCTCAAGGTGCTGGATGCCGGCGTCGATCAGTTCGGCGGCGAGGACTGCCCGGAGCTGCTGCTCGAGCTCCTCGCCGACGGCTCTGTCTCGGAGGAAAGACTCGATGTCTCGGCACGACGGATCCTGCGGGAGAAGTTCGAGCTCGGGCTCTTCGAGGATCCGTTCGTCGACGAGGACGCGGCCGATGAGATCGTCGGCCGCGCCGAGTTCCGTGCCGCCGGAGAGGCGGCTCAACGAGCGTCCGTCACCGTGCTGACGAACGACGGCGCGCTGCCGTTCGCCACCGGGCTCAAGCTCTACGTCGAAGGGATCGACGCCGAGGTCGCGGCGGCCTACGGCGAGGTCGTCGCGACGCCGGACGAGGCCGATCTCGCGGTCATCCGCCTGCAGGCCCCGTTCGAGCAGCGCGACACCACCTTCGAGAACTTCTTCCACGCGGGCTCGCTCGAGTTCCCCGACGAGGTGCTCGATCACGTGCGTGCGATCGCGGGTGCCGTGCCGACCGTGGTCGACGTGCTCGCCGATCGTCCGCCGATCCTCCAGCCGATCACGGATGCCGCGGCTGCCGTCACCGTCAACTGGGGCGTCTCCGCGGCCGCGCTGCTCGACGTGCTGAGTGGCGTCGCCAGCGCGCAGGGCAGGCTGCCGTTCGACCTGCCGAGGTCGATGGCGGCGGTCGTCGCCTCGCGTCCGGACGTGCCCTTCGACACCGCAGATCCGCTCTTCCGATTCGGTCACGGGCTCACGCTCTAGCACTCGCCCGCCCCTCTGAGACCGCCCCGCAGGCATCGACCTGCGGGGCGGTCTTCGTCGTTCCGAGGGCTCGCGGCTGCGTGCTGTCGGGATGACCTTTCGTCCGTCGAAACGTGAGGGGCGCGATCAACCTGCCGATCGGTTGCGTTCACTCGAGCGCGGCGAGAAGCAGACGGCGGTCGGCACCGGGTTCAAGCCCGGCGAGTCCGTCACCGGAGTGATGACCTCCGAGCCGATCGCACTGGGGACCAAGGTCGCCGATGCGCAGGGCACGGTCACCTTCACCTGGACCATCCCGTCCGGCACCGACCTCGGAACCCATGCAGTGACCCTGACCGGAGCGACCTCCGGCAGCGTCTCGGCCTCGTTCCAGGTCGTGGCGTCCGGCCTCGCCACCACCGGTGGTGAGATCCAGGGCGGGTGGATCGCGCTGGCGGCGCTGCTGCTGATGCTCGGGCTCGGGATGACGAGGGTCGCGCGTTCTCGACGGCCGCTCGCCCAGACGGAGTAACGCAGTGCAGGAACGCTGAGAGGTCGGGGCCGTCGCTGCGGCGGCCCCGACCTGCAGCGGTGAGAAGGATGTGGATGAGCACGATGACTGAGACCTCACCGGAAGTGCAGGATGCGGCGACTGCCGTGGCCGCCCCGCGACCGCGCCCGACCTGGTGGGTGAAGCTCATCGCATTCGCCGCCTGTCTGCTGACCCTGTGGCATGTGGGTGCGTCGTTCCTCTGGATCGCACCGTATTCGGCACTGCGAGAGATCCCCACTCAGGAGGTACTCGCCGGCTACATGCTGCCCATGTTCGGTCAGTCGTGGAGCGTCTTCGCTCCCGAGCCGATCAACGGCGACTACCACTTCAACGTCCGGGCCGTCATAGAGAAGGACGGCCAGGAGATCGAGACCGGGTGGGTGAGCGCCACCGACGTCGAGCTCTCGATGATCCGCTACAACCTGTTCCCGCCTCGCGCCGGCATCCAGTCGAGTGAGGTCGCGAGCGGTCAGATGAACGCGTTCAACAAGCTGGACGACGATCAGAAGGCCGTCGTGGGACTCGACTTCACCGAGGAGGGCTGGGAGGAGTGGATGGTGCGCTCCTTCGATGAGCTCGAGGGCGAGAAGCCGTCGACCGAGGCGTACATGGCCGAGGAGCACCTGTCGACCGCCTATGCCACTCAGGTGGCCTATGCGATCTGGGGTGCCGATGCAGTCGTCCAGGTCCAGTACCGCGTGAGCCGCCAGAACGTCGTCCCCTATGCCGACCGCAACGATCCGAGCGCGCAGCGCCCCGATCCCACGTTCTCGACCACCGGGTGGCGGCTGCCTATAGAAGAGGAAGGGCAGAGTCGCGAGAACTTCGCCGACACCTTCCGCGCCCAGTTCGAGAGGATCCAGCCGTGAGCGCGCCGATCAGGACCGCGCCCAAGCGAGACGCGAAGAAGAAGAAGGATGCCGGGTCTCAGACCTCCCGCTCGACGGTGACAGCGCCGGCGCCGGCATCCGCCCCTCCGGCGCCTGCTCCGTCGGTCTCGCCTGCTCCTTCTCCCTCTGCGACACCACAGCCGCAGCTGCAGCCGCCCCGTTCCTTCGTGACGCGTCTGCTGAGCTTCGTCTCGTCGATGATCGGCGGGCTGTGGTCGATGGTCCTGTCGGCGATCGACCGGATCTCTGCGTTCGTGGGGGACTGGCTCTTCAACGGCAAGAAGGCCCTCTACGGCCTGGCGGTCACCCGCATCCTCTTCGGCATCACGGCGATCGGCCTGCTCGCATCGAACTTCGGCACACGTCTCTATACGTTCGGCTCGGGGTCGGCGTGGAACGGCGAGCTCGCCGAACCCGTCAGCGAGTTCCCGAAGATCTGAATCTTCAGCGCGTTCCATGCGGCGATGGGAAATGACGTCCTCTATACCGCTCTCTATCTGCTGCTCGGCGTGCTGGACGTGCTGTTCGTGCTGGGCTGGCGCTTCCGGATCGTCCTGCCGGTGTTCTTCTGCCTCTGGGTGGGGTTCATCGAAGCCAACGACATGGTGGGCGACCAGGGCGACAACATGTTCCGCATCGCCCTGCTGCTGTTGTTCTTCGCAGACCCCGCGGCTCGGTGGTCGCTCGACGCCAGACGTCGTGCGAAGAAGGGCGAGTGGTTCGCTCCGGGGAGCCAGCCGGCTCTTCTGGGCACCGTCTTCCACAATCTGGCCCTCGTGGCGCTCACCGCCCAGGTGTGCTTCGTCTACGCCTCCGGCGCGCTGTACAAAGCCGGCGGTGCGCCCTGGGAAGAGGGCTACGCGGTGTACAACCCGCTGCAGACCGCCCGGTTCGGCACGTGGCCGGTTCTGAGTGACCTCGTCACGACGTGGGGGCCGATGGTCGTCGCCGCGACCTGGGGATCGATCATCCTGCAGGTGGCGTTCCCACTGATGCTGCTCACGCGGCCGACGCGTCTCATCGGCCTCGTCGGCATCCTCTCGTTCCACATCGGCATCGGCGTGCTGATGGGATTGCCCTGGTTCTCGCTCACGATGATCGCGATCGACTCGATCTTCATCCGTGATCGGACCTGGGCGCGTCTGAGCTCCGGCACGAGACGGCGGTGGGAGCAGGCGCAGACGGCCCCGCCCCGGCCGTCAGGCGTGGAGGCCTGAGGTCGCGGTCTCGCGCGGACTGTGGTCTGACGACAATCCGTCGGGGCGATGTGCCCGCAGGCAGTTGGAGGATGCGTACACAGCAGTTCGCTCCTGGTTGTGGCACACCTACCATGGGCGTATCACTACTTCCCTCTGAGAGGAACGCTCATGGTCGACGCCGCCGTCCGTCCGAAGACGACTCGCCCCCACACCGACAACGCAGACGCGAACCTGCGGATCGACGTCGCTCGGGTCACCGACCTGCTGATGGGCACGTGGGCCGACACCCGCCGCGAGGCGCGCGAGATGATCAAGGACTCGGCGTTCTGGCGCAAGGACGAACTGGGCAAGGACGAGCACCGCGAGCGCGTGCTCAGCCAGCTGCACCTGCTCGTCGACAACAAGGCCGTGCACCGCGCGTTCCCGAAGTCGCTGGGCGGCGAAGAGAACAACGGCGGGAACATCGCCGGCTTCGAGGAGCTCGTCGTCGCCGATCCGAGCCTGCAGATCAAATCGGGTGTGCAATGGGGGCTGTTCGGCTCAGCGATCCTGCAGCTGGGCACGACCGAGCACCACGAGAAATGGCTGCCGGGAGTCATGGATCTCTCGATCCCCGGCGCCTTCGCGATGACCGAGATCGGGCACGGGTCAGACGTCGCCGCAGTCGGCACGACCGCGACGTACGACCCCGCGACGGAGGAGTTCGTCATCAACACGCCGTTCCGCGGCGCGACGAAGGAGTACCTCGGCAACGCCGCACTGCACGGCGTCGCGGCGACGGTGTTCGCCCAGCTGATCACGAACGGCGTCAACCACGGGGTGCACTGCTTCTACGTGCCGCTGCGCGGCGATGACGGCATCGACCTGCCGGGCATCGGACGAGAGGACGACGGGCTCAAGGGCGGACTGAACGGCATCGACAACGGCCGTCTGAGCTTCGACCACGTGCGCGTTCCCCGCACCAACCTGCTCAACAAGTACGGCGACGTCGCGGTCGACGGCACGTACTCGAGCGCGATCGACAGCCCCGGCCGTCGCTTCTTCACGATGCTCGGCACGCTCGTGCAGGGTCGGGTCTCGCTCGACGGCGCGGCCTGCTGGGCATCCGCTCTGGGGCTCAAGATCGCGATCACATATGCCACGCAGCGCCGTCAGTTCGACGGGGCAGACGGGCAGGAGGTCGTGCTCCTCGACTACGGCAAGCACCAGCGACGCCTCTTCCCGCGGCTTGCGACGACGTATGCGCAGATCTTCGCGCACGACGAGTTCCTGCAGAAGTTCGACGGGGTGTTCTCGGGTCGCACCGACACCCCCGACGACCGCGAGGATCTCGAGACCCTGGCCGCGGCACTCAAGCCGCTGTCGACCTGGCACGCCCTCGACACACTGCAGGAGGCGCGCGAGGCCTGCGGCGGCGCCGGCTTCATGTTCGAGAACCGCCTCGTGGGTCTTCGGGCCGACCTCGACATCTACGTCACGTTCGAAGGCGACAACAACGTGCTGCTTCAGCTCGTCGGCAAGCGGCTGCTGACCGACTACGCCAAGCAGTTCACCGGCAAGGATGCTGCGGCTCTGGCCAAGTTCGCCGTCGGGATGACCGCGGGCAAGCTCTTCCACGGTGCCGGCCTGCGTCAGTTCGGCCAGTCGGTCGTCGACCTCGGGCAGGTCTCGCGTTCCGTCGAGAACGGCCTGCGCGAAGAGCAGCAGCACCTGCTGCTCGCCGAGCGCGTGCAGCAGATGGTCGCCGACATCGCCGGTCGTCTGCGCCCTGCGGGCAAGGACAAGGTGCTCGGCGCGAAGCTGTTCAACGAGAACCAGGCCGAGCTGATCGAGGCGGCCCGCGCACACGGCGAGCTGCTGCAGTGGGAGGCGTTCACCGATGCCGTCCACCGAGTCGATGACGCTGACACGAAGAAGGTTCTCACCTGGCTGCGCGACCTCTTCGGCCTGCAGCTCATCGAGAAGCACCTCGCCTGGCACCTCATCAACGGACGTCTCTCGACGCAGCGCGCCGCTGCGGTCTCGCGGTACATCGACCGTCTGTGCGCCCGGCTTCGCCCATATGCCCTCGACCTGGTCGATGCGTTCGCATACGAGCCCGAGCACGTCCGAGCGCCCATCGCGTCCGGTGCAGAGCGAGAGCGTCAGGACGAGGCCCGCGAGTACTACGCGGCGCTCGCAGCATCCGGCGATGCACCTGTGCTGGAGAAGACGCTGAAGAAGAACGCCAAGCGCTGACGCGGCTTTCGCAGAGCACGGAACCGGCCGGAATCGTGGGATTCCGGCCGGTTCCTTCTGTCTGAGCCGCCGTCGTGCGGCGGCTCCGTGAGTTACGGGCCGGGCTGCGGCGGGTACGGCGCAGCGGGCGGCTGCTGACCGGGGACCGGCGGGTACGGATGCTGCATCGGTGCTGGTGGGTACTGCGCCTGTGGATATTGCGCGTGTGGGTATTGCGCGTGCACCGTGGTGTCGGGTGTCGTCGCTCCGGGCGCTCCGGCCGATCGCGCGTGAGCGACGACGCGCAGCAGCACCGCTGTGAAGGTCAGATAGATGAGTCCGGCCGCGGCTCCTCCGCCGTAGAGAAGAAGGCTCGGTGCGACGGTGTTCATGCCTCGCGGCAGCTCGAAGAGCGCAGGCATCACGGCATCGCGGGCCACGACGAGCAGGATGCTGCCGACGAGGAGCACGAGGGCGGGAACGACGAGTGCGAATCGCGACCAGCGGGTCACGGTGATACCGGCGATGACGAGCAGAGCCCCGGCGACGACTGCGAAGCCTGGCCCGGGGCGCACGTCGAACTCGAACCGCTGCAGGGCGAACAGCGTACCCTCGGCGATTCCCCAGGTGATCGACCAGGCGCCCGCAGCGAGCAGCAGTGGGGCGACGATCAGGCCGACCACGCCGAGCGCGGCACCCTTCGGTCGAGGATCCCGGCGGACGAGGGCGAGCACCAGGCCCATCGCCCCGAGCGCGGCGAGCACCACGAGAGGGAGGCCGTATACGAAGCCGTCGACCCACTCCCTGGGTGCGATGCCGTAGAGCCATGACAGGGTCACGGGAAAGACGGCGACGATCAGCGGCACGATGCTGAGGATGCCGATGGCGATCAGGCCGGCTGAACTCCACACGCCGGTGAGCACGACGAGGATGAGCAGCGCGAGACCGAGGATCTGCAGCAGCACAGGTCCGGTCAGCGACGCGAGGTCGCCGTCGCTGGCGTACGCGAAGAACGTGAGGATCATGGTCTGTCCGCCGACAGACAGCAGGATCAGGGCGATGGGAGTGAGCACGAGAGCGATCACGCTGGTGATCAGTCGGGTGGTCAAGGTCGAGCGGTGCATGGGACTTCCCCTCCGGAGTCGTAGCCCCAACGTATCGATCACACAGGGGTGGCGCACAGGGGTGGCGCACAGGGCGCCGCGAGTAGTGTCGATCTGGCCCACCCGACCCGACCCGAGGAGTCCGAGATGACCCGTGTCAACGCCTACGCCGCACCCAGCGAAGCCGCACCGCTCGAGAAGACCGTCATCGAGCGCCGCGAACTCGGCCCGAACGACATCCTGATCGACATCGCATTCGCCGGAATCTGCCACTCCGACATCCACACCGTGCGCGGTGACTGGGGTCCGCAGAGCTACCCGCTCGCACCGGGCCACGAGATCGCCGGCACCGTCGCCGCCATCGGGGCCGACGTCACGAAGCACTCCGTGGGAGACCGCGTCGGGGTCGGATGTCTCGTGAACTCGTGCGGAGAGTGCCGCAACTGCCAGCGCGGTGACGAGCAGTTCTGCTCCAACGGCGCTGTCTTCACCTACGGCAGCGTCGATCGCGACGGGACCATCACGCAGGGCGGATACTCCGAGCAGGTCGTCGTGACCGAGTCGTTCGCCGTGCGCATCCCCGACGCCCTCGAGCTCGACGTCGCCGCACCCCTTCTCTGCGCGGGGATCACCACGTACTCCCCGCTGCGGCACTGGAACGTCGGCCCTGGCACGCGGGTGGCGGTCGTCGGGCTCGGCGGACTCGGCCACATGGGCGTGCAGATCGCCCACGCGCTCGGCGCCGAGGTGACCGTGCTCTCGCAGACCCTCAGCAAGAAGGACGACGGGCTTCGCCTCGGGGCAGACCACTACTACGCGACGAGCGATCCCGACACGTTCCGCTCGCTGCGCGGATCGTTCGACGTCATCCTCAACACCGTCAGTGCCGTCGTCGACCTCCGTGCCTACCTCGGTCTGCTGGATGTGGGTGGGTCGATGGTCTGCGTCGGAGCCCCCGCAGAACCGCTCTCGGTCAACGTCTCGTCATTGATCGGCGGACGGCGCTCGCTCGCCGGATCGAACATCGGCGGCATCGCTGAGACCCAGGAGATGCTCGACTTCTGCGCCGAGCACGGCATCGCCTCCGAGATCGAGGTCATCTCGGCCGCGCAGATCAACGAGGCTTACGAGCGCGTGCTCGCCTCTGATGTGCGCTACCGCTTCGTGATCGACGCCGCGACCTTCGCGGACTGACGGTCGGAGAGAAGCCCCGGGGTGTCACACCCCGGGGCTTCTCGCTGTCTCCGGGTGTTTTTCCGGGGCGTTCTCCCCGGGGTTTTCTTCTCTGCGGGTCTCCATCCCGCGGGTGCGTTCTCCGAGGGTGTTGTTCCCGGGTTCTCTTATACCGCGTTCTCGTTCTCGTTCTCTGTTCTCGTTCTCAGTTCTCGTCTCTGTTCTCGTTCTCTGTTCTCGTTCTCTGTTCTCGTTCTCTGTTCTCGTCTCTGTTCTCCTTCTCTGTTGTCCTTCTCTGTTGTCCTTCTCTGTTCTTCTTCTTCTTCTTCTTCCTCTTCTTCTCCGTCTTCTCTCTTCTCCGTCTTCTCTTCTCTCTCCTCCGTCTTCTCTTTTCCTTCTGTCGTCTCTGCTCCTCTGCTCTCCTCTCCACGTCGTCAGGGCGCTCTCACCCTCTTGAGGTCCGTCCTCGCCGGGTGTTCGCTTCCTGCCCGGCGCTCTCCTCGTCGTCGGAGTGCCCTCTTCCTCCGGGTGCTCTCCCTTCGAGTCGTCTCTCCGTCTCCATTTCCATGTGTCTCTCCGTCGCCGTTCTTTCTCGCTCTCGCGCCGCTCCCGTGGCTGTGGTGTGCGCGGCGTAGGTGCGCTGTATCGGGAGATCGGAATATGGCGTTGATCTGGGGTAAAAGCGGGCAGTTGCGGGTCTCGAATGTCGGTGGTCCCCGGTTGACTGGGGGGTATGAACAGCACTGCGGAGCTTCTGGATCGGGTCGTCGCCGACCTCGATGCGGTGCTGTCCGATGACGGGCTGGCGGGGTTGTCGGATGCGGACCGGGTCGCGGTGTTGCAGGGTGCGGGGGCGGCGTTCCGGCGTGCCGAGGCGGTGATCGTGGAGACGATCGCGACGGGGGATCCGGGCGACTTTCCGCATTCGGCGGGCTGCCGGGGGCTGAATGAGCTGTTGCAGCGGACGGTGGGTGTGGATGTGCGGGGTGCGACC
>NZ_JXQX01000008.1:0-55384 GCF_000834175.1 Microbacterium sp. MEJ108Y | reverse complement strand
TTGAAGCAGAAGACGGCGAGGGCCGCCTGATCTCCGGGCCCTCCACGGCCTCGTACAGCTTCGGTCCGACCTCGGCCGACAGCGCGGCGGCCGACCCGCGCGTGCGCCAGGCGCTGAGCCTCGCCATCGATCGCAGCACCTACATCGACACCGTTCTGCAGGGCCTCGGCCAGGTGCAGAAGACGATCGTCCCGCCGTTCGTCTGGAGCGGCATGGAGGCGAAGGACACCTACCAGGACGCCTACGACGCGCTGCCCTCCCCCGAGGTCGATCTCGATGCGGCCAAAGACCTGATCGCCGAATCCGGCATCGACACCTCCACGCCCCTGGTGCTCGCCGTTCCTGCCGGTGCCAAGGAGTTCTCGCAGACGGCATCGATCATCCAGAGCGCGGCGAAGGACATCGGCCTCACCGTCACGATCGACGAGCGTCAGCCGGCCGACTTCGGAGCACTCTTCTACACTCCCGAGCTGCGCGACGGCATCGACTTCGTCGCCACGACCGGCTACCTCGAGGTGCCCGGCGTGCTCGGCTACCCGCAGCTGTTCATGCTGCCGGCAGAGTTCGGCGGCATCTTCAACTGGTCGGGCTACGCGAACGACGAGGTGACGGCCGACCTCCAGGCGGCGCGCACCGCGACGGATGCGACCACCGCGGCCGAGGCGTTCGTGAGCGCGCAGGAGATCTTCGCCCCGGACCAGCTGCAGGTGACGCTCGCCGGCGCCTACCAGCTCACCTACCTGTCCGACGACCTCACCGGCATCACCACCTCCGTCGCCATCTACAGCTCCCCCTGGGCGCTGCGCCTCGGCGGCGAGTGAGTCGTCTGCGACGACGGGACAGACCCTCATGATCAGGACGGTGCTCGGCAAGCTGGGCGGACTCGCGCTCACGCTCTTCCTCGCCAGCGTCATCATCTTCTCGGCGCTTCTGCTCACGCCGGGTGACCCGGTGACGGCGCTGGCGGGCGGGGCCCGTCCGACCCCGGAGCTCATCGCGGCGATCCGCGCAGAGTACCGGCTGGACGACCCGGTGTGGCTGCAGTACCTGCACTGGCTCGGGGGTGTCGTCACCGGCGACTTCGGTCGGTCGTTCGTCTACAAGACAGATGTCGCCGAGCTCGTGGGAGCACGGTTCGCCGTGACGTTCCAGCTGGTGCTGCTGACCACCGCGCTGATCGCGGTGTTCGGCCTCGGCTCCGGGATCCTCGCCGCGATCGGCAGTCGTCGTACCGACATGGTGGTCTCGGTCACCACGTCGCTCGGCATGGCCCTGCCGACGTTCATCGTCGCAATCCTGCTGATCTGGATCTTCGCGACCTCGCTCGGCTGGTTCCCGACGTTCGGGGCGGGTGAGGAGGGGCTCGACCGGCTCTGGCACCTGGTGCTCCCTGCGGTGTCACTCGCGCTGATGTTCATCGCGTACATCAGTCGAGTGACCCGCAGCGCCCTGGTCGCCCAGCTGCACTCCGAGCACGTCGAGACGGCCCGCGTCCGCGGCATCCCGTGGGGGCGTGTCTTCCGCCGGCACGTCTTCCACAACGCGGCTCCGCAGATCCTCGCGATCTCGGGCACGACGATCGCCGGTCTCTTCGCCGCCTCGGCCATCGCCGAGCAGGCATTCGGTCTCGGCGGCATCGGGTCGCTGCTCACCGAAGCCGCCGCCCGCAAGGATCTGCCGGTCGTGCAGGTCGTCTCCCTGCTGCTCGTCGCCCTGTTCGTCGTGCTCAACGCGATCGCCGACCTGCTGGCCGCCGCAATCGACCCCGACTCCGCAGGAACCAGGAGGAACGCATGAGCGTCGGTCAGCTCGCCGCGGGGCGCATCCCCGCCGCCACTCGTCGGCTCGCCCGCCGAGATCCCCTCGTGGTCGTGGCCGTCGTCGTGCTCGCCGCCGTCGCCGTGATCGCGATCGCCGGCCGGTGGCTCGCCCCCTACTCGCCCGATCAGCTGTATGCCGGTCCGATCAATGACCCCGCCTCACTCGACCACCTCTTCGGCACCGATGACCTCGGTCGCGACATCCTGTCGCGTGTGCTGGTCGGCGCCTCCGCCAGCGTCACGGCGCCGGTGATCGTCGTCGTCCTCGGCCCGCCGCCGACTGGGGCTCGATGATCGCCGGCGGCCAGGCCGCGATCCTCGCCGGCGCGCCCGAGCAGTCGCTCTTCCCCGCTCTGCTCATCGTCATGACGGTGCTCGCCGTCGGCATCATCGGCGCCCGCGCCACCACCTGGGCAGAGGAGAAGGAACGATGACGACACCCGTCCTGGAACTGCAGGGCCTCGAGATCACGATGCCCACGCCCGACGGTTCCCGCACGCTCGTGCACGACTGCACGCTCGACGTCGCCCTCGGCGAATCGGTGGGACTGGTCGGCGAGTCCGGGTCGGGAAAGACGCTCAGCGTGCGGGCGATCGCCGGCCTGCTCCCAGAGACCTTCACCACGGCCGGCACCATTCGCGTCGAGGGCCAGGATCTCGAATCCCTCGACGAGCGAGGGCGCCGCGAGCTGCGAGCGCTGCGCATCGGCATGGCGTTCCAGACCCCTCGTGCCCACCTGAACCCCCTGCGGACGATCGGCGACTTCCTCACCGAGGCACTGGTCACGGTGGCCGGGTTCACTCCGGATGCCGCTGAGCGCCGAGCCGTCGAACTGCTCGACGAGGTGGGAGTGCCCTCTCCCACCCGCCGGCTGCGGCAGCGTCCCGCCGAGCTGTCGGGCGGGCTGCTGCAGCGGGTGATGATCGCGTCCACCCTGGCGATGGACCCCCGACTGCTGCTCGCCGATGAGATCACCACGGCGCTCGATGTGACGACCCAGGAAGAGGTCATGGCCGTGATCGGCGACCTGCGCCGCCACCGCGATCTGTCGCTGCTCTTCATCACGCACGACCTCGCTCTGGCCGGAGCGGTGTGCGACCGTGTGGTCGTCATGAAGCAGGGCCGTACGATCGAGACGCTCCGCGGGTCGAGCATGCGCGCGGATGCCACCGAGGACTACACGCGCATCCTGATGTCGGCATCGCTCGACGCCGTTCCGGTGACTCCGCCCGCAGCCGCGGCCTCCCCCTCCACCGCATCCGAGCCGCTGCTGCGTGTCGACGGGCTGAAGAAATCCTTCCGGGTGCGCGCCGCGCACGGTCGAGGCCACGACATCCTCACCGCGGTCGACGACGTGTCGTTCGGCCTCGCGGCCGGTGGGTCGCTGGGCATCGTCGGCGAGTCCGGATCGGGCAAGTCGACCACCGCCCGCGTGATCTGCGGCCTCGAGCGCGCCGACGCCGGCACCGTCCGCGTCGCCGGGCACGACTGGAGCGCACCAGCAGCATCGGGTGCCGAACGACGCACCCGCGCGAAGACCGCGCAGATGGTGTTCCAGGATCCGTACCAGTCGCTCGATCGACGCCAGACCGTGCGGCAGTGCCTCACCGAGGCGATTCGCGTGCACCGCCGCGACGACGACCGCGCGGCGCTCTCCGCCCGGGTGTCGGCGCTGATGGATTCGGTGCACCTCGACGTGGCCCTGCTCGACGCACGACCCCGATCGCTCTCGGGCGGCCAGCGCCAGCGTGTCGCGATCGCGAGGGCCCTCGCCGCCGAACCGCGCATCCTGGTGCTCGATGAGGCCGTGTCGGCGCTCGATGTCACCACGCAGGTCGAGATCCTGTCGCTCCTCGAGCGCATCCGTCTCGACACCGGCGTCGCCCTGCTGATGATCACCCATGACCTCACCGTCATCCGCCGTCTGTGCGACGAGGTGGTCGTGATGCGCGACGGTCGCATTGAGGAACGCGGCGATACCGGGACCGTGCTCGACAACCCCCAGGCTGAATACACCCGTCTGCTGCTCGACTCGATTCCGGGCGACGGCTGGGTACCGCAGCGGCGCATACCGGTGCGCACCACCCCGATCCCCACGATCGGGCTCGACCGACCGATGAAGAGGAGACGGCGATGACCGACACCGAGCTGATGACCCCCGCGTTCGAGTACTGCTTCGAGCTGCAGGTCGATGTGACCCCGCCCCAGCGGATCGGCCGAGGCGAAGGCGGCGAGCTGCACTTCACCGCCATCACGGGTGGCGCGCTCTCCGGCCCCCGCGTTGAGGGACGAGTGGTGCCCGGCGGCGGCGACTGGTGGGTCGATCACGGCGTGACGACCCAGCTCGACGCGCACTATCTGATCGAGATCGACGGGCACCTCGTCGATGTCGTGAACCGCGGCTACTGGCGGGCGAACGAGGCGGCCATCGCGCAGTTCCAGGCCGGTGGGCGGCCCTCCGAACAGGATCTGTACTACCGCACGGCGTTCGTCTTCCAGACGGATGCCGAGCCCCTGCGCTGGCTCGCCGAGTCGCAGTTCGTCGGCTACGCGCGCCCCGGAGACGACCAGGTCGTCATCCGTGTGTTCCGAGTGGTGTGACGAGATGATCGACGAGCAGGACCCGAGCGGCGAGGCCGCAACGACGAGAGGCACCACCATGACCCGCACTTCTCCCGCCGACGTGTGCATCGTCGACGGTCGCGTGTTCGACGGCCGGATCGGCACCGCCGACACGGCCGTCGCGATCCGCGGCGAGCGCATCATCGCGATCGGATCGGATGACGAGATCCGTGCCCTCGCGGGACCCGACACCCGCATGATCGACGCCGTAGGCGGCGGCATCCTGCCCGGGTTCGTCGACGCGCACATCCACGCGGCGTTCGCGGGTGTCGAGCGGCTCAGCTGCGACCTGACCACGGCTGCGAGAGTCGACGAGACGCTGTCGCTGATCGCGGCTGCGGCCAACGCGACGGATGCCGAGTGGATCACCGGCGGCGGCTGGAGCCACGAGCTGTTCCCCCACCCGACGAGGCAGATGCTCGACGCGATCGTGCCGGACCGCCCTGTGGCACTGAGCGACGCCGGACACCACACGCTGTGGGTCAACTCGCGCGCGCTGGAGCTCGCTGGGGTCGACCGGAACACTCCCGCTCCCCCGAACGGACACATCCACCACGACGAGCAGGGCGACCCCACCGGGTACCTCAACGAGACGGCGGCAGAGCTCGTCGGGCGGATCGTTCCGCCGAGCACGGATGCCGAGATCGCGGCCGGTCTTCTCAACGCGCAGGAATTCCTGTGGACCCTCGGCATCACCGGCTGGCACGAGGCGATTCTCGGCGAGTACAACGGCAAGGCCGATTGCACCGCGGCCTACGTCGCGACGATCGCCGACGGCAGTCTGCGCAGTCGCACGTCCGGCGCACTGTGGGTGCCCCCTGGCACGACGGCCGCACAGGTGCCGGCGCTGGTCGAGCGCTTCGTCGCGCTCCGAGCCGCGAACGCCGCAGCGGGCTTCGACACATCGACTGCGAAGGCGATGGTCGACGGCGTGCCCCACGGCGAGACGGCCGCCCTGCTCGAGCCCTACTGCAGCCACGCGGGCAGCGGAGAGCTGCACATCGATGCCGAGGCACTCGAGGCGCTCGTCGTCTCGCTCGACGCCGAGGGCTTCGCGATGCACCTGCACATCATGGGCGACCGCGGAGTGCGCGTCGCCCTGGCTGCGGTCGAGGCCGCCCGCCGCGCCAACGGCACCGGTCAGCGCCACCACTTCGCGCACCTGTCGATGGTGCACCCCGATGACGCCCGCCGCTTCGGCCCGCTCGGCATCACCGCCAACATCCAGGGCCTCTGGGCATCGGTCGACCCGGCCGTCGTGCCGATGATCGGCGACGCCCGCATGCGCGCCGGCTATCCGTTCCGCGCGATCGCCGACAGTGGAGCCGCGATCGCGATGGGGTCGGACTGGCCGGTGTCGCCCGCCGATCCGTGGCTCGCGATCCACGTGGCCGTCAACCGCACGCTCCCCGGCCCCGACGGCACGCCGAGCGAACCGCTCGACGCCACCCAGCGACTCACGCTCACCGAGGCCCTCGCCGCCTACACCAGCAGATCCGCCGAGCTCGTGCTGGGCGGAGGAGGGATGCTGCGCGTCGGCGCCCGCGCCGACATCGCGGTGTCGACCGTCGACCCGTTCGCGATCCCGACCGAGGCGCTCATCAGCGTGGGCACCGCTGTGACCGTCGTCGGCGGTGCCGTGGTTCACATGCGCGCCTGAGAACCGGCACACCCACCCACCCGCTGCGGCCGAACGCAGCAGAGATCAGGAGAGATCGATGAAGATCATCATCGTCGGCGCAGGGATCGGCGGACTCGCCGCAGCGATCAGCCTGCATGAAGCCGGACTGCACGACGTCAGCGTCTACGAGCGGAGCGCCACGATCCGCGGGCTCGGAGTGGGCATCAACCTGCTGCCGCACGCCCTGCGCGAGCTGACCGAGCTCGGCATCGCCGACACCATCGCCGACTTGGGCGTCGAGCCCCACACGCTGGCCTACTACAACCGGTTCGGGCAGCCGATCTGGCATGAGCCGCGCGGCCTCGACGCCGGGTACCGTTGGCCGCAGCTCTCGGTGCACCGCGGCCGTCTGCAGCTCGCTCTGCGCGACCTCGCCGAGGCGCGTCTCGCCGAGCCCATCCGCCTCGATCACCGCCTCATCGGCGTCACCACCCACGACGACGGCACCGAGACGGCGACCTTCGAGACATCCTCCGGCACGGTCGAGGCGACCGCCGACGTGATCATCGGAGCCGACGGCATCCACTCCGCGCTGCGCGCGCTGCGGTACCCGACCGAGGGAGCGCCTCCCTGGGGAGGGCTGACGCTGTGGCGCGGAGTGACGCGCATCCCCGCGTTCCTCGACGGGCGCACCATGATCATGGCGGGCGACGCCGACCAGAAGTTCGTCGCCTACCCTCTCGCCCCGGTCGACGCGGACGGGCGGATGCTGGTCAACTTCATCGCCGAACGCCGCGTGGAGGGCACGGGCGACGCCGACTGGAACAGAGCAATCGATCCTGCCCCCATCGCCGAGCTCTTCCGCGACTGGAACTTCGACTGGCTCGACGTGCCGACGGCGATCGCCACGGCCGACGAGATCCTCGAATACCCCATGGTCGACCGCGACGCCCTGCCGCAGTGGACGTTCGGGCGCACGACACTGCTCGGCGACGCCGCGCACGCGATGTACCCGAACGGATCGAACGGCGGATCCCAGGCGATCCTCGACGCCCGCACCCTCGCCTTCCATCTCGCCACCGCCGGCGACATCGATGAGGCACTCGCGGGATACGAGGCCGCCCGTCGCCCCGCCATGACGGCTCTGCTCGCGAGCACGAGGGCGACCGGTCCCGAGCGCGTGATGCAGCTCGCGGCCGAGCGTGCACCCGAAGGGTTCGACGATATCGATGACGTCATCCCGTTCGCCGAACGCGAGCAGATCGCGACCGGGTACAAGACCGCCGCCGGCTTCCTGCCGTCGGTACTGAACGAGCGCGCGTCGCTCACCCCGGTCGCATGAGCATCGACTCCACGGGCAGCCCTGACCCGCACGATCTGCTCCCGGTGCCGACCTTCGAGTTCGCCTTCGACGTCACCGTCGGACTCGGGCCGCTCGAAGACCACGGCAGCACGAGTGTCGGTCACAGACGCGTCGTGCCGATCCTCGGCGGCCGCGTCACCGGTGCCGTCGACGCCGAGATCCTGCCCGGTGGCGCCGACTGGCAGATCGTCCGCTCCGACGGCACGATCGAGATCGACGGCCGCTACTCGGCGCGCACGACCGACGGCGACCTGCTGCTGCTGCACGCGAAGGGGCTCCGCACCGGAACCCCCGACGTGCTCGAGCAGCTGCGCCGCGGCGAAGACGTCGACGCCGGGTCGTACTACTTCCGCACCACGGTGCAGATCGAGACCTCGGCACCGGGGCTCGCGCACCTGCAGCGTTCGCTGTTCCTCTCCGTCGCCCAGCGGCAGGCGGACGCCGTGCGCTACCGCGCCTACCGCGTGACATGAGCCCGGCCGCCGCGGCGGGCGGCCGCTCGGCTCAGAGCAGCGCCCGCACCGACGCATACGCGTCGGCGACGTCACGGGTGGGCCGGTCGTAGACACGCACGACACCGGCATCCCCGTCGTGCCTGCCCCACCCCGGATCGCCGGTGGTGATGAACGCGACCGCGGCGCCGTGCACGTCGTCAGCGAGTTCCTGGGGCGGGTTCGGCCCCGCGAGGGCTTCCATCGACGGGCCGTCGAGGCATTCGAAGAAGAACGGCACGTCGAGGCAGTGCTCCGCGAAACCGAAGCGTCCCGAGGGCCACGAGAAGCGGTAGAGCCATGTGGGGGCATCGCCACGGTCGGCCGCGATGCCCGGCACGGTGGTGCGGAACATCCGATCTGTCAGCACCCGGCCCGCGAGACGCGCCTTCCCGAGACGCACGACGTCGGCATTCGCGGCGAGATACTCGGCACGGATGCTCTTGGGCATACCGAACCGGTTCAGCAGCACGGACTGCGGTACCCACCGCAATGCCTTCGCCGTTTTTCCCGCGAACGCCATCGTGAACTCGTCGTCGGTCGCGCCGATCACCAGTGGCTTGTCGGCACCGACGCCTGCACGCAACGACTCCCGGGTCGGCCGCGGAAGCAGGTCGCCGTCGATCGTCGGGCCGAGTGGCAGCCCCTCCTCGATCACGGTCGTCAGTGACGACGGCCCGAGCTGGGTCGCCTTCTTCTGCAGCGCGAGCAGGCGCTCGTCCGACAGCGTCGACAGTCCGGCCACTGTCGGAGCCACCCCACCCGAGGCGGCGAGCGCACGCCCGAACGCCTCGGCGCGAGTCGCCGACACATCGCCCAACGCCCCCGAGATCGCGTAGACCGCGTGGAACAGGTGCTGCGCCTTCTCCATGCCGAGCAGGGTGAGCACCGCCCCGCCGCCCGCGGACTGTCCCGCGATCGTCACGCGGCTCGGGTCTCCGCCGAACGCGGCGATGTTCTGCTGCACCCATTCGAGCGCGAGCAGCCAGTCGCGCACGCCGCGGTTCGACGGAGCATCCTCGATCCAGCCGAAGCCGTCGACGCCGAGCCGGTACGAGATCGACACGGTGACGACGCCGTCGCGGTTGAAGTTGCGGCCGTCGTACCAGGGGCTCGCGGGCGAACCCGCGAAGTAGCCGCCGCCGTGGATCCAGACGAGCACGGGCAGGCCCGAAGCCTCGGGGTCGGGCGTGAACACGTTCACGTTCAGGGTCGAGTCGCCCTCGACGCTCGGCTCGGGGATCAGCGTCACACCGGGGTCGCCGCGCTGCGCGGTCGCCGCGAACTCGAGCGTGTCGAGCACGCCCTCCCACGGCGCCTTCGGCACCGGCGCCTGGAACCGCAGCTCGCCGATCGGCGGCTCGGCGAACGGGATGCCGAGGAAGCCCGCCGATCGCGCGGCACCTCGCCCTCCCGTCGTCGGGCGCCAGCGCCCTCGAACCCGCCCCGCGGCGGTCTGCACCTCGACGTACTCGGTCATGACTCTCACCCTGTCACGACGAGACTCACTCGCACGCCGAGACTCACTCACACCGGACTCCGCGAAACTACGGCGTGCGTGGCAAGTCGGCGGTGATCAGCGGCACGGTCCAGGTGCCGTCGAAGTAGGCGGCCTTCGGACGGTAGAGACGCACCAGAAGGTTCCGCCCCGGAGGCACAGGAATCGCATTCGGGGTGCGGGTGTCGGGATCGTCGACGAAACGGACCGTGACGGAACCGTCGGGCGCCTTCTCCGCGGTGATGCTGTTGATCGTGTAGCGACCGGCGGCGTTGGGCTCGAAGTATCCCTCGGCGTTGTAGACGGAGATCGACCAGAACGCATCGACCGGCGCATCCCTCATCGTCATGGTGTAGCTGCCTGGCGGGAGTGCGGTGTCGACCCCGACATAGACGGCCTCCGATTCGGGCAGCCCGCCCCATCCGGATGCCGTCCCGATCAGGTGCCGAACCGGGATGATCTCCTCGGCCGTGCCGAACATGCCGTGGTATCCGCCGACACCCTTCGCGAGCGTCAACAGGGCGCCGCGCGTCTCCTCGAGCGATTCGGCATCGTATTCGGCGAGGACGAATGGGGCCGACGAGCGCGCTTCGACGCTGATCCCCTTCTGCAGATCTCCCACGACAGCCAGATCGGCCTCGTCATCCGGGTCGGCGAGGATGCGAACGGCGATCAGCACGTGAGGTGAGCCGAACTCCTCGGGTGTCAGCTCGAACGAACCGGCCGTGTGGAAGATCCGGTTGATCAGGTGGCTCTCGTTGACGATCATCGCGGACATGTAACGGTCTCCCGCCTCGGGAAGCGTCAGCGTCGCCCCCGCACTGATGTCCGCGATGGCGAAGCTGTACAGCGTGTCCCGGTTCAGGCGCACCACTGCCTGTTCGTCGATCGGGGCGGGCTCGGAATTGTGGCGGAACGTGTTCACCCCGCCCGCCGCAGCCTGCAGGGCGGCGAACATCCGCGCCGTTTCCGCCACGACGAAATTGTCGACATTCACGTGCTCGCCCATGGGAAGCCCTCCGCTCGGTGGTGACGCCCACGATAGCGATCACCTTCTCTCCGCAGCCATCTTCATCTCATGCGTGACCGGAAGGGGATCGGCATGAAACGTGACGACGGGCGCCTCAGACTCCCAGGACGAGACGGATGCCGGTCCCGATCTGCGCCATCAGATAAGGCGCGAGGTGGCCGGCCGGGTAGGTGTCGACGAACTCGCGTGTGACCGGACCGATCTGACTCACGTTCGCCACCGAGTCGCGATCGAGCCCTGACGCCGCGGCCGGCACCAGTACGTTGCCAGGAAACCCCTCGAGAGCGGTGTTCGAGGTCAGTGGCACGACGAGGACGGTAGTGACGTTCGTGTCGAGCAGCCAATCCTCTTGCACTACAACGGACGGACGCACTTTCGCCGGTTCCGAGCCTCGCGGAATCCCGAAGTCGACCCAGACGATGTCGCCTCTGCGGATCACCAGTCGGTGCTCTCGCGCAGCCGCTGTTCGTTGCCTCGTACGAACAACTCATCGTCGGCATCGGTATCGGCCTGAGCCAAGATCTGGTTCGCGATACGGGTCAGGTCCGAAGAGCCTTCCAACTCATCAGCCAGTCGTCGCCCGGCGAGCTGGAAGAACTCCGACCGGTTCATGCCGTGTCGTGCAGCCACGCGTTCGAAACGAGCGAAGTCGCCATCGGGCACGGAGATCGCCGTCTTCATGGGAAGAGTATAACTGGTCATACCGCGACAGTAGTCAGAGTTTCCGACATTCGCGGGTGCGTCGAAAGATGCCCCTCCTACTCCCCGACGCGGGTCACCACGGCGTGCGGCATCCGCTCGGTCATCACGCGCACCGCCTCGGGATTGTCGTCGACGAGCACGGCGTCGCGCCCGAGGGCCGAGGCCACGGCTCCGGTCGTGCCGCTGCCGGCGAAGAGGTCGAGCACGCGGTCGCCGGGGCGGCTGGATGCCCGCACGATGCGCCGTAGGATTCCCTCGGGCTTCTGCGTCGGATACCCCGTCTTCTCACGTCCGGTCGTCGGCACGATCGTGTGCCACCAGACATCGGTGGGCAGCTTGCCGCGTGCGGCCTTCTCGGGCGTGACGAGACCGGGCGCCATGTAGGGCTCTCGATCGATGTCGTCGGCGTTGAACACGTACTCGCGCGGGTTCTTGACGTAGACGAGGATCGTGTCGTGCTTGGTCGGCCAGCGGCGGCGCGACTTCGCGCCGTAGTCGTAGGCCCAGATGAGCTCGTTGAGAAAGCAGTCACGGCCGAACACCGCATCGAGCATGACCTTGGCGTAGTGCGCCTCGCGGTAGTCGAGGTGCAGATAGAGCGTGCCGTCGTCGGCGAGCAGCCGCCAGGCCTCCTCGAGCCGCGGCATCAGGAAAGCGCCGTAGTCGTCGAAGCGGTCGTCATAGGTGCGCAGCATGCCGCGCACCCGCTCGTACGCGTGGCCGTGGAACCCGTGTCGCACCTCGGCCCCGGGGCCCGCCGGTTCAGTATTCAGCAGAATCGGGTCGGCTGCGGCATCCGACCCGCGGGATTCCGTGGCTGCGACGCCGTCGGCGCCCGTTTCGTGCTGAGTTGTGAACGTGCGACGGGCCGTGACGACCTGGCGCTCCTGCGTGCGCCCCGTGTTGAACGGCGGGTCGAGGTAGACGAGCGTGAAGGATGCCGACGGCAGGGTCGCCGTGACCGCGAGATTGTCGCCCTGGATGATCGAGACGTCACCGCGGACGACGGGGGCAGGCGTCGCCGGATCAGACGCAGGTGCAGGCGAGGGGTCGGTCACGGAACCCGATGCAGCCACGTGTCCGTGGCGAACTTCGACTCGACCAGCGCCTCGGCATCCGCATACTCGTCGGCACTGATCGCGCCGTCTTCCGCCGAGGTGAGCGAGCGGAACGTGTCCTTGAAGCGCTCGATGATCTCGGCCCGTGAGAGTCCGGTCTGGCTGCGCAGCGGATCCACCCGCTTCGCCGCCGAGGTGGTTCCCTTGTCGCTGAGCTTCTCGCGGCCGATGCGCAGCACCTCGGTCATCGTCTGGCCGTCGATGTCGTACGAGAGGGTCGCGTGGTGCAGCACTCCCCCGTTGGCGAGGCGCTTCTGCGCGGCTCCGCCGATCTTGCCCGAGGAGCTGGCGATGTCGTTGAGCGGCTGGTAGATCGCGTCGATGCCGAGCGAGCGCAGCGCCTGCAGCACCCAGTCGTCGAGAAAGGCGTAGGAGTCGGCGAAGGTCATGCCCTGCACGAGGGATGCCGGCACGTAGAGCGAGTAGGTGATGATCTGCCCCGCGGCCATGAGCATCGCGCCACCGCCCGAGATGCGGCGAACGACGTCGAATCCGTGGCGGGCAGCACCTTCGGGGTCGACCTCGTTGCGGTACGACTGGAACGAGCCGATGACGACGGCCGACTGGTCCCACTCCCAGATGCGCAGCGTCGGACGACGGCGCCCCTCACCGACCCGAGAGGTGAGCACCTCGTCGAGCGCGAGGTTCATGCGCGGCGAGACCGCCTTCTCGTGCACGATCTCCCAGTCGAAGTCGTTCCACCCCGGTGCCGTGACGAGTGCTCGACGCACGGCCGTGCCGACGGCTTCGGGAGTGAACCCGAGCAGCTGCGCACCCTCGGGCAGCGCACCGCGCACCGCCGCGGCGATGGCCGTGGCATCCGTCTCGACCGGCAGTCCGGTGACCGCCCGGTCGATGTCGTCGAGTGCCGTGTCGGGTTCGAGGAAGAAGTCGCCGGCGAGCCGGAAGCGAGCGATCCTGCCGTCGTCGACCTCGAGGTCGACGACGACGAGCTTTCCTCCTGGAACCTTGAATTCACCGTGCACGATTACAGCTTAAGGCGAGGCCGTCGCTGGGGCGCGGTCCGCCGCGGATTCACCGCCCGAGCACGACAGCCCGCTCGCCCGCGCGGATCGGCGCCGAGAAGCGATTGCCCGGCGGCGGCTGCGGGCACACGTATTGATCGGAGAAGGCGCACGGAGGCAGGTATGCGCGGTTGAAGTCGATGACCACGGAGCCGTCGGATGCCGGTTCTTCGATCGGCAGGAAGCGGAAGCGATATGTCTCGGTGCCGTTGGTGCCGTCGGCGAAGATCGCGCTCAGGCCGCCCTGGGGCGTGCGGGTCGCGGCGAGCGCCACCGCGACGCCGTCGAGCGTGAACCGCAGCCGACCGGCGAGGTCGGACTCGTGCGAGCGACCATCCACCGAGGTGATGGTGATCGTCTCGCCGGGCGTCGGCTCGAACACCGCGGCGATCCGCCATCCCTTCCGAGGCGGATACGCGTCGATCGCGCTGAACCGCTCCCGCTCCGGCCGCCTCGGGTTGAACACCCGCAGCGCCACCTCCCCCCGCCTGTCGAAGACGCGCAGCTCGCGGCGTCCGAGCCGCAGCGTGTCACGGCCCCTCAGCGTGACGACCGACCCGGTGGTGCCGAGATCGCTGCCGCGGATCCCTCCGTCTCCCGTGAGCGCCCAGAGCCCGGGCACCCCCTCGACGGCAGCGGGCTCGGTGATGAGCCAGTTCGTCGACTCGAGCGCGGCCGGGCCGTACTCGGCGCCGGCATAGCGCTCCCGCGAGTCATGCCACGCACGCCACTCGTCTTCGAAACCCACCCCACACCTGCCTCTCGCCGCGAATCTATGCGGAGGGAAGACCGGTATGCCGGGATGACGTCACGCGGATTCACCCGCTGTAACGGGGGTTCATCGGGCGTAACACTCGGACGCGCGAAAAGGCGCCCGACCCCGGTCGTTGAGAGAGGACGGCGAAGCCGACCGAGACGAAACGCAGTGAGCCGATTGCGTGCACTCGCCACGTTTCGTCTCGCTGCTTCGCTGCTCGCTCAACGACCGGACAGAAGCCCGCTCCGCCGCGCGACGGCTCAGCGCGGAGGGATGCGGGTGTCGAGCCACGACAGGATGTCGGCCCGCACCTCGTCCTGCTGCAGCTCGTTGAAGATCTCGTGACGCGCATCGGGGTAGACCAGCGTCGTGATGTCGGTGAGCCCCGATCGCGTGCGGTACTCGTCGGCGAGCTTGTGCACGCTGCGGGGGCCGCCGACCGGGTCGTCGCGGCCGACGAGCAGCAGCAGCGGGATGTCGCGGCCGAGGTCCTTGCGCGGGCGACCGTAGAGCTTGGCCGCCTCGACCGGGCCGAACAGTTTCAGAAGCGGCTGATCCGTGGTGAGCGGATCCTCATCGAACGAGGTCCACACGGCGGGGTCGCGACTCAGCCATTCGAGGCCGGTGGCGTCGTCCGCCGCCCAGCGGGCGTTGAGCGGTGCCGCGTTGAGCGATCCGGGTGTGCGCAGAGCCGACCCCGAGAGGATCACGGCATCCCACGCCTCGGGGTGGTCGTTCACGAGCATCTGCGCGAGGAACGATCCCCACGAGTGTCCGAGCAGCACGAGCGGCAGGTCGGGGTGCTCGTCCTTGATGATGCCGGTGAGCTGCCAGATCGCCGCCTGCGCCGCGCGCAGTCCGCCCTTGCCGAGGCGGCCGAGCTTGGCGGGGCCTCCGTGCTGGCGGATGCCGGTGCGACCGTGCCCTCGGTGATCGTCGGCGTAGACGATGAAGCCGGCCTCGGTCAGCGCGGCGATCAGCGCCCCGTAGCGCCCGGCGTGCTCGCCCACACCGTGCAGCAGCTGCACGACTCCCCGCGCATCGCCCACCGCCGGGTGCACGTCGTAGACGATGGCGATGCCGTCGGCATCCGTGAATTCGCGCGTATCGGTCACGCCCCCACCCTACTGAGGGTGCGCGACATGCGTCAGGGCGACTGCGGGACGAGCCTCAGCTCGACCGCGCGATGCGGCTCAGTTCGACAGCGCGGCGATGACGCCCTGGGCGATCGCGAGGTCGGTGACCTCGTATCCACCGACGCCGTCCGATGCCGACCCCATGCGCACTCCGCCGTCTTCGTGCACCATGCGCTTGGCGGAGAAGTGCAGAGCGTCGACGCCCGCTGCGACGAGGGCGGGAGCGCTGGCGGCATCCACTCCGCTGCCCGCCATGATCTCGATCTCTCCGGCCGCCTCGGCGACGAGCGCGCGCAGGGTGTCGATGCCGTCGATCGCGACCGAGGCGCCACCCGAGGTGAGCACACGGCGAAGGCCGAGATCCCTGGCGGCGACGAGCGTCGCCACGGGGTCGGGAGTCACGTCGATCGCGCGATGCAGGGTGACGGATGCTCCGCCGGCGGCGTCGCGCAGTCGCCGCATGGCGGGGATGTCGAGCAGCCCCTCTTCGTCGAGCGCACCGATCACGACACCGTCGGCGCCCGCCTCGATCGCACGGCGGACGTCGCTCTCTGCGATCGCGATCTCGTCGGCGGAGTAGGTGAAACCGCCGGCTCGGGGCCGGACGAGCACATGCACTTCGACCCCGACGGCTCGTGCCGCGTCGATCGACAGGTCGAGGGTCGCCGGCGACGGGGTGAGGCCGCCGAGAGGCAGAGCCTGAGCGAGCTCGACGCGCACGGCGCCGACCGCGCCGGCGATGCGCACTCCGGTCGGGTCCTGCACGGCGAGCTCGAGAGCAACGGATCGGGTCATGCGTCCATTCTGGCCTGTCGGCGGCGGCCGATCCGACGCCCGCTTCCCATCGTCAGCAAAATTACTTAGACTGTCTAAGTAATGTCTGCGACCGATGATTCCCTCCAACTCACCGCGACAGACCTGCGCATGGCGACGTTCCGACTCGCACGCCGCCTGCGCTCGGCCCGTGCCGTCGACGCGATGAGCGACGCGCAGCTCGCGGTGCTCGCGACGCTGCGCATGCACGGCCGGCGCACGATCACGGCCCTGGCAGAGCGCGAGCGGGTCACTGCACCGTCGATGACGAGCATGATCAACGGACTCGAGGAGCAGGGTTTCGTGATCCGCACCCCGGATGCCGAAGACCGCCGTCGCGTGCAGGTCGACATCACCGAGGCGGGCACCGAGATCGTCGCGCAGACCATCAAGCGCCGCGACGAGCTGCTGGCCGAGATGCTCGGCGAACTGGACTTCACCGAGCAGGAACTGACGACGCTGCGAGAAGCGAGCGCCCTGATGCGAAAGGTGGTCGACCGATGAGCGCGATGTTCCGTTCGTTCTCGAACATCAACTACCGCATCTGGTTCGCCGGCGCCCTCGTCTCGAACATCGGTGGCTGGATGCAGGCGACCGCGCAGGACTGGGTCGTGCTCACCGAGCTCACCGACAACGACGCCGCGGCCATGGGGTTCACGATGGCGCTGCAGTTCGGTCCGCCGCTGGTGCTGGTGAGCCTCACCGGATGGGTCGCCGACCGCTTCGAGCGCCGCCGCATCCTGCTCGCCACTCAGAGCGCACTGCTGCTGCTCGCGATCGCCGTGGGCGTCCTGCTGCTCAACGGCGTGATGACCCTGCCGATGATGTTCTGCTTCGCCGCCGCGTTCGGTGTCGTCAACGCCTTCGACGCACCCGCGCGGCAGGCGTTCGTCTCCGACATGGTCTCGGCCGGCGACACGTCGAACGCGGTCGCCCTCAACTCGGCATCCTTCAACCTGGCCCGCATGATCGGCCCGGCCGTCGGCGGTCTGCTGATCGTGGCGATCGGCTCCGGATGGGTGTTCATCGCGAACGCCGTGACGTTCCTCGCGATGCTCGTCGCGCTGATGCTGCTGCGCACCGGGCAGTTGGCGCCGCGTCTCAAGAACCGCCGGACCGGCGGCCTCGCCGAGGGCTTCCGCTATGTCTGGGGTCGCAGCGACCTGCGGGTCGTCTTCGTGACGGTGTTCCTGATCGGCGCGTTCGGCATGAACTTCCCGATCTTCGCCTCGACCATGGCGATCGAGTTCGGGGCCGGGGCCGACGGCTACGGAGTGCTGAGCTCGGTGCTCGCGATCGGCTCGCTCGCCGGGGCACTGCTGGCGGCCAGGCGTGACCGCGCTCGCGTGCGCGTCGTGGTCTTCGCGGCGGGCGGTTTCGGTGTCGCGGCCTTCATCTCCGCATCCATGCCGACGTATCTGTCGTACGCGATCACGCTGACATTCACCGGATTCATGATCGTGACGCTGCTCACGACGGCAAACGGATACGTGCAGATGACCACGGCCCCTGCGCTGCGAGGGCGCGTGCTCGCGCTGTACATGGCCGTGATCATGGGCTCGACTCCGGTCGGCGCTCCCATCGCCGGGTGGGTGGCCGACACGTTCGGCCCGCGCGTGGCGATCATGCTCGGTGGCACCGCGGGCTTCGTCGCCTGTGCGATCGGCGCGATCTGGATCTTCACCTCCGGCCGACTGCACCGCTCGGAGGACAGCCGGTTCCTGATGACGCTCGACGAGACCAGGCCGCTGAACGTCGTCGACCGCGCCGACATCGTCGAGAAGGCAGACCCGGTCGAGTTCAGCGATGAAGCGGCCGTCACGACGCCGATCCGCACCTCGAAGAAGGACGACCCGGAGTTCTGAGCGGGTGACTGCGGTTTGTCAATGCCCTCCACGTGCGGGCGGGGCGGACGTACGTTCGCCGCATGGACCAGAACACAGGACGCACCCCGCACGCCGAAGAGCCCGCCGAAGGTTCTCCTGAGCAGAACCCTCAGCACAACACCGCGCCCGATGGGCAGTCGTCCGTCGAGCGCGACGAGCTCCACGGCAACGCCCAGGGCTCGACCCAGGGCGGTGCCATCCAGGGCGACAGCTCGCACGGCGACTCCCCGCGCGGAGCCATTCAGGGCGACGCCGACGAAGAGAACGCTCAGGGCGCAGCCCAGGGTGGCGCGATCCAGGGCGACAGCTCGCACGGAGAATCGCCTCGCGGCGCCATTCAGGGCGACGCCAGCCCCGACCGCGACGCGGCCCTCGGCGGCGACGAGAACACCGAACAGCAGCTGACCGCCGACAATGAGGTCGAGGAAGACGCTCTGCGCGCGCTCGACCCGGACGACGCTCCCGCCTGAGAGCCGACTGGTCTCAGCCTGCAGGACAGATGAGGGGGCGGATGCTGCGGCATCCGCCCCCTTCATGTGTCGCGTGAATGCACCCTCGCTGGAGCGCCGAGGAGCAGACCCGACGCGCCGTGTTGCGTGGAACGTGGGCCCCGCTGTTAGGGTTGCCTAACCAACATTGATCCGATCGATGTCGTTCCCCTCCCCGGTCCCGAAAGGTCATTCACCATGCCCTCCCGCCCCCGCCGTCGTGCCTCCACGACCCTCGCCGCCTCAGCGTGCGCGCTGATCCTGCTCGCCGGCTGCGCCCCTGAGCCGACCGCCGCCACCGATGCGACAGGCGAATCCGCCGGCACTCACGACGTCGAGCATGCCCGCGGCACCACGGCGGTCCCCGACGAGCCCCAGCGCGTGGTGACTCTGGAACCGCTCGAGCTCGACACTGCCGTCGCGGTCGGCATCGAGCCGGTCGGCGCGGCGGTCGCGAGCAACGTCGCGGGTGCGCCCGCGTACCTCGGAGCCGACGGTGTCGAGCCCGTGGGCACGGTTCCCGAACCCGACCTCGAGGCCATCGCCGCGCTCGAACCCGACCTGATCCTCGGAACCGAGGCCCGGCACTCCGAGCTCTACGAGCAGCTCTCCGCCATCGCCCCCACGGTGTTCATCGAGACGCAGGCCGACCCCTGGCGAGACAACGCGATGCTCATCGGCGAAGCGCTGGGCCGCGAAGAGGAGGTCGCCGATCTGCTCTCGAAAGTCGACGAGCGCTGCGAGTCGCTGGCCGACGAGTACGCGGTCGACGGCGAGACCGCGCAGCTCATCCGTCCCCGCGACGAGACGACCCTCAGCCTCTACGGGCCGGTGTCGTTCTCGGGCAGCCTCCTCGAATGCGCCGGGTTCACGATCCCCGAGCAGGAGTGGGCCGACGGCCTGCAGGCCGACATCTCGCCAGAGAACATCGTCTCGGCGGAAGCCGACCACGTGTTCGTCACCGTGACCGACGTCGACGACGCCTCGGAGATCCCCGCCGCGATCGCACAGAACTCCGCAGCCTTCCCCTCGGTCACCCCTGTCGACACGAGCTACTGGGTGTCGGGAGTCGGGCCGAAGGGCGCGCAGGCCGTGCTCGACGACATCGAGGCGTACCTCGAAGAGAGCCGGTGACCGCTCTCGCCTCGGTCGAGACATCGGGGGCTCCGCATGTGCGGGGTCCCCGACGCGGCCTTCGAGCTGTCGGCGGGGCGATCGTCCTCCTCGCTGCACTCGCAGTCGCTGTCGTCCTCTCCCTCGCGATCGGCGCCAATCCCCTCTCGCCCGAGGCTGTCTGGACGACACTGCGCGGCGGGGGCACTCCGGAGACGGACTACGTCCTGTTCGAGTTGCGCATACCTCGAACGGTCACGGGGCTCGTCGCCGGTGCGGCCCTGGGCGTGGCCGGCGCTCTCATCCAGGCCTTCACCCGCAATCCGCTCGCCGACCCGGGCATCCTCGGCGTGAACGCCGGCGCCGCGCTCGCGGTCGCCCTCGGGGTGAGCCTGCTCGGGCTGCGTGACGTGTCGCAGTTCGTCTGGCTCGCCTTCCTCGGGGCGCTCATCGTCACGGTCGCCGTCTACCTCATCGGCTCGGCCGGGCGCGGCTCCGCCGATCCGCTCCGCCTCACGCTCGCCGGAGTCGCACTCGGAGCCGTGCTCTCGGGCATCACCACCGGCATCTCCCTCAGCGACCCCGACGCCTTCGACTCGATGCGCAGCTGGAACGCCGGATCGCTCCTCGGACGTGGCTTCGATGTGATCGTTCCGATTCTCCCGTTCGTCGCTGCCGGGCTCGTGCTCGCGCTGCTGCTCGGTCCGGGCCTGAACGCCGTCGGCCTCGGCGAAGACGTCGCGCGGGCACAGGGCGCGAACGTCGCCGGCATCCGCATCGGCGTGATCATCGCCGTCACGCTGCTCGCTGGTGCAGCCACCGCCCTCGCCGGGCCGATCGCGTTCATCGGATTGATGGTGCCGCACGTGATCCGCTGGACCTTCGGCGTCGATCAGCGGGGGATCCTGCCGCTCTCCGCGGTGCTGGCACCCGTGATCCTGCTTCTCGCCGACGTCCTCGGTCGGGTCATCATCGCCCCGGCGGAGGTGCCCGTCGGAATCGTCGCGGCGTTCATCGGCGCGCCGGTGCTGATCGTGCTGGCGCGGCAGCGCAGAGCGAGCGCACTGTGAGCGCATCGACCACCTCGGCACCCGTCGACGCCGCCGGCGCGAAGATGATCCTGCACCTGGGGCCGCTGCGGATGCCGGTGCGCCGGCGCAGCATCCTCATCGGCCTCCTGGCCTCGGCCGCTCTGGGTGTCCTGGGAATCCTGGCGCTGGGAATGGGAAGCTATCCGCTCACCCCGCAGCAGGTCGTGGAGACTCTCCTCGGCGGGGGCGACGCCATGCACCGCACGGTCGTGATCGACTGGCGACTTCCTCGGGCACTCGCGGGGATCACGATCGGCGCCCTCCTCGGCATCGCCGGTGCGCTGTTCCAGACCGTCACGAGGAATCCGCTGGCGAGTCCCGACATCCTGGGCCTGTCCAACGGCGCCTTCACGGGCATGCTCATCGCACTGGTGCTCGTCTCGGGCAGCTGGCCGGTGCTCACCGCCGGATCTCTCATCGGCGGATTCGCGACGGTTCTGGTGATCTGGCTGCTCTCTGCACGAGGCGGCGTGCAGGGCTTCCGCCTCATCGTCGTGGGCATCGGCGTCTCGGCGGTCCTCGCGTCGCTGAACACCTGGATGCTCCTGCAGATCGAGCTGGAGACCGCGATGTTCGCCTCGGCCTGGGGCACCGGGTCGCTGAACGGCGTCAGCGCGGGTCCGCTCGCGGGAGCGCTGCTGTGCGCGCTGCCGTTCGCCGTCGCAGCCCTCGTGCTCGTGCCGCGCCTGCGTCAGCTCGAGCTGGGCGACGACATGGCCGCAGCCACAGGGGCTCGGCCGGGCCGGATCCGGGCCGTCGCGCTGCTCATCGGCGTGGCGCTCGTGGCCGCCGCGACGACCGTCGCCGGCCCCGTGGCGTTCGTCGCTCTCGCCGCGCCGCAGATCGCGCGCCTCGTGGCCCGCACCCCGCACCTCTCGCTGATGCTGTCGGCACTGTTCGGAGGAGTCCTCCTGCTCGGCGCCGACCTCGTCGCACAGCACCTGCTGCCCACCGCCCTGCCCGTCGGCGTCGTGACCGTGTCGGTCGGCGGCGCCTACCTCGTCCTGATGATCGTCCTGGAGATCCGCCGCCGTGCCTGAGAACCCGTCCTCGCCCGATCCCACCGTCACCTCGCGCCTGAGAGCAGAGCGGATCACGCTCACATACGACCGCACCGAGATCCTCCGCGACCTCTCTGTCGCCCTGCCGGCTGGAGGCTTCACGGTGATCATCGGGCCGAACGCCTGCGGCAAGTCCACGCTGCTGCGCGGCCTGTCGCGCCTGCTGCCGCCCTCGAGCGGGCGCGTCGTGCTCGACGGCAAGTCGATCAGCGAGTACCCGGCGAAGGAGGTGGCCCGACGGCTGGGGCTGCTGCCGCAGAGCGCGACAGCCCCGGACGGCATCACCGTGGCCGACCTCGTCGCCCGCGGCCGCTACCCGCATCAGAACCTGATGCGCCAGTGGTCGGATGCCGACGAGAGGGCCGTGCAGCACGCTCTCGACGCGACCGGCACCGCAGACCTCGCCTCCCGCCCGGTGGACGCACTCTCGGGGGGCCAGCGTCAGCGCGTCTGGGTCGCCATGGTCCTCGCGCAGGAGACCGACCTGCTGCTGCTCGACGAGCCGACCACATTCCTCGACGTCGCCCACCAGGTGGATCTCATGGAACTGCTCGCGCATCTCAACGCCCAGGGCCGCGCGCTCGTCGCCGTGCTGCACGACCTCAATCACGCCGCGCGGTATGCGAGCCACATCATCGCGATGCGCGAGGGGCGCATCGTCGCCGAGGGCCCGCCGAGTGAGGTGATCACGAGCGAACGGGTGCAGCAGGTGTTCGGCCTCGCGAACGTCGTGATCGACGACCCTGTCACCGGAGGACCGCTGGTCGTGCCGTTGCGCGGGTCGACTCCTGCCGGAGTGCGATCGTGACCGCCGAGCGCCCCTGGGCCTACAGCGCCTTCCCGGTCGAGGTGCGAGCGCGGGCGATGCTCAGCGCGCACTTCGTCAGGCTGACTCTGGGCGGAGAGAGTCTGCGGAACTTCGCCGGCTGGGGCACGGATCAGCGGATCAAAGTCGTGCTGCCTCTGGCAGACGGCAGCATCGCCGACTTCGGACTGCTCGACGAGCCGACACCGCATCCCTCCGACTGGTATGCACGGTGGCGCGCGCTGCCCGAGGACGAGCGCAATGTGCTCCGCACGTACACGCCGTCCGCGATCCGGTCGGAGGTCGGCGAGATCGACATCGACTTCTTCCTCCACGAACCAGCCGGACCCGCGTCCGCATGGGCGGCCGCGGCGGCCCCGGGTGACCACCTCGTCATCAACGGGCCGGACGCGCGGATGGGGTGGACCGGGTACGGGCTGCACTGGCATCCGGGCGACGCGCAGCGGTTCCTGATCGTCGCCGACGAGACGGCGTTCCCGGCAGTGCGCGGCATCCTCGATTCCCTCGTGCCGGACGCCCGCGCCGAGGTCTTCCTGGAATGCGGTGACGCCGCCGATGATCTCGTCTCGCCTGCGGCCCCCGACACGGCGCGCGTGCACCGTGTGCTCCGCGATGCCGGAGACTCGGAGGCGATCGAACGGGCCGTGCACGCCTGGGGCGCCGTCCACGGTGCGTCCGCCCGCGACGACACCGCCTTCTACGCGTGGATAGCGGGTGAGTCCAGCACGACCACGGGCATTCGCCGGTACCTGACCTCCGGCCTCGGCATCGCGAAGGACCGCGTCTCCTTCCTCGGCTACTGGCGGAGAGGCGGCCCACTCGTCGGGTGATCCCCGGAGGGCGGCAATCGCAGAAGCCGATGCGGCCGACGCGAGGCGGGTGTAGGTTGCGGAGATGGAGCCGATCCGAGTGGGCCTCGTAGCCGACCCGGCTTCGCCCACTACCGTCGCGCGTCGGATGACCGACCTCACGCCACCGCTCGCCGCTGCGGCCGACAGCTGGATCGTCGAACTCGTCAGCGAGCCGTTCACCCTCGGGTCTGAAGACGTCGACGTCGCCCTCGAGCGGCTACGTGCGCATGCCGAGCAGAACGGGTGGGATCTCGTCATCGGCGTCACCGAGCTTCCGCTTCGCGACGATGACGGCCGCTACCTGCTGGCGGCGATCGATCCTCGTCGCCAGTCCGCGGTGCTGTCGCTGCCCGCCCTGGGCGGGTTCCGGGTGCAGAGCCGCGCCCGTCACGCGGTGCGGGGACTCGTCGACGGGATGGCCGAGCCCGCCTCGCCGGAGGAGCAGCGCCTGCCGCTGCCCGGACTCAGTGCCCGCGGGCGCGTGCTTCTGGGGATGGTGCTGGCCAACCGTCCGTGGCTGCTCGCCGCCGGGCTCAAGTCCGCGCTGGTCGCAGCGCTGGCGACCGGCGCGGTGGCGACGATCGAGCCGACCGTGTGGTCGCTCGCCAGCTCACTGTCGGGCTGGCGCCTGGTGGCGGCGACTGTGGCCTCCATCACGATCATCATCGCGTGGATCGTGATCGACGGCAGGCTCTGGGACCGTCCAGACGACGACTCACTCCAGGCCCGTGAGAGATCCCGTCTCTACAACACCTCGACGCTGCTGACCCTGACCATCGGCATCGTCATCTGCTATCTGGCGCTGTACGTCGTGAATCTGGCCTGGGCGCTCTTCGTGCTCGACACGTCGGTGATGAGCGAGTCCCTCGGCCGAACCGTCGAAGTCGGCGATCTGTTCGTGCTCACCTGGTTCGTCGCGTCGGCGGCGACACTCGGCGGGGCGTTGGGAACGGGCCTGGAGTCCGACGACGCGATCCGCGCCGCCACCTACTCCAAGCGGGAAGAGGAGCGCCGAGCCCGCCTGGCCGACGAGCACGCCTGAGGCGGCGACGACATGACGAAGGGGCGGATGCCGCAGCATCCGCCCCTTCATCATGCTCAACGTGTGACTCAGAAGTCCCAGTCGTCGTCTTCCGTCGCCTCGGCCTTGCCGATGACGTAGGAGGAGCCCGACCCCGAGAAGAAGTCGTGGTTCTCGTCGGCGTTCGGCGAGAGCGCCGACAGGATCGCCGGGTTCACGTTCGTGACGGTCGAGGGGAACATCGCTTCGTAGCCGAGGTTCATCAGCGCCTTGTTGGCGTTGTAGTGCAGGAACTTCTTGACGTCCTCGGTCAGACCGACGCCGTCGTAGAGATCCTGCGTGTACTGCACCTCGTTGTCGTAGAGCTCGAACAGCAGGTTGAAGGTGTAGTCCTTCAGCTCCTGGCGGCGCTCTTCGGTCTCGTTCTCGAGACCCTTCTGGAACTTGTAGCCGATGTAGTACCCGTGCACGGCCTCGTCACGGATGATGAGGCGGATCAGGTCGGCCGTGTTCGTGAGCTTCGCCTTGGACGACCAGTAGATCGGCAGGTAGAAGCCCGAGTAGAACAGGAACGACTCGAGCAGGGTCGAGGCGACCTTGCGCTTGAGCGGGTCGTCACCCTGGTAATAATCCATGATGATCTGAGCCTTCTTCTGAAGGTTCGGGTTCTCCGTGGACCAGCGGAACGCCTCGTCGATCTCCTTCGTCGACGCGAGCGTCGAGAAGATCGAGGAGTAGCTCTTCGCGTGCACCGACTCCATGAACGCGATGTTCGTGTAGACCGCCTCTTCGTGAGGGGTGATCGCGTCGGGGATCAGCGAGACGGCGCCGACCGTGCCCTGGATCGTGTCGAGCAGAGTCAGACCGGTGAAGACGCGCATGGTGAGCAGCTGCTCGTCGGGCGTCAGCGTGTTCCACGACTGGACGTCGTTCGACAGCGGCACCTTCTCGGGCAGCCAGAAGTTGTTCACCAGACGGTTCCAGACCTCGAGGTCCTTGTCGTCCTGGATGCGGTTCCAGTTGATCGCCTGAACGCTGTCGACCAGCTTGAGCGGGGGGTGAGGAGTCATTGTTCTTCGTCGTTTCCTGTGGTCAGAGCCGGATCAGAGCATGCACGAGACGCACTCGGTCATGTCGGTGCCCTCGAGCGCCATCTGACGCAGACGGATGTAGTAGATCGTCTTGATGCCCTTGCGCCATGCGTAGATCTGAGCCTTGTTGATGTCACGCGTCGTGGCGGTGTCCTTGAAGAACAGCGTCAGCGACAGGCCCTGGTCGACGTGCTGGGTGGCGGCGGCGTAGGTGTCGATGACCTTCTCGTAGCCGATCTCGTATGCGTCCTGGTAGTACTCCAGGTTGTCGTTCGTCATGAACGGCGCCGGGTAGTAGACGCGGCCGAGCTTGCCTTCCTTGCGGATCTCGATCTTCGAGGCGATCGGGTGGATCGACGACGTCGAGTTGTTGATGTACGAGATCGAGCCGGTCGGGGGCACCGCCTGCAGGTTCTGGTTGTAGATGCCGTGCTCCTGGATCGACGACTTCAGCGCCACCCAGTCAGCCTGCGTCGGGATGTGCTTGCCCGCGAAGAGCTCCTTGACCTTCTCGGTCTCGGGCACCCAGGCGCGCTCGATGTACTTGTCGAAGAACTCCCCCGACGCGTACGTCGAGTCCTCGAAGCCGTCGAAGGCCTGCTTGCGCTCGATCGCGATGTTGTTCGAGGCGCGCAGCGCGTGGAACAGCACCGTGTAGAAGTAGATGTTCGTGAAGTCGATGCCCTCTTCGGAGCCGTAGTGGACGTGCTCGCGAGCGAGGAAGCCGTGCAGGTTCATCTGACCGAGGCCGATCGCGTGCGAACGGTCGTTGCCGTCTTCGATCGAGCGGACCGAGCGGATGTGGCTCTGGTCGCTCACCGCGCTCAGCGCGCGGATCGCCGTCTCGACCGTCTGGCCCAGGTCATCGGCATCCATCGACAGCGCGATGTTCATCGAGCCGAGGTTGCAGGAGATGTCCTTGCCGATCTGGTCGTACGACAGGTCGTCGTTGTACGTGGTCGGCGTGTTCACCTGCAGGATCTCGCTGCAGAGGTTCGACATGTTGATGCGGCCCTTGATCGGGTTGGCCTTGTTCACCGTGTCCTCGAACATGATGTACGGGTAGCCCGACTCGAACTGGATCTCGGCGATCGTCTGGAAGAACTCGCGCGCGTTGATCTTCGTCTTCTTGATGCGCGGGTTGTCGACCATCTCGCGGTACTTCTCGGTGACCGAGATGTCGCCGAAGGGAACTCCGTAGACCTTCTCGACGTCGTACGGCGAGAAGAGGTACATGTCCTCGCCGTTCTTGGCGAGCTCGAACGTGATGTCGGGAACCACGACGCCGAGCGACAGCGTCTTGATGCGGATCTTCTCGTCGGCGTTCTCGCGCTTGGTGTCGAGGAAGCGCATGATGTCGGGGTGGTGCGCGTTGAGGTACACCGCTCCGGCACCCTGACGGGCGCCGAGCTGGTTGGCGTAGCTGAAGCTGTCTTCGAGGAGCTTCATCACGGGGATGATGCCCGAGGACTGGTTCTCGATCTGCTTGATCGGAGCGCCGGCCTCACGGATGTTCGAGAGCAGCAGAGCGACGCCGCCGCCGCGCTTGGAGAGCTGGAGAGCGGAGTTGATGCCGCGGGCGATCGACTCCATGTTGTCTTCGATGCGCAGCAGGAAGCAGCTGACGAGCTCGCCGCGCTGGGCCTTGCCCGAGTTGAGGAAGGTCGGCGTCGCGGGCTGGAAACGGCCGGAGATGATCTCCTCGACCAGTGCGACTGCGAGGTTCTCGTCGCCGCCGGCGAGGCCGAGGGCCGTCATCACGACGCGGTCTTCGAAGCGCTCGAGGTAGCGCTTGCCGTCGAACGTCTTGAGCGTGTAGCTCGTGTAGTACTTGAAGGCGCCGAGGAACGTCTCGAACCGGAACTTCTTGCTGTAGGCGAGGTCGTTGAGCTTCTGGATGAACTCGAGCGAGTACTGCTCGATCACGGCGGGCTCGTAGTACTCCTTCTCGACCAGGTAGTCGAGACGCTCCTTGAGCGAGTGGAAGAACACCGTGTTCTGGTTGACGTGCTGCAGGAAGTACTCGCGTGCCGCCCGCTTGTCGGCGTCGAACTGGATCTTCCCGTTCGCGTCGTACAGGTTCAGCATCGCGTTGAGGGCGTGATAGTCCAGGCCCTCGTAGGTCGGGTTCATCTTGAACGCCACCGTGTCCGTCACTGAGTCGGTTCCTGCCTGCTCGTCAACTGCGGTACCCACCGTCGCTCCAATCCGTCGCTCACGCGATCTACATCGTCTTGTGTGCCGAAGATCTCGAGCCGATACAAGTGAGGCACGTTGCACTTGCGGCTGATGATGTCACCGGCGAGACAGAAGGAGTCGCCGAAGTTGGTGTTGCCCGCGGAGATGACTCCGCGGATGTGATTCCGGTTGCGCTCGTCGTTGAGGAACCGGATGACCTGCTTGGGCACCGCGCCTCGTTCGACGCCGCGCCCCTCACCCCCGCCGTAGGTGGGGGTGACCAGCACGAAGGGCTCGTCGACGACGAGATCTTCCTGCTGCCGGAGAAGGGGAATGCGTCGGGCCGGGAGCCCGAGCTTCTCGACGAAGCGCGCGGTGTTACCCGAGGCGCTCGAGAAGTAGACCAGGAGCGGCGCGGCGGTCGCGACGGCGCTCATGGCGGATCACGCCAGACGCGAGGCGAGCTCGTCGATCTTGTCGGGACGGAAGCCCGACCAGTGGCCCTCGTCGGTGACGACGACCGGCGCCTGCATGTAGCCCAGCGCCTTGACCTGCTCGAGTGCGGTCGCGTCTTCCGACAGGTCGAGGATTTCGTACTCGATGCCCTTGGCGTCGAGCGCGCGGTAGGTGGCGTTGCACTGAACGCAGGACGGCTTTGTGTAGACCGTGATCGACATCTTTTCGCTTCCCCTCAAATCTCTGGCCTGCATCTGTATCAGGCTGTTTTCCGGTAGACCCTCACCGGGATCTCAATACTACATATAGGTACGGACATTCAGGGTGACCACTAGGGGTAGTAGTTACATACGTGTAGTTTTCCACCGCTCTCCACTGTTACAACACAGGTTCTCCACCGTTTCTTCCACAGGCTCGGGCACCTCGGGAGCAGCTCCGAACCGCGAGAAATCGCGGCTGGGAACGACCTGTGAGAGATCCATCCACAGGTCGGACCGTACGCCTCACCTCTGACATCGGATTTTCTGTGGAAACTCGGTTTGGGCGTGTCGCGGCGTGTCGCGGAGGAGCCGCTTCGACCGGCGTCCGCACCTCCCGGTAGCGTTGACCCGTGGCGGGATATCGTGACCTTCTTCGCACGCCCGGAGTGGCGCGCATGATCGCTGCACAGCTGACCGCTCGCTTCCCCAACGGGATGACCTCGCTCGCGATCCTGCTGCACGTCGAACAACAGACCGGCTCATACGGCTCGGCGGGCCTGGTGCTCGCCGCGACCAGCGTCGGGCAGGCCGTCGCCGGCCCGATCACGAGTCGATGGATGGGCGCCTGGGGCATGCGCCGCGTGCTCGCCCTCACGCTCAGCGTGTGCGTGGTCGCCGTGCTGGGCTTGGCGCTGCTCCCCCTGAACGTCCCCGGATACATGGCGCTCGGCATGATCGCCGGCCTCTCGACGCCGCCGGTGCAGGCCGCCGTGCGCACCATCTATCCGAAGCTCGTGAACTCGACACAGCTCACCCCGCTCTTCTCTCTCGACGCCTCGCTGCAGGAGATCATCTGGGTGCTCGCCCCCGTCGTGATCACGCTCGTGTCGACGCAGATCGGCACGGCCGTGGGGCTGCTGCTCGTGGCGGTCGTGCTGGTCGGCGGCGGAGCGTGGTTCATCCTCTCTCCCGAGGTCGGCCGCGTGCGCATCCCGCGAAGTCGCAGCGCCCTCGGCAAGGTCGTGCTCAAACCGCCGGTGCTGCTCGCCACCATCATCGGATTCCTGCTCATCGGCGCGTGCTCCGCGGTCGAGGTCGGTGTCGTCGCGACGTTCGAGCACGGCAGCCTGGCGGCCGGCCTCGTGCTCGCGGTGTTCGCCGTGGGCAGCCTCGCCGGAGGCCTCTCGTTCGGACACATCCCCATCGGGCCCTGGGCGATGGCCCGCCGCCTCACCATCGTCACGGTCGGCCTCGCACTCACCATGTTCTCCCTCAACGAGTTCTGGCTCGGCGGCACCCTGATCGTCGCCGGCATCGGCGTCGCGCCGGCTCTCGCCGTGCTGTTCGCCATCACGACCGCGAGCGTCAAGTTCAGCGAGACCGCCGAGGCCTTCGGCTGGGCCGGCACCGGTCAGCTGATCGGCGCCGCGGCCGGCTCTGCCGTCGCGGGCTTCCTCGTCGATGCGACTGATCCGCGCGGCGCCTACCTCGCGGCGACGCTCTTCGCCACAGCCGGACTCGTCGTCTCGATCGTCTTCGTCCGCTCCTTCCCCGATCTGCGTCATCGCGATGCGAGTCCCCACCCCGATACCGAACCTCTGGCGGTCACCCCTTCATGAGCTCTGCGTCCTCCCCCGCATCCATCGCCCCCGAGGTGGTCTGCATCGGCGAGTCCATGGGACTCGTCACCGCTCTGGGCGCACCGCTCGCCGAGACCGAGACGGCGGCACTGGGGCTCGCCGGGGCAGAGGGCAACGTCGCCGTCGGACTCGTCTCGGCAGGGCATCGGGCCGCCTGGGCCTCGCGCCTGGGCGACGACCCGATCGGCGTGCGCATCTCGACCGAGCTCGCGCGCCGCGGCGTCGACCTCTGGGTGACGACGGATGCGGACGCGCCCACCGGCGTCATGTTCAAGGATCCGGGCACCGAGTCGTCGTCCGTCTACTACTACCGACGCGGATCGGCGGCGTCGCTGATGGCGCCCGGGTTCCTCGACGCCCCGCAGCTCGCCGGCGTCCGCATCGTGCACACGACCGGCATCACCCCGGCGCTCTCCCCCTCCTGCCGCGCGATGGTCGATCAGCTGTTCGTCGACGCGCGCACAGCCGGCGCGCTCGTCTCGTTCGACGTGAACGATCGCAGGGCGCTGTGGACGATGCAGGATGCGGCCGAGACGCTGACCCGGCTCGCGGATGCCGCGGACATCGCCTTCGTCGGTCGAGATGAGGCCGAGCGCGTCTGGGGCACCGCCACCGCCGTCGAGATCCGCGCACACCTTCCGAACTGCGGGCTGCTCATCGTGAAGGACGGCGACGTCGGCGCGACCGCGTTCCTCGGCGACGACGAGCCGGTGTTCGTGCCCGCGCCGCGGGTCGAGATCGTCGAGCCGGTCGGCGCCGGCGATGCCTTCGCGGCCGGGTTCCTCGCCGCGACGCTCGACGGCGCAGAGCTCGCCGAGCGACTCTCTGCCGGACACACCGCAGCCGCGCGGGTGCTGACCACGCACGGCGACCTGCCACCGCTGCCCTGAACTCCGCACGCCTCCCCCCTAGGACCCGGTCGTAGGCTTGCTGCATGCCCGCACCGCTCACGCTGCCCCGCATCTCCTGGGGTGATCCGGCCTCCAATCGCCGAGTGCTCCTCGTGCACGGCCTCGGCTCCTCCGCTGCTCTCATGTGGCGGGTGGGCACCGCCCTCGCCGACGCCGGATGGCATGCGACCGCCGTCGACCTGCGCGGTCACGGCGACGCCCCGAGGGCCCTCGACTACTCGGTCGCCGCCTACGCGGCAGATCTCGTCGCGACCGAGCCCGACGGCGGTGGAGCGTGGGATGCCGTGGTCGGCCACTCTCTCGGCGGCGCCGCCGGCACGGCGGCCGCAGCATCCGCTCCGGAGTGGACCCGCCGCCTGGTGCTGCTCGACCCGGCGATCCTCGTCGACGGCCGCGATGCCGCGATCGTGCGTCGCAGCCAGGAGCGTGCCTTCGCCGACAACAGGGTGGAGCTGGTGCAGCAGGAGCATCCGCACTGGCATCCGCAGGACTGGGAGCTCAAGGTCGATGCCGTGCACCGAGCGAGTGCGTGGGCGGTCGAGCAGACGAGTGCGCAGAACACCCCGTGGGATGTCACGGCGGATGCCGCGCGGTTGACCGTCCCCACCCATGTGATCGCCTCTGATCCGGCGGTCTACAGCATCTTCACCGGCGATGTCGCAGCCTCCGTTCTCGCCTCGAACCCTCTCGTCACGATGTCGGTCGTCGAGGGATCCGGGCATTCGCTGCACCGCGACAAGCCCGAAGAGACCGTCCGACAGCTGAGAGAGGCCCTCGCGTGAGCACGTTCGACCCGACCGCGTATCTTCCCGACGACCTGCTCGAGCGCATCCGCGAGCGGGCTCCCGTCCACGACCGCGAGAACACGTTCCCCGAACAGGACCTCGCCGAGCTGCGCGACGCCGGCTACCTGTCGATCCTCGTCCCCGCCGACCGCGGAGGCGCGGGTCTCGGACTCGCCGAGGCCGCGATCCTCCAGCAGCGCCTCGCGACCGCCGCCCCGGCCACGGCGCTCGCGATCAACATGCACCTCGTCTGGACCGGGGTCGCCAAGGTCTTCTCCGACCGCGGCGTGCCCGGCCTCGAGTTCGTGCAGGACGGCGCGGTCGCCGGCGACGTCTTCGCCTTCGGCATCAGCGAGGGCGGCAACGACCTGGTGCTGTTCGGCAGCGACACCGAGGCCGCACCCACCGCCGACGGCGGCTACGCATTCACCGGCACCAAGATCTTCACCTCTCTCGCGCCCGTGTGGACGAAGCTCGGGCTGCACGGCCTCGACACGACGAGCGCCGACGCCCCGAAGCTCGTCTTCGCGTTCGTCGACCGCACCGATGCGGTCGTGACGGGCGACGACTGGGACACTCTCGGCATGCGGGGCACGCAGAGCCGCACTACCCGACTCGACGGAGCCACGGCGGATGCGGCGCACGTGGTGCGCCGCATCGATCCTGGTCCGAACCCCGACCCGATCGTCTTCGGGATCTTCTCGGTCTTCGAGATCCTCCTCGCCTCGGTCTACACGGGCATCGCGCGCCGTGCGCTCGACCTGGCCGTGCTCACCGCGCAGAAGCGCCGCTCGAAGAAGACAGGTGCCGCGTACAGCCAGGATCCCGACATCCGCTGGCGCATCGCCGACATGGGCCTCGCGTACGACGCCCTTCCGCCGCAGATCGCCGTCCTCGCGCGCGATGTCGACGAGAAGGTCGACAACGGCGCCCGGTGGTTCACGCTGCTCTCGGGGGTCAAGCACCGGGCGATCACGATGTCGAAGCACGTCGTCGACCAGGCGATGCTGGTCGCCGGCGGCGGCTCGTACTTCTCGTCGAACGAGCTGTCGCGGCTCTATCGTGACGTCCTGGCGGGGGCATTCCACCCCTCCGACCCCGAGTCTGCGCATTCCACCGCGGCGAGCGCCTGGCTGGGCCCGCTCGAGTCCTGACCGCGATATTCTGCGGTTTGCCCGCTGCAGCTCCGCCGATTCTGCGGAATCGGTTGAAGACAGCCCGCTGCGGTGCGAGGATCGCATCATGATGTCCTCGAAGAAGCATCCGCCACTGGACGGTGTGGCCAAGACGATCATCGAGCTGCTGCAGGAGGACGGCCGGCGCTCGTACTCCGACATCGGGCGTGAGGTCGGCCTGAGCGAGGCCGCCGTGCGCCAGCGCGTGCAGCGTCTCACCGAGTCCGGCGTGATGCAGATCGTCGCCGTGACCGATCCGATGCAGCTGGGCTTCCCTCGACAGGCGATGATCGGCATCCGCGTCTCGGGCGACACTCGCGTCGTCGCAGAGGCCATCGCCGAGATCGCCGCGATCGACTACGTGGTGATCACGGTCGGATCCTTCGACATCCTCGCCGAGGTCGTCTGCGAGGACGACGAAGACCTCCTCGCGCTGATCAACGACCACATCCGCCCGATCGACGGGGTGCTGTCGACCGAGACCTTCATCTACGCCAAGCTGCAGAAGCAGCTCTACAACTGGGGGACCAGATGAGCACGCAACGCACGACTCCGTCCGAGGCCGAACTCCAGGCCATGGCCAAAGACCACCTGTGGATGCACTTCACACGGCAGTCGACCATGGACAAGAGCGGCGTGCCGATCATCGTCAAGGGCGACGGCCACCGCATCTGGGACTCGAAGGGCAAGGACTACTTCGACGGCCTCTCGGGTCTCTTCGTCGTCAACGCCGGGCATGGACGCCGCCGCCTCGCCGAGGCCGCGGCGAAGCAGGCATCCGAACTGTCGTTCTTCCCGCTGTGGTCGTATGCGCACCCGGCGGCCATCGAGCTCGCCGATCGCCTGGCCGATGAGGCACCCGGCGATCTCAACCGCGTGTTCTTCTCGACAGGAGGCGGCGAGGCGGTCGAGACCGCGTTCAAGCTCGCGAAGCACTACTGGAAGCTGATGGGCAAGCCCACCAAGCACAAGGTCATCTCGCGCTCGGTCGCCTACCACGGCACCCCGCAGGGCGCCCTCGCGATCACCGGCATCCCCGCGATGAAGTCGATGTTCGAACCCGTCACGCCCGGTGGCTTCCGGGTGCCGAACACCAACTTCTACCGAGCGGCCGAGATGGGCGGCCCGAGCGACGACCTCGAGGCCTTCGGACGCTGGGCCGCCGACCGCATCGAGGAGATGATCCTGTTCGAGGGGGCAGACACCGTCGCCGCCGTCTTCCTCGAGCCGGTGCAGAACTCGGGCGGATGCTTCCCGCCCCCTCCCGGCTACTTCGCCAGGGTGCGCGAGATCTGCGACCGCCACGACGTGCTGCTCGTCTCGGATGAGGTCATCTGCGCGTTCGGCCGCCTCGGACACACCTTCGCCTGCACCGGCCTCGGCTATGTGCCCGACATGATCACCTGCGCCAAGGGCATGACGAGCGGCTACTCGCCGATCGGCGCCACCATCGTGAGCGACCGGATCTACGAGCCGTTCTCGAAGGGCGACGTGTCGTTCCCGCACGGCTACACGTTCGGCGGTCACCCCGTCTCGGCAGCCGTGGCGCTCGAGAACCTCGCGATCTTCGACGAGGAGGGGCTCAACCAGCGGGTGCGCGAGAACTCGCCCCTGTTCCGCGCCGAGCTCGAGAAGCTCCTCGACCTGCCCATCGTCGGCGACGTGCGCGGCGACGGCTACTTCTTCGGCATCGAGCTCGTGAAGGACAAGGCGACGCGCGAGACGTTCGACGACGACGAGTCCGAGCGGCTGCTGCGCGGCTTCCTGTCCCCCGCGCTGTTCGAGGCCGGGCTCTACTGCCGCGCCGATGACCGCGGCGACCCCGTGATCCAGCTCGCGCCGCCGCTCACGGTCGGACCGGCGGAGTTCCGTGAGATCGAGCAGATCCTGCGGAGCGTGCTCACCGACGCGCAGTCGGTTCTCTGACGCTCTCTTCAGGGGCTCCGGAGACGGCTCAGGCCGATGCCGCGGTGCGCCGCCTCGCGAGAAGTGCGAGGTGGAGCGCCGCGATCGTCTCGCCGTCGTCGAGGTCGGCGCCCAGGAGGTCGCCGATCAGCGTGATCCGCTGATAGAACACCGATCGCGACAGGTGGCTCGCCGCCGCGGCCGCCGAGCGGTTTCCCGGGTGCGCGACGAGAGCGGCGAGCACGTCGAGCAGATCGCCTCTGCGCTCCTGATCGTGACGGATCAGCGGCGCCAGCATCCGCTCGCTGTGCTCGTGCAGCCGGTGGTCGTCACGCAGAGTGGCGACGAGCCGCTCGAGCGGGCGGTCGTCGACGCGGCGCACCCTCGCCCCGGCCTCAGCCCTGTCGCTGTCGGCGAGGTCGCGCGCGGCGCGCAGAGAGCCGAGCAGACCGAGCACGTCGTCGGAGACCGGCCCCACGAAGACGGCGCGGTCGGGGCCGGCGATGCGCAGCAGCATCTCGTCGGACAGCACCGCGGATGCCGGCAGCGAGAGCAGCGCGACATCGTCGTCGTCGACGCGGGCGGCCACGACCGCGAAGCCTGCCTGCCGCGCCCGATAGGCGAGTTCGCTGATGGACGCCGAGCCGCGGGCGACGATCCCGTGACACTGGCGTTCGGCGAGCGCGAAGCCCCCTGCGCGCAGCCGAGCATCGATGTCGTCCGCCCTGGCGAACCGCGCACCGAGGAGGTCGTCGATGACGGCGCGCTGCGCCAGCAGCGACCATTCCGCGTCACCGCCGTCGGCGATGCAGCCGAACGCGAGCGCCGTCGCACCCTGTTCGAGCACGGTGACGCGGCCGGCGGGGTGTGCCGGGCCGGGCAGCGCGAGAAGCGTGCCCCAGCGCACTCCTCTCGCCTGCACGGGCACCTGCTCGGCACCCCCTCGACCGTCGAGCACCTCGGCGATCGGCATCCCGAGCCCTTCGGCCGCGATCACCTCGCGTGCCAGGTTCTCGAGCACCACCGGGGCGCCGAGGGCGCGGGCGGTCTCGGCCACCACGACGTCGGCCGGCGCCCCCTGCAGGCTCAGCGCGGTGAAGAGCTCGTGCAGATGCTGCCGCTCCCGCAGCGCGTGCGTCTGCGCGGCGATCAGGGCGTGGTGCACGGCCTCGGTCACGGCGACGAACTTCACCTCGCGGGTGAGGGCGACGAGCGCGAGGCCCACCGTCGCGCAGACATCCACGACCGGCTGCGGCACGGCATCGCGGGCTGTCCCGAGCTCGAAGACGATTCCGGCGATGCCCGCTCGATGCAGCCTCGACGCGAAGGCGCGCAGCTCTCCGTCGTCGAACGGCCACCCTGCACCCGTCGTCAGCAGCAGCTCTCCTCCGTCGAGCAGACGCGCGACGCCGACGCTGTCGGAGACGTGCACCCACCGCACCGCAGCATCCAACGCCGCACCCCCGACGAGCACGTCAGGCTCGCCCGCCTGCACGGCGGGGTCGGCCAGCACGTCGGCGACCGTGAGGTACACACTGTGCGCCGGACGGTCTGTCCGGATAACCCTGATGTCGCTACGTTCTGACGCCAAGATTGCCCTCCGTGCTCTGTGATCATGGGAGGAAGCCAGCGTATCGAACCCCGGTCAGAGTGTTCGATGCGGATCACGCACTGCGAGGGAGCCCCGTGGACATCGTCCGTCACATCATCAATGGAGCAGAGACCGCCGAGGCGGCGCGCACGGGTCAGGTCTTCGATCCCGCCACCGGACAGGTCTCGAAGCAGGTCGCCTTCGCCTCGACCGCGGAGGTCGACCGGGCGATCGCCGCCGCGGCATCCGCTCTTCCGGCGTGGCGCGAGACGAGCCTCATCAAGCGCGCCGACGTGTTCTTCCGGCTGCGCCAGCTGCTCAAGGAGCGCACGCCCGAGCTCGCCGCGATCGTCACGTCGGAGCACGGCAAGGTGCTCTCGGATGCCGCGGGCGAGGTCTCGCGCGGCATCGAGAACGTCGAGTTCGCCGCCGGACTCGTGCACCTGCTCAAGGGCGAGCGCAGCGAACAGGTCTCGCGTGGTGTCGACGTGCACTCGGTCAAGCAGCCCGTCGGCGTCGTCGCCGCGATCACGCCGTTCAACTTCCCGGTGATGGTGCCGCTGTGGATGGTGGCCTCGGCGATCGCGTGCGGCAACACGGTCGTGCTCAAGCCCAGCGAGAAGGACCCGTCCGCGTCGGTCTGGCTCGCCAAGCTCTTCCAGGAGGCGGGTCTTCCGGATGGAGTGCTCAATGTCGTGCACGGCGACAAGGAGGCGGTCGACTCGCTGCTCGAGTCGCCACGCGTGAACGCGATCAGCTTCGTCGGTTCGACGCCGATCGCGCGCTCGATCTACCAGCGCGCCTCGGCTGCGGGCAAGCGCGTCCAGGCGCTGGGCGGCGCGAAGAACCACATGGTCGTCATGCCGGATGCCGACATCGATGCCGCAGCCGACGCCGCCGTCTCGGCCGCCTACGGCTCGGCCGGCGAACGCTGCATGGCCGTCTCGGTGCTGGTCGCGGTCGGCGACATCGCCGATGACCTGGTCGCCGCGATCGCCTCGCGCATCGAGGGCCTCACGATCGGCGCCGGCACGGATGCCGCGAGCGAGATGGGCCCGCTCATCACCCGCGAGCACCGCGACCGCGTCGCCTCCTACGTGACGGGCGCCGCTGCAGAAGGAGCGACCGTCGTGGTCGACGGCACGACGAAGGAGTTCGACTCGGAGGGCTTCTTCATCGGCGTCAGCCTGATCGATCAGGTCGCCCCCGGCATGAAGGTGTACGACGACGAGATCTTCGGCCCGGTGCTCTCGGTGGTTCGCGTCGAGACCTACGCCGAGGCCGTCGAGCTCGTCAACGCGAACGCCTACGGCAACGGCACGGCGATCTTCACGCGCGACGGCGGCACCGCCCGCCAGTACGAGTTCGACATCGAGGTCGGCATGGTCGGCGTGAACGTGCCGATCCCCGTGCCGATCGGCGCCTACTCGTTCGGCGGTTGGAAGGACTCGCTGTTCGGCGACTCGCACATCTACGGCCCCGAGTCGGTGCACTTCTACACTCGGTCGAAGGTGGTCACCACCCGCTGGCCCGACCACACGCCCTCGCAGATCGACCTGGGCTTCCCGAGCAACCACTGAGCTCCGAGCAGACAGAGAACTGAGATACGAGACATGACGAACTTCACCGACCGCCATGGTGCATCCCACCCGCTGCCTGCCCCCGAGGCCGAGGCGCAGGTGCGCGCGGATGACCGCGGCCACGTGTTCCACTCGTGGAGCGCGCAGGGCCTGATCGATCCGCTCCCCGTCGCCGCGGGTGAGGGCTCGACGTTCTGGGATTACGCCGGCAACGCCTACCTCGACTTCTCGAGCCAGCTGGTGAACCTGAACCTCGGGCACCAGCATCCCGACCTCGTCGCGGCGATCCAGCAGCAGGCGGGGCGTCTCTCGACGATCCAGCCGGCGATGGCCAACGACGTGCGGGGCGAGCTCGCCCGACTCATCGTCGAGGTCGCACCCGAGGGCTTCGAGAAGGTGTTCTTCACGAACGGCGGCGCCGAGGCCAACGAGTACGCGGTGCGCATGGCTCGTCAGTCGACCGGTCGCCACAAGGTCCTCTCGATGTACCGCAGCTATCACGGCTCCACGTCGACCGCGATCTCGCTGACCGGCGACCCTCGCCGGTGGGCGAACGGCACTCCCGACTCCGGCGCCGTGCGCTTCTTCGGGCCCTACCTCTATCGCTCGCCGTTCCACGCCGAGACGCCGGAGCAGGAGTCCGAGCGCGCACTCGCCCACCTCGAGCAGACGATCCAGCTCGAGGGACCGCAGACCATCGCCGCGATCATCATCGAGACCGTCGTCGGCACCAACGGCGTGCTCGTGCCGCCGCCCGGGTACCTGCAGGGCGTGCGCGAGCTGTGCGATCGCTACGGCATCGTCTACATCGCCGATGAGGTCATGGTCGGCTTCGGACGGCTCGGCGAGTGGTTCGGCATCGATGCGTACGACGGCCGCCCCGACCTGATCACCTTCGCCAAGGGTGTGAACTCGGGCTACGTGCCGCTCGGCGGCGTCGTCATCTCCGAGCGCATCGCGCGCGCCTTCGACACCACGCCCTTCGCCGGCGGACTCACCTACTCGGGCCACCCGCTCGCCTGTGCCGCGGGCGTCGCGACGTTCGAGGTGTTCCGTCGCGACGGCATCCTCGAGCGCGTGCGCGATCTCGGCGAGCGCATCGTCGAGCCGACCCTGCGCCGCTGGGTCGACACCCACCCGAGCGTCGGAGAGGTGCGCGGCCGCGGCCTGTTCTGGGCCGTCGAACTGGTGCGCGACAAAGAGACGCGCGAGCCACTCGTGCCGTTCAACGCCAGCGGAGCGGATGCTGCGCCGGTCGCCGCCTTCGCCGCCGCCGCCAAGAAAGCCGGCGTCTGGCCGTTCACGCACTTCAACCGCATGCACGTGGCCCCGCCGCTCGTGATCAGCGAAGAAGACCTGGTGCGCGGTCTGACCGTGCTCGACGAGGCTCTCGCCGTCGCCGACGAAGCAGCCACGAGCTGACAGCGCCGTGAGCTGACAGTGCCGTGAGGTGCAGCCGCTGCTGCGCGGGTTCAGATCAGGAAGCCGCGCAGCAGCGCTTCAGAGCCCGCGAGGTGATCGCGCATCGCGGCTTCAGCGACATCCGGCCGCCCGGCCAGGATCGCGGTGACGATGCGTTCGTGCTGCTCGCCCGAGTGCTGGATGTTGCGCGGCATCAACGGGAACGTGTCGAGCCATGCGTTGACATCGGCCCTGTTCTCGGCGAGCAGAGCGACGAGCGAGGGGATGCCGGCGGCCTCGGCGATCGCGAGGTGCAGCAAAGTGTCGAGCCGACGATACTCCTCGGGCCCGGCGGGGAGAGCCGCCTCATGCCGCGCCCACAGGTCGGCGCGCGTCGCGGCATCCAGCGAACGACTCGCGGCCGCGCGCACCGCCCCGGTCTCGAGCACCCGCCTCAGGCCCAGCACGTCGTCGAGCTCGGCGGCGGTCACGGCCCCGGCATCCGACGGCTGGGGCAGCGGATCCGCGACGAACGTGCCGCCGTATCGACCGCGCTTCGGCACCAGGTACCCCGTGTCCGCGAGTTCGCGGATCGCGTCGCGCACGGTGTCGCGGCTCACTCCGAAGGATGCCGCGAGCTCGCGCTCGGGCGGCAGTGACTCCCCCGGCGCGACCACGCCGAGACGGATGGTCTGCACGAGGCGAGCGACCGCATCCTCGAGGGCGTTGCCTCGGCGCAGCGGCCGGTAGACCGCCCGGCGCACCTCGACGAGATCGCCGTCGGAGGGGTTCTCGCTCATGCTTCTCAGCCTGTCACAGCGACATGATCCCGCTTCACAGCGGGGTGACGTAGGCGTTGGTGATGCCGCCGTCGACGACGAAGGCGCTCGCGGTGATGAACGACGAATCGTCCGAGGCGAGGAAGGCAACAGCGGCGGCGAGCTCGGACGGCTCTGCGAAGCGTCCCATCGGCACATGCACGAGTCGGCGCTGAGCGCGCTCGGGGTCTTTTGCGAAGAGCTCCTGCAGCAGCGGGGTGTTGACCGGTCCCGGGCACAGGGCGTTCACGCGCACTCCCTGCCGGGCGAACTGCACGCCGAGCTCGCGCGACATCGCGAGCACGCCGCCCTTCGATGCGGTGTAGCTGATCTGCGAGGTGGCCGATCCCAGCAGCGCCACGAAGGAGGCCGTGTTGATGATCGAGCCTCGACCTGCCGGAACCATGTGGCGAAGCGCCGCGCGGCTGCACAGGTACACGCTCTTGAGGTTCACGTCCTGCACCCGATCCCAGGCCGGCAGTTCGGTCGTCTCGATCGAGTCGTCGTCCGCGGGCGAGATGCCGGCGTTGTTGAACGCGATGTCGATGCGCCCGAACTCGGCGGCGACCCCGTCGAAGAGCGTGTTGACCATGGCCTCGTCGGCCACGTCGACGATGCGGAACGCTCCGCCCACCTCGGCCGCTGCCGCTTCGCCCGTGGCGGGGTCGACGTCGGCGATGACGACGAACGCGCCCTCGGCGGCGAAGCGCTGGGCTGTGGCGAAGCCGATTCCGCTCGCGCCACCCGTGATGATGGCGACGCGGTCCTTGAGGCGCTGGGTCAGATCGATGCTCATGTGTGTTTCTCCGTTGCAGTGAAAGGGTCGGGCCGGGTGTCGCTGTCAGGATTCGTCGGTCGCGAAGAAGACGTTCTTGGTCTCGGTGAAGTGCTCGGCGGCGTCGGGCCCGAGCTCACGCCCGAGACCCGAGGCCTTCATGCCGCCGAACGGCGTCGCGTATCGCACCGACGAGTGCGAGTTGACCGACAGCACGCCGCTCTGAACACCCCGCGAGACGCGCACGGCGCGGCCGAGGTTCTCGGTCCAGATCGAGCCGGCGAGTCCGTAGGCGGTGTCGTTCGCGAGCCGGATCGCATCGGCTTCGTCATCGAACGGCATGACCGCGACGACCGGGCCGAACACCTCCTGCTGCGCGATGCGGTCGGACGGATCGGCGAGCACCACGGCCGGGGCGAACCAGAAGCCGTCGCCCTCGGGTGCGCTGCCGCGGAAGGCGATGTTCGCGTCGTCGAGGAATCCCGAGACCGTGTCGCGGTGTGCGGCCGAGATGAGCGGTCCCATGTCGGTGTCGGTGCTCGACGGGTCTCCCACTCGCCACGCAGCGACAGCCGGCTCGAGCAGTTCGAGGAATCGGTCGTACACCGATCTCTGCACCAGCAGCCGGCTGCGGGCGCAGCAATCCTGACCCGCGTTGTCGAACACCGAACCCGGAACCGCCGCGACGGCCTTCTCGAGGTCCGCGTCGGCGAAGACGATGTTGGCGCTCTTGCCGCCGAGCTCCAGCGTGACGGGCTTGAGCGCTCGCGCGCATCCGGCCGCGACCTCGATGCCGACCTCGGTCGAGCCGGTGAACACGACCTTGCGGACATCCGGATGCTCGACGAGCCGCTGCCCGACGACGGAACCCGACCCGGTGACGACCTCGAACAGCCCTTCGGGAAGACCCGCTTCGAGAGCGAGTTCGCCGAGGCGGATGGCCGTGAGAGGGGTGAGCTCGGCGGGCTTCAGCACCACGGCGTTCCCTGCGGCGAGCGCCGGCGCGAACGCCCAGGCGGCGATCGTCATCGGGAAGTTCCACGGCACGATGACGCCGACCACGCCGTAGGGGTCGTGGAAGGTGACATCGAGTCCGCCTGCCACCGGGATCTGCCGGCCGGACAGTCGCTCAGGGTCGGCGGAGTAGTAGTTGAGGACCTGCGCGACGTGACCCGCCTCCCATCGGGCGGAACCGATCGGATGCCCGGAGTTCAGCACCTCGAGCTGGGCGAGCTCTTCGGCCGCGGCCTCGACCGTGCGAGCGAACGCGCGGAGGGCATCGGCCCGAGCGACCGGGGCGAGCGCGGCCCATCGGCGCTGCGCCACGACAGCGCGCGCGATCGCGGCATCCGTCTCTCCGATGTCGGCGCGAACGATCTCGCGGATCGCCGCTCCGGTCGACGGGTTGATGACTGTGAACGCGCTCATCGGGCGTCCTCCTTCCGCCGCGCGGCGAACGCGCGGGCCTGTGCGACGAGATCGGTGAAGAGCCGCCGATCCTCGGCGTTCTCCTCGGGGTGCCATTGGACGCCGACGATGTGGCCGGCCGAGGTGTCGACGAAGGCCTGCACGAGTCCGTCGTCGGAGTGCGCAGCCGCCACGAGACCGTCGCCGAGTCGACCGACGCCCTGGTGGTGGTAGCTGTGCACGCGCATCTCGGTCTCGCCGATGATCTCGGCGAGCGGAGTGTCGGTCGACACCTCGACGTCGTTCTCGGCGAAGACGCCGCCGCCGATGCGGTACTTCTCGGTGCCGAGCGATTCGGGCAGATGCTGCTGCAGGGTGCCGCCGCGGGCGACGTTCACGAGCTGCAGACCGCGGCAGATCGCGAGCACCGGGATGCCACGGCGCTCCGCCGCCCGGAACAGGGCGAGCTCCCATGCATCACGGTCGACGCGGGCGGGGTCGGTGAGCGGATGCCGGTCCTCGCCGTACAGCTCGGGTGCCACATCGGCACCGCCCGAGAGCACGAGGCCGTCCATGCCCGAGATGGCCGCATCCGCGGCATCCGGATCCTGCGGAGGCAGGAGCAGCGCGATGCCGCCGACGGAGGTCACGCTCGTGAGGTACTGCTCAGGCAGGAACGCCGCCCGCACATCCCACACCCCCTGCTGCGCGCGCTCCAGGTACGTCGTGACGCCGATCAGCGGCCTGAGGTCAGAGGCGCTCGAAGCCACGGATGCGCTCCCAGTCGGTGACGGCCGCGTCATAGGCTTCCACCTCGATGCGGGCCTGGTTCAGGTAGTGCTCGACCACGTCGTCGCCGAACGCCGCGCGCGCGATGGTCGACTCGCTGAACAGCTTCGCGGCCTCGCGCAGGGTCGTCGGCAGATGATCGACCCCGGCCTCATAGGCGTTGCCGGTGAACCGCTCGGGCAACGGCAGCTCGTTCTCGATGCCGTGCAGCCCGCCCGCGATGATCGCCGAGATCGCGAGGTACGGGTTCACGTCTCCCCCGGGCACCCGGTTCTCCACCCGGAGCCCCGAGCCTGAACCGACCACGCGCAGGGCACACGTGCGGTTGTCGATGCCCCACGCGACTCCGGTCGGCGCGAAGCTGCCCTTCGCGAAGCGCTTGTACGAGTTGATGTTCGGCGCGAGCAGCAGGGTGAACTCGCGCAGCGTGGCGAGGATGCCGGCGATCCAGTGCTCCATCACGGGGCTGAAGCCGTGCTCGCCGTCGCCCGCCATGACCGGAGCGCCCGACTCGTCGCGCAGCGACAGGTGGATGTGGCAACTGTTGCCCTCGCGCTCGTTGAACTTGGCCATGAAGGTGAGCGCCTGCCCGTGCTGCTCGGCGATCTCCTTCGCACCGTTCTTGTAGATCGCGTGCTGGTCGGCGGTCTCTCGCACCTCCGCATAGCGGAACGCGATCTCCTGCTGACCGAAGTTGCACTCGCCCTTCACGCCCTCGCAGTAGAGCCCTGCCCCGTCCATGCTGTTGCGGATGTCGCGCAGCAGCGGCTCCATACGGGTCGAGGCGAGCAGGTTGTAGTCGACGTTGTAATCGGTCGCGGGCGTCAGACCTTCGTACTTGCGCGCCCACGCATCGCGATACGTGTTGTCGAAGACGATGAACTCGAGCTCAGTTCCGGAGTAGGCGGTCCATCCCCGCTCAGCGAGGCGGTCGCGCTGACGGTCGAGAATCGCACGGGGCGAGGGCCCGACCGGCTCGCCGTTCTGCCAGACGAGGTCGGCCATGACGAGAGCAGTGCCGTCGAGCCAGGGGATGTTGCGCAGCGTCTCGACGTCGGGCTTGAGCACCATGTCGCCGTAGCCGCGATCCCAGCCCGACATCGCGTAGCCGTCGACGGTGTTCATGTCGACGTCGACCGAGAGCAGATAGTCGCACGCCTCGGCACCGTGGGCCAGGATGTCCTCCTGGAACAGCCGCGCCGACACACGTTTGCCGACCAGCCGGCCCTGCGCGTCGGCGAAGGCCACGATCACCGTGTCGATCTCGCCGGCGGCGATGCCGGCATCCAGCTGGTCGATGCTCAGGTTGCCCGCCATCTGACGCTCCGTTCTCGTGCTGTGAAGCGATCGGCCGACCGGCTTCGCCCTCAGAGTAGATCACCTTGCCGTTTAAAGGTAGACGAAACCACCATTGACTGTCACAATCGTCCGCAAGGTGCACCCGGCGCCTGCACGCATGCGAACGGAGAGCGGATGTCCCAGCAGAGCAATGAATCCCGCAAGGTCGCCGGAGCGACCTATACACGCGCCGGGAGTGAGTATTTCGAGAAACGCACACTGAAGAGGTCTGCCGGAGTCTGGGGCCTGTGGGGCCTCGCGGTCGCCGCCGTGATCTCGGGCGACTTCTCCGGGTGGAACTTCGGCATCGACTTCGCGGGCTTCGGCGGGATGCTCATCGCCTTCGCGATCCTCGTCGCGATGTACTACGGCATGATCTTCGCGATCGGCGAGATGGCGGCCGCGATGCCGCACACCGGCGGCGCCTACTCGTTCGCCCGATCGGCCATGGGCCCGTGGGGCGGCCTCGTCACCGGCGCGGCCGAGACCATCGAGTACGTCGCGACCACCGCGGTGATCGTCTACTTCTCGGCGTCGTATGCGAACGGCATCACGAGTGAGCTGCTGGGCCTCGAGCTGCCGGGATGGGTCTGGTACCTCATCCTCTACATCGTCTTCATCGCCCTGAACTCCGCGGGAGCGGCGATCTCGTTCCGCTTCGCGATCATCGTGTCGGTGATCTCGATCGGGATCATCCTGGTCTTCTCCGCCATGGCGCTCTTCTCGGGCGCGTTCTCGTGGGATGCCCTGTGGGACATCGTGCCCGACGAGGGCCAGACGGCGTTCCTCCCCCACGGCGTCCTGCCGATCCTGTTCGCACTGCCCTTCGCGATGTGGTTCTTCCTCGGCATCGAGGAGCTGCCGCTCGCGGCGGAGGAATCGCACAACCCGACGCGCGACATCCCCAAGGCAGGGTTCTGGGCTCGCGGCACCCTCATCATCACGGGCCTCCTGGTGCTGTTCCTCAACACCGGCGTGCTCGGTGCCGAAGCGACAGGCACCGCCGGCGAACCGCTGCTCGACGGCTTCCGCGCGATCGTGGGCGACCAGCTCGCCGCCGTGCTCGCGCTGTTCGCACTCATCGGCCTGCTCGCCTCACTGCAGGGCATCATGTTCGCCTACGGACGCAACATGTACTCGCTGTCACGCGCCGGGTACTACCCGCGCTTCCTCTCCCTCACCGGAAAGCGCCAGACGCCGTGGGTCGCCCTCACGGTGGGTGCAGCCATCGGCTTCGTCGCGCTGATCGTGCTCGACGTGCTCACCGCGGTCGACTCCGAGGGCGCGGGCACCGTCGCCGGTGCGATCGTCCTGAACATCGCCGTCTGGGGAGCCGTCGTCGCATACGGACTGCAGCTCGTGTCGTTCATCATCCTGCGCAAGAAGTTCCCGAACGTCGACCGCCCGTACGTGAGCCCGTGGGGCATCCCGGGTGCGGTCATCGCCCTCGTGATCGCGGCACTGATCTTCGTGGGCTTCCTGCTGAACCCCACGTTCGGCCCGGCGATCATCGCGATCGCGATCGTCTATGCGATCATCCTGCTCGGCTTCGGCCTGTTCTTCCGGCACCGTCTCGTGCTCTCCCCCGAAGAGGAGTACGCGCTGTCGGGCGGTTCGCACGGAGACCCGCAGGCCGAGGGCTACGACGCCATGGAGGGCGAGGTGTTCGGCGGCGGACGCTGATCGAGAGGAGGAGCGCGGCTCTACTTGCGGTCGAAGTCGAACGCCTTGAGCAGCTCGTCGACGGCCTTGTCGCGCTCCTCCCCGCCCTCGTCGAACATGTGCGTCACGTGCGTGCGCAGGTGGTTCTCGAGCAGCAGACGGTTGAGAGACTCCAGAGAGCGCTGGATCGCGCGGGACTGCGTGATGATGTCCATGCAGTACTCCTCGTTCTCGATCATCCGCGCGACTCCGCGCATCTGACCTTCGAGGATGCTGGTGCGGTGCAGTGCACGCTTCTTGATGTCTTCGATCACGTTTCGAGGGTACTCGGCCTCTGCCGCTGTCAGTCCTCGAACGGGTTCAGCACCGACAGGCCGGGGATCTCGAAGTCCTTCGTGTTGCGCGTCACGAGAGTCAGGCCGTGATGCAACGCTGTGGCCGCGATCAGCGCGTCAGCCCACGGACGACGATCCGGCACGTTGAGAGCGGCGCACGTCCGCGCGATCTGCGGAGAGACGGGGAGGATGCGGGAGCCGAGCCCGAGTCGGAGCGCGTCCAGCCAGCGTCGGAGTGCTCTCGCCTGACGCGGGTCGCGCCGCTGGAGTCCGAGGACACCGAGTTCCAGCTCGTAGTCGGTGATGGCGCTCATGTGAAGAGCCTCGGGCTCCCCGCTCTTCATCCAGGTGCGAGCGGCGATGCCGGCTCCGATTCCGCGCCTCGCGTCGGAGAACGTGTTCGTGTCGAGCAGATACATCGGTCAGAACTCGATCGGAGGACGACCGAAGTCCGTCTTCCGGTCGGCGACGATCTCGTCGATGATGCGATCGAACTCGCCGTCGTCGTCCACGAGGTCCTCCTCCGGCATCGCGAGGAACTCGAGAATCGACCCGGGCCGGGCCGGGGCTAGCCGTTCGTACTCGTCGATGCTCAAGAGCACGTACGCGGGCTCGCCGCGCTTCGTGATCATCACGGGCTGGTCGTCGGCGACGCGCTGAGCGCGCGCGACGGACTGGTTGAATTCTCGAGCGGTCATGGTGAACACGATGTACCTCGATTCCGAATGTAGTGATGGTACTACACAGCCCAGATCTCTCGACGGACGACAGGACTCGATGCGGTACGCCGTACTCGGCTCGAACTCCCCGTGAAAGGATGACGTCATGCCGCGAACCCCGATGGCGCTCCTGTCGCCCGCAGACCAGGCGCGACTTCGCGCTCTCCGACGAATGAAGGCCGTGGCGCTCGGTGCGCTGATCTTCATGGCCGTCGTCTTCGTGATCGCGTTCGCGTTCCAGGAACGGCAGCCGTGGCTGGGCTACGTCCGGGCAGCCGCAGAGGGCGGGATGGTCGGCGCCCTGGCCGACTGGTTCGCCGTGACCGCGCTGTTCCGTCGTCCACTCGGCCTGCCGATCCCGCACACCGCGATCATCCCGAACCGCAAGGACGAGATCGGCCGCACGCTCGGCGAGTTCGTCGAGACGAACTTCCTCGAGGCGAGCGTCGTGCGCACCAAGCTGGCCAGCACCGCGATCGCCAAGCGCGCCGGCGAATGGCTGAGCGAACCCGCCCACGCCGAGCGCGTGGGCGCCGAGGGAGCGACGATCGCGACCGCCGTGCTCAACGCCCTCAGCGACGACGACGTGCGAGACCTCATCACGGACCTGGCCCGTGAGCACCTCGTCTCCCCCGAGTGGGGCCCGCCCGCCGGCGCCTGGCTCGAGAAGATCGTCGAGGCCGGCGCGCATCACGGCGCCGTCGACCTCGCGGCCGACAGCATCGGCCGCTGGCTGGACGCGAACGCCGAGTCGTTCTCGGGCCTCATCTCACGCAGGCTGCCCGGATGGGTGCCGAAGCTCGCGCACCGGTTCGTCGACGACACGGCCTACAACGAGGCCGTGAAGTTCGTCCGCGCCGTGCAGGCCGATCCGCAGCATCCGGCCCGTCTCGCGGTCGACGGGTACCTCGCCCGACTCGCCGACAGCCTGCAGAACGACCCGGAGACGCGCGCCAAGCTCGAGAACGCCAAGTCGTCGCTCTTCGACAGCCCCCGCGTGGGCGCCCTCGCCGCCGAGGCGTGGAACACGGCGAAGAACGGACTGCTCGCCGCCCTCGCCGACCCCGAGAGCGGGCTGCGCGTCCGCGCGGCTCAGGCCCTGCGGGAAGTCGGTGAAAGGCTCACGACGGATGCCGCACTGCAGCACCGCGTCGACACGTGGGTGTCGGATGCCGCGGTGTTCCTCGTCGACCGCTACCGCCATGACATCGCGTCGATCATCACCGACACCGTCGAGCGCTGGGACCCGGTCGAGACCACCGAGAAGATCGAGCTCATGGTCGGCCGCGACCTGCAGTACATCCGCCTGAACGGCACCTTCGTCGGCGCGCTGGCGGGCCTCGCGATCTTCACGATCGCGCACCTGGTCATTCCCGGGGTCTGAGGCGTGCGGATCGTCGTGTCGGGCACGCACGCGAGCGGCAAGAGCACCCTGATCTCAGACTTCCACGCGGCACATCCCGAGTACACGGTGCTCGGCGATCCGTTCGACGACGTCGAGTCGGAGGCGCCGACTGGCGCGGCCAGCTTCGTGGCGCAGCTCCGCGTGACGGTCTCTCGGCTGCGAGAGTCGGCGCGCGAGAGTTCCGTCATCTCGGAACGTGGTCCCGTCGACTTCCTCGCCTACCTCACCGCGCTGGAGATGCTGGGACGCGGCGACGGCGCCCTGCTCTCTCGAGCCCAGGAGCTGGTCGAGACCTCCATGGCCCACATCGATCTGATCGCCGTCGTGCCGCTGGACCTACGGCACCCGATCGACGTTCCCGACGACGAGGATCCGGCCCTCCGAGAGGCGATGGAGAGCGCTCTTCTGGATGCGCTCGACGACCTCGAACGCGCCGGTGGTGCGCCGCCGATCGTGACGCTCACCGGGAATCCGCAGGAGAGGCTCGCGCAGCTGGAGATGGCTGCCGGCCTCTGAGGTTCGGCACGCCGCCTGCGCGCACGAGCATCCTCGGCGCTGCGCGGAGAGAACTCGCAGTCATCGGGTGGCGAGGGCGGCGAGCATCTCGAGCACGCACAGCGCGGCGAGGCGCACCGTGCGCATGTCATCGGTGTCGGCCGTCGCGTCGACCTCGGCGATGTCCGCACTGACGACCCGCGGATCCGCGACGATCGAGCGGACGAGCGCGCGCAGCTCCCACGCGGCGAAGCCGCCGGGGACGGATGCCGGGCATCCGGGCGCTGCAGCCCTGTCGGCGGCGTCGACGTCGACATCGAGGTGGATGCGGGCACCGGCGCCCGCTCCCGCGATGCGCGTGGCTTCGGCGACGACCTCGGCGATGCCCCTTCGGCGCACCTCGTCGAGGGTGATCACGCGGATGCCCCAGTCGGCGGCGCGCGCGGCGTACGCGGCGGAGTTCGCGAAGTCCGCGATGCCGATCTGGACGATCCGCGTCGGATCGATCCGCTCGCCCTCCGGCGCATCCTCGACGAGCCGCCGCACGGGTGAGCCGTTCGAGATCCCGTCGCGCAGGTCGAAGTGCGCGTCGATCGTGATCAGTCCGGTGGCCCGAGCGCCCCGAGCGACCGGGTAGGTCAGCGCGTTGTCGCCGCCGAGCGCGATGACGAGGCGCGTGGCATCGGCGAGCTCGCGCACCCGCGCGACCGTCGCAGCGATGCCGTCCTCTCCGTCTGGTTCGACCACGTCGCCCGCGTCGAGCACGCGCAGCGCGTCGGTGAGGTCGACGACCGGCGGACCCATCAGGGTGGCGCTGTAGCGGGTGAGCGCCTCCCGGATCGCGGCGGGTGTCGCGTGCGCGCCGGTCGGCGACAGCGAGGTGCGCCACGTAGGAACACCGAGCAGCACGGCATCCGCATCATCCCCTGCGGCGAACGCGGGCCACGACCCGGCACGCGGCCAGAGGTCATCGTGCGACAGGGCCATGATCCTCCGTTCCGCGAGCGTCGAAGACCGCGACACCGTCTTTCCAGACCTGCTCGACGAGCGGCACCCCCGGGCGGTAGGCCAGGTGGATTCGGGTGGGAGCCTTCAGCAGCACGAGGTCGGCCCGCACCCCAGGTGCGATGACGCCGACGTCGTCGCGCCGCAGTGCCAGCGCTCCCCCGGCGGTCGCCGCCCACACGGCCTCGGCGGGTGTCATCCCCATGTCGCGCACGGCGATCGCGATGCAGAACGGCATGGAGGAGGTGAAGCTCGACCCCGGGTTCGTGTCGCAGGCGATCGCCACGGTGACTCCCGCGTCGATGAGTCGGCGGGCGTCGGGGTACGGCTGCCTCGTCGAGAACTCCACCCCGGGCAACAGGGTGAGCACGGTGTCGGATCCGGTGAGCGCTGCGATGTCGGCGTCCGTCAGGTAGGTGCCGTGGTCGACGGATGCCGCGCCGAGCTCGACTGCGAGACGGACTCCGTCACCCGGGCCGAGCTGGCTCGCGTGCACGCGCGGCATCAGTCCCTTCGCGATGCCGGCGTCGAGCACCCGCCGCGACTGCTCGACCGAGAACGCCCCGGTCTCGCAGAACACGTCGATCCACTTCGAATGCGGTGCACAGGCGTCGAGCATCGGCCCGGTCACCAGGTCGACATACTCGTCGGCACGGCCGGCGTAGTCCGCGGGAACCACATGGGCACCGAGGAACGTCACCTCCGGCGTGACCTCGGCAGCGAGGCGCACGAGACGTTCTTCGTCCGCGACGCTCAGCCCGTAGCCGCTCTTGATCTCGATCGTGGTGGTGCCCTGAGCGAGCAGTTCGTCGACGAATACCCGCAGGCGCGCGCGCAGCTGATCGTCGCTCGACGCTCGGGTCTCCGCGACGGTCGAGCGGATGCCGCCGGCCGCGTACTTCTGCCCGGCCATCCGCGCCTCGAACTCGGCGGCACGATCGCCCCCGAACACCAGGTGGCTGTGGCTGTCGACGAACCCGGGGATGACGGCACGTCCGCCCGCGTCCACGATCTCGTCGGCATCGGGTGCGTCGTTGGCCGAGCCGACCCAGGCGATTCGCTCGCCGTCGAGGAGAACGGCCGCCTCGACGAGGGTGCCGAAGCGGTCACCGTCGGATGAGCCGACGTTGGTCGTCAGCTCAGCGATGTTCGTGATCAGCGAGGTGCTCACAGCATCGGCACCTTCAGGCCGCGCTCGCGGGCGATGTCGCGAGCGTGCTCGTACCCCGCGTCGACGTGTCGCATGACGCCCGTGCCGGGGTCGTTGGTGAGCACGCGCTCGAGCTTCTCGGCGGCGAGCGCCGAGCCGTCGGCGACGGTGACCTGGCCGGCGTGGATCGAGCGGCCGATCCCGACGCCGCCGCCATGGTGCAGCGACACCCACGATGCGCCGGATGCCGTGTTGAGCAGCGCGTTCAGCAGCGGCCAGTCGGCGATGGCATCCGACCCGTCCTTCATGGCCTCGGTCTCGCGATAGGGCGAGGCGACCGAACCCGAGTCGAGGTGGTCGCGGCCGATCACGATCGGGGCGGCGAGCTCGCCGGAGGCCACCATCTCGTTGAACTTGAGGCCCGCCAGGTGACGCTCCTTGTAGCCGAGCCAGCAGATGCGGGCAGGCAGGCCCTCGAAGTGCACCTTCTCGCCGGCCTTCTCGAGCCAGCGATGCAGAGCCTTGTCTTCGGGGAACAGCTCGGCGATCGCACGATCGGTCTTGTAGATGTCCTCGGGATCTCCCGAGAGAGCGGCCCAGCGGAAGGGCCCACGGCCCTCTTCGAACTGCGGGCGGATGTACGCCGGCACGAAACCGGGGAACTCGAAGGCGCGGTCGAAGCCACCGAGCTGGGCCTCGGCCCGGATCGAATTGCCGTAGTCGAAGACCGCGGCCCCCGCATCCTGGAAGGCCACCATCGCGGCGACGTGCTGCGCCATCGATTCGCGCGAGCGGCGGGTGAACTCCTCGGCGTCCCGCTCGGCCTCTGCCTTCCACTCGGCGACTGCGATGCCGACGGGCAGGTAGGCGAGCGGGTCGTGCGCACTGGTCTGGTCGGTGACGATGTCGATCGGCACACCGCGGCGCAGCAGCTCGGGGAAGACCTCCGCCGCGTTCCCGACGACGCCGACCGACAGGGCCTCGCCGGCGTCCTTCGCCGCGACGACCCGGGCGATCGCCGCGTCGAGGTCGGTCGTGTACTCGTCGAGGTAGCCGTGCTCGACACGACGGGCGAGGCGCGATTCGTCGACGTCGACGATGAGCACGGCACCGTCGTTGAGGGTGACCGCCAGCGGCTGCGCGCCACCCATTCCGCCGGCACCGCCGGTCAGAGTCAGCGTGCCCTTCAGCGAGTCTCTGCCGAGCGACCGGGCGACGGCCGAGAACGTCTCGTAGGTCCCCTGCAGAATGCCCTGGGTTCCGATGTAGATCCACGACCCCGCGGTCATCTGCCCGTACATGATCAGCCCCAGCTCCTCGAGCCGGCGGAACTCGGGCCAGTTCGCCCAGTCGCCCACGAGGTTCGAGTTCGCGATCAGCACTCGCGGCGCCCACTCGTGCGTGCGGAAGACGCCGACCGGCTTGCCCGACTGCACGAGCAGCGTCTCGTCCGGCTCGAGCTCGTCGAGGGTGCGGACGATCGCGTCGTACGCCTCCCAGCTGCGCGCCGCCTTGCCGGTGCCGCCGTAGACGACGAGGTCTTCGGGATGCTCGGCCACCTCGGCGTCGAGGTTGTTCATCAGCATGCGCTTGGCGGCTTCGGCGCCCCAGCTCTTGGCCGTGCGGTGGTTGCCGCGGGCGGCGCGAACGACGCGCGGTCCCGTCGCGGTCGTCGTCGTCGACTCGGGGGTCGTCGTGTCAGTCATGCGCGTGCTCCTTTGCGATGCGGGCGATTGCGCCGGACTGCACGAGTGCGGTCACGGCTTCCATGTCTGGGGAGAGGAATCGGTCGGGTCCTGGTCCTGCGGCGACGGTGCGCACCAGATCGCGCACGGCACCGGTCGCAGGGCCTGCCTGCAGCGGGGCGCGCAGGTCGAGCGCGCGGGCGCCGGTGAGGATCTCGATGGCGATGACACGGCCGAGTCCGTCGATCGCCCGACGGAGCTTGCGGGCCGCGGCCCAGCCCATCGACACGTGATCCTCCTGCATCGCCGACGAAGGGATCGAATCGACGGATGCCGGCACGGCGAGGCGCTTGAGCTCCGAGACGATGCCCGCGGAGGCGTACTGAGCGATCATCAGTCCCGAGTCGACGCCGACCTCGTCGGCCAGGAACGGAGGCAGGCCGTGGTTGCGTGCCGGATCGAGCGCCCGGTCTGTACGGCGCTCCGAGATCGACGCGACGTCAGCCACGGAGATCGCGAGGAAGTCCAGGACGGCAGCGACGGGTGCGCCGTGGAAGTTGCCGTTCGACTCGATGCGGCCGTCGACAGTGATGACCGGGTTGTCGATCACGCTGGCGAGCTCTCGCTCGGCGATCATCGAGGCATAGCCCATCGTGTCGCGCGCGGTCCCGTGCACCTGGGGCGAGCAGCGCAGCGAATACGCGTCCTGCACGCGGCCGTCCTCCGGCCCCTTGTGGCTGTGCACGATCGGCGAGTCCCGCAGGAACGACCGCAGGTTCGAGGCCGATTCCGCCTGTGCCGACTGCGGACGAAGAGCCATGAGGTCGGCCGCGAACACGGCGTCCGTGCCCATCTGCGATTCGACCGACATCGCCGCGGCCATGTCGGCGGTGAGCAGCAGGGTCTCGAGGTCGTGCAGCGCCAGCACGAGCATCCCGAGCATGCCGTCGGTGCCGTTGATGAGGGCCAGCCCCTCCTTCTCGACGAGGGTGAGCGGCTCGATGCCGGCGGCCGAGAGCGCCGCTGATGCCGCGACGAGTTCGCCATCCGCCACGCGGACGTCACCCTCGCCCATCGCAGCAAGGGCGATGTGCGCGAGGGGAGCAAGATCGCCCGAACAGCCGAGCGAGCCGTACTCGCGAACGACGGGTGTGATGCCCGCGTTCAACAGCCCCGCGTAGGTTTCGACGACGACCGGGCGAACGCCCGTCCGCCCAGAGGTCAAGGTCTGCAGGCGCAGCAGCTGCAGACCGCGCACGACCTCGCGCTCGACCTCCGCGCCGGTGCCGGCCGCGTGCGAGCGGATCAGACTGGCCTGCAGCTGCATCCGGCGATCCGGAGCGATGAACGTCGTAGCGAGCGCGCCGAATCCGGTGGAGACGCCGTAGTGCGGGTGCGGATCGGCGGCCAGTCCGTCGATCACCCGCCGTGTGTCCGCCACTCGGGCGAGGGCTGCGGGGCTGATCGCCACCGGCGCACCGTGGCGGGCGACCGCGACGACATCGGCGTGGCTCAGTGGGGCATCGCCGACGAGGACGGAGGACAGTTCGGTCATGTCTCGATTCCACACCCGCAGGGTCGCGGGCGACAGCGGTTCGTGGGATCCTTTGTCTGTGATCCCAGACAGAACGGATGCCGCAGCACAGGTCCCGGCGGCCGACAACACGCTGCGGATCCTGCGATACCTCGCCGGGCGGCCGGCCCCGGTCGCCGCATCAGCCATCGCTCGCGAACTCGAGCTGCCGCGCTCGACCGTCTATCACCTGCTGGCCACCCTCGCCGAGCACGGATTCGTGCTTCACCTGCGCGAGGACCGACGGTGGGGTCTCGGCACCTCTGCGTTCGAGCTCGCCGGCGGGTATGCGCGACAGCAGCCACTCGCGCGTCTGGGGCGCCCACTCGTCGCCGCCCTCTCCGACCGCCTCGGCGAGAGTGCGCACCTCGCGGTGATGAGCGGCGGCGACGTGCTCTACATCGTCGAGGAGCGGGCCCCACGACGCCAGGCCCTCATCACGGATGTGGGAGTGAGGCTTCCTGCCCACCTGACCGCGTCGGGGCGCGCGATGTTGGCCGCGCTCCCCCGAGAGCAGGTGCGAGCTCTCTACCCGAGTGCGTCAGCGTTTCCCGACCGCACCGGGCTCGGGCCTCGGAAGCCGAGCGACCTGCGCGAGCTGCTGCGCACGGTGCGTGCACGAGGTTATGCCACCGAAGACAGCGAGGTGGCAGAGGGCCTGCGCAGCGTCGGCGCGGTCGTCTGCGATCACGCGGGCTGGCCCGTAGCCGCCGTCGCGGTGACCTGGGCGGGGACGGATCTCGACGAGACCGTGCTCGCAGCCGCTGTCCGCGAGACTGCATCCGTGCTCGAGTCACGGCTCAAGCGATAGCGGATCTCGCAGCGATGCGAGTGCCGCGCCAGTCGAGGCACTCGCATCTCGCACGCACGTTAACGCAGAAAAGCCACCCAACATTGGGTGGCTTTTCTGTATAAAAGAAGTCCGGCGGTGTCCTACTCTCCCACAGGGTCCCCCCTGCAGTACCATCGGCGCTGTGAGGCT